>CAZYNY010000012.1:5476-39116 GCA_964648095.1 uncultured Nitrospirota bacterium | reverse complement strand
ATCGGTCTTTATGATGTCCCTATATGCACCCATGCTGGACTTCATGACCCCTTTTTCTATGAATATCCCGTATTCAACCCTCTTTTTCCTGCTGAAGTAGACTGTCATGGATCTGGTCAGACCCCCTTTCCCGGAAAGGAGGGGATCATCCAGGTTTAATACAGCGAAGTCTTGATCTCCCTGGTTCTTGCATATCCTCCACTTTACCTCTATATAATCATCCATAGTGCCATATCTATCAAGGTGATCAGGGGTGATATTTAATATGGCTGCGATATGGGGCTTAAAACTCTTTATCCCTTCAAGCTGGAAGCTGCTTATCTCGCAGACCACTAGATCATATCTTTCCCCTGAAAGCACAGCCTCGGAAAGCGGGGTGCCAAGATTCCCCCCCACAAATACATCCTTCCCATCTTCCTGCAATATCTTATTGACAAGGGTCGTTGTTGTGGACTTTCCATTGGTTCCGGTTATTCCGATAATAGGCGCCTTTATGAAATATGAGGCAAGCTCGATTTCACTTATGATATCAATCCCCTTTTTCCTTGCCGACTTTAGGGGCGCGATATCCATGGATACGCCGGGGCTGATCACAATAAGGTCAGCGGCAAGTAAGACTTGTTCATTATGTCCGCCGGCCTGAATATTGACCCCTGTCTTCTTAAGGCCTGACAGGTCAGCAGGTATTGCCTCCTCCCTGTTCCTGTCGGTGAGGGTTACCCCTGCGCCCTTTGATCTTAAGAGCCTTGCTGAGGAGATACCGCTCCTGGCTGCGCCTACCACGACTGTATTCATTCCATTAAATTCCATGCCTACCTCAGTTTCAGCGTTGAAAGGCTCAGTAGTGCCAGGATGATGGCTATAATCCAGAACCTTGTTACCACCTTTGGTTCCTGCCAGCCCTTCAATTCAAAATGGTGATGTATCGGCGCCATCAGAAAGACCCTTTTCCCCCTCGATTTGAAAGATGCAACCTGGAATATTACCGACAGCGCCTCAATAACAAAGATCCCTCCGACCAGCGGGAGGAGGAGCTCATGTTTGGATATGATTGCTACAGTACCGAGCGCCCCGCCTAAGGCCAGGGAGCCTACATCCCCCATGAATACCGATGCAGGATATGCATTGAACCAGAGGAACCCGAGACTTGCGCCAATCATGGCACCACAGAATACGGCAATCTCTCCCGCGCCGCCCGTATACGTAATCAGGAGATATTCTGCAAACTTCTTATGGCCTGTTGCGTATGCCACGATCATATATGTAATAGTTGCCACAACCACGGGACCGACGGCAAGGCCGTCTAATCCGTCTGTCAGGTTCACTGCGTTGGAGGTCCCTACTAATACCAATACGATAAATGGGATGTAGAGCCATCCAATATCAGGCGAGAACTGCTTAAAGAATGGGATATTGAGTCTTGTAGAATATGCAGCCATACTGTAAAGAAATATACCTATAACCAAAGAAACAATGATCTGAAGCCCGAATTTATACCTTGCTGCGAGCCCGTCCGACCTGTTCCGGATAAACTTGAGATAGTCATCAAAGAAGCCGATAAGACCAAACCCTAGTACAGAAAAGAGTGTGACCCAGATGTATCTGTTCTTGAAATTGGCCCAGAGCAATACAGATGCGATAATGGCTATCAGTATTATCACACCGCCCATTGTCGGTGTCCCGGATTTGTTATGATGGGAATCAGGGCCATCCTCCCTGATCCGCTGGCCAACTTGGTTCCTCTGGAGCCTGTTTATGATATAAGGCCCTATCAGCAGGGATACCGCAAAGGCTGTTAAAAAGGCGCAGATGGATCTGAATGTTATATATCTGAAGACATTAAATGCAGTAGAGCGCGGATGGAGCGAAAATAGGAGATAATAGAGCATTACGCAGCCTCGCGGGTTAATAGTTTTTTTACAACGCTATCCAGGCCCATACCCCTGGAACCCTTAACAAGTATGGCATCATCCTTGCCGGCCATCTCAAGCAAGAGTTGAGGTATATCATCTTTGTTCCCGCAAATTCTTATGCTTTTCTGATCCATTCCTGCATCCCTTGCCCCTTTTTGAATCTGAGCGGCCATATCACCGTATAGGATAAGCCTGTCTATGCCGCATGTTGCAGTAAACCTGCCTATCTCAAGATGTGCATCCATAGATGAGGCCCCAAGTTCGAGCATATCTCCCAGGACTGCAATTGCCATCCCCCTCCCTTTTACGTCCACCAGTGTGCTGATCGCACACCTCATCGAGGCCGGATTCGCATTATAGGAGTCATTAATTATCATCGTACCCTTCCTGAGCCTCACAGTCTCAGACCTTAATGGTACCGGGACAAACCCTTCAAGTCCCCTCTTTATCTCATCAAGCCTGAAACCCAGGGATGTGGCGATAGCGGCTGCAGCAAGGGCATTGTATATATTGTGTCTTCCGAACAGCCTTAACTGGATATCTGTCTCACCATCATATCTCTTTATGATAAGGGATTCTCCATATCCCTCTTTAAGGCCGGACCTGATCCCCCTGATCTTGACCTCTTTCTCCATGCCGTATGTCAAAAGATCGACCTTGAGATCCGGTATGAGTCTCGCAAGATACGGGTCATCTCCATTTAAGATCAGGCCCCCACCTGTGGCCTCAATAAATCTTGCAAGTTCGTACTTTGCCTCAGCCACGCCTTCCATGCTGACAAGCGTCTCAAGATGGGTCGGGCCTATGTTGGTGATGACCCCTTTTGTGGGGAGGGCGATTGAGCAGAGTTCACTCAGTTCCCCCTTTATGCTTATCCCCATCTCAGCAATGAATGCCTGATGATCAGGAGAAAGTTTGAATATTGTAAGCGGCACACCTATATAGTTATTAAAGTTGCCTTCATTCCTCAATGTCTTAAGGCTATTATTCAATATGGAATAGGCCATCTCCTTTGTCGTGGTCTTTCCGTTGCTTCCGGTAATAGCAATGACCGGTATATTGAATCTCCTCCGGTGCATGGCTGCCAGCACATGCAATGCCTTTAAGGTATCTTCTACCTGGATGACGATCCGTCCCCCCAAAAGCTCTCTATTGATGGTGTTTATATACTCATTTGATATGAGGGTGGATGACGCCCCCATCTTAAATGCCTGGTCAATAAAGATGTGTCCATCAAACTTTTTGCCCTTTAAGGGAATAAACAGGTCCCCCGGATTAATATTTCTTGAATCTGTTGATACCCCGTTTATCTCTATCCGGCTGTTTTTACCTACCGTTTTTCCGCCTGTTGCAGATATGATCTCGTCTATTGTAAACATTACTTAGGGCTTACCTCTTTGTCTCGACGGCCTCTCCCTGATGATCTTCCTGGCGACCTCTCTGTCATCAAAGTGCAGCCTTTTTCCGCCGATAATCTGATAATCCTCATGTCCCTTTCCTGCTAAAATAACGGTGTCTCCGGGCATGGCTAGATTAACGGCCATCTCAATAGCAGACCTCCTGTCCTCTACTACAAAATAGTCTGTTCCTCTTTTAAGTCCGGATATGCCCGTCTCAATCTCCTCTATTATTGCGAGGGGATCTTCCCCCCTCGGATTATCCGAGGTGATAATCATGATGTCGGACATATCTCTGGCCACCTTTCCCATCTTCGGTCTTTTGCCCCTGTCCCTATCCCCTCCGCATCCAAAGACTGTTATGATCTTTCCCCTTGATATTTCTTTGGCCAAAGACAGGAGGTTCCTTAAGGCATCTTCGGTGTGGGCATAGTCTACAAAGACCTCAAAATCCTGACCTTCGCTGACCTTCTCAAGCCTGCCCGGGACATTCTCCACACCTGATATTCCATCCTGTATAGCCTTGATAGGTATATCCAGGGCACAGGCGACGCCTATTGAGGCAAGTATGTTTTGCAGGTTATGCCTTCCGGCCAGTTTTGACTTTATACTAAATTTTCCAACAGGAGTTACAGCGGTAAATGAAGCCCCGTCTGATCCCGACAGACATTCCCGGGCAATGATATCCCCCTTATCAGTGAGGGAATAGCTTAAACATGGGAATTTCATTTCTCCGATGATCTGTTTGCCCCATTTATCGTCGAGGTTAATTACGCCCCTTATTTTAATTGTCCCTTTTGGTTTGAGATCCTGGAAGAGCCTTAGTTTTGCCCTGAAGTATTCCTCCATTGTAGTGTGGAAATCGAGATGGTCTTGCGTTAGGTTGGTAAATAATGCAATATCAAACACTGTCCCAAAAACCCTGTCCTGTTCCAGGGCATGCGAAGAAACCTCCATCACCACATATTCTAATCCTCTATCCCTCATTTTTGCCAGGATCTCCTGGAGATCGGCAGACTCCGGGGTAGTATGGGGTGCAGGGATCTGTTCCCCTCCCATCTGGTAGGATATTGTGCCTATTAATCCGACCCTCTTTCCTGCAGCTTCGAGGATGCCCTTTATGAGATAGGAGGAGGTGGTCTTGCCATTGGTACCGGTTATCCCTATCAACACCATTGACCTGGATGGAAAGCCATAGAATATGTTTGAGGCTATAGCAAGCGCCTTCCGTGTATCAGGTACCTCTGTTACTGTGACGCCTGCCTTTGGAATAGGCAATTTATCCTTTTTGACCAGGAGCGCGGCAGCTCCTCTCCTTATGGCCTCATCCAGAAACTGGTGCCCGTCTGCCTTCTGTCCGGGCATTGCCACAAAAAGATCACCCGGCGTAACCCTCCTTGAATCATATCTGACTCCGGAGATCTCTGTGTCCGGATTTCCATGTATTATGGCCTGATCGAGCCCCCTTAAGAGGTCACCTAATCTCATTAATTGACCCCGGTTGCCCATTCTCGCGGCTAACCATAAGTATCCCTTCTCTGTTTTCCTGTGGTATTGCCAGGTAATTTAATATCTCTTCAGCCACATTTTTAAAGACAGGCGCGGCAATACTCCCTCCCCATGAGACCCCTTCCGGCTCATCTATTACAACTAATATTATAAGACGCGGGTCCTGGGATGGGACAAAACCGATAAAGGAACTGACAAAGTATTCGGCAGAATATCCCCTGCTTCCTGCTGCCTTCTTTTGCGCTGTCCCGGTCTTTCCGGCTACAGAATAGCCACTTATGACCGCCTTCTCGCCCGTACCTCCCCTTTCCGTTACGCGGGTAAGTATCTTTATCATCTCCCTTGCAGTATCAAAGGAGACGACACGTCTTATTACCTCCGGAGCAGATTTAAAAACTATATTGCCTTCCTGGTCCCTTATCTCGTCTACAAGGTGTGGCCTCATCAACCATCCTCCATTGGCGATGGCTGCTACTGCGGTAATCAGTTGAATCGGTGTCGCAGCTACCTCCTGCCCTATTGATATCGAGGGGAGAGATTTAACTGTCCAGCTTCCGGGTTCCCTGACAATACCTATTGACTCGCCTGATAGGTCTATCTCCGTCTTTTCCCCTAATCCGAATGCCCTGATATATTTATAAAGCCTTTCTTCACCGAGCCTCATAGCTACCTTGGCAATACCTATATTACTTGAGACCTTGATAACGTCTTTAAATGGGAGAAGGCCATGCTTTTCGTGGTCATGCAGGACCCTTCCTCCTATATTAAAACTCCCGTTTTCGCAATAGATGAGTTCATCGGGTGTTACCAGGCCTTCTTCAATGGCAGCAGATGCCACTAAAGTCTTGAGTGTGGACCCTGGCTCGTAGGGATCCGTTATAGCCCTGTTTCTCAAATCTGACGGCTGATAGCTATCTGTATGATTCGGGTCGAAAGTCGGCCTTACAGCCATTGCCAGTATCTCACCGTTCCTCGGATCCATGACAATTATAGACCCGCTCTTGGCAGAAGTTCTCTCCAGGGCCAGGTCAAGTTCTCTCTCGCTGATATACTGGATCACCTCATCTATGGTGAGTGCAATATCTTTCCCCCTCTGCGGGGTCGTGTATTTCCTGTCCTTCGGGAAGATAGTCTTTCCAAGGGCATCCTTCTCCAATACCTGCCATCTTTTATCTCCCCTTAAATATTTGTCATATCTGAGTTCCAGGCCTTCCAGCCCATTATTGTCCAGGCCTGCAAAACCCAAGACATTGGAGAGGAGATTCCCTTTGGGATAGAATCTCTGGCTTTCCATAATAAGACCTATGCCTTCTATCCCAAGTCCCTTCACCTCCTCCACCTTTGCAGGGTCTATCCTCCTTTTAAGCCATACAAAATTCTTCCCGGATTTCTTCCCGGATTTCATCTTATTTTTAAGCATGTTGTACTCTGTCCCTGTGGCAAGTGATATCTTCTTTGATGCCGCGGCCTGATCTTTTACGGAGACCGGGGATGCATACATAGACGGCACATCCAGGTTTGCTGCCAGGATCTTTCCGTTTCTGTCAAGGATGGTCCCACGCTCACCCTCCAATATTATCGTCTTCTGATGCTGCTTCTCTGCGCGGCTTGCAAGGGCCTGGTTCTTTACCACATGGAGATTAAAGAGACGCATGAATACCCCGGTGAAACCTATTATCAATAAGAACATGACAAGAGATATCTTGATCTTAAGGCGTCTCTTCTTATCCTTTTTTCTACTTAACATGCGATGCACCCTCCTTTGGGGGATCTATTTGTCTTCACTATTATTACCTGGCCGGGTTCAGGCTTGGACAGACCTAACTCATTCTTTGCCCTCTTCTCTATCCTGTCAAGGGATGTGAGCGAGGATATTTCTACGGTAAGAACCATATTCGCTTTCTCAAGTTCCTTCTTCCTGGTCAGAAGTCCTTCTATCTCGTATCCCCTGTTTATTATGTCAATATGTGTCCATACATAGAGGAACACTATTAAGATTATCAGTATTGCGAGCCATAACTTCATACGCACCTCTCCGCTGTCCTCAGTTTTGCACTGCGGGAACGGGGATTTGTCCTCTCTTCCTCAGGAGTAGGCCTGATCGGCTTGCCTGTTATTATCTTTAAGATACTTGGGCCATCCCCTTTTCCTTCTCCCCTGATATCTGATAGTTCCCTGAAGGTATGTTTCACTATCCTGTCCTCAAGGGAATGAAATGCGATTACACATATCCTCCCTGCCGGCTTTAATATCATTGATGCGTCAACTATTGCCTTCTTTAATATATCGAGTTCATTATTTACCGCTATTCTAATGGCCTGAAATGTCCTTGTTGCGGGGTCTATTCCTTTGCCCGTCCGTGAGGCCGGTATTGCATATTTTATAATCCTGGCAAGCTGGAGGGTTGAGGTTATCCTCTCTCTCCTTCTTTCCCTGGCGATCGTCTTTGCGATCCTGTGTGCGTATCTCTCCTCCCCGTATTCCTTGATAATCCTGACGAGCTTGTCTTCCGGCAGGTCATTTACTAAGGATTCCGCCGTAATCTCCCCTCCTTTGTCCATCCTCATATCAAGAGGCCCCTCATTTCTGAAGCTAAATCCCCTCTCAGGATTCAGTAGCTGGAACGTGGAGACCCCAAGGTCGAAGAGCACGCCATCTACCCCGTCTACCTCCATCTCCTTCAGGATATTCCCGATGTTCTTAAAATTGTCTTGTACGATCCTGACCCTCGTTCCATATTCTTTGAGCCGCTCCCTTGCAAAACTTACCGCATCCTCATCCTGGTCAATGCCAATCAGGAGGCCGTCAGGGGAACTTTGCCTCAGGATCTCCTCCGCGTGCCCCCCGTATCCTAATGTACAGTCAAGAAATATTCGTCCCGCTGCCGGCTTGAGACTTTCAATGACCTCATCGCGAAGCACAGGCATATGTGAAACAGTCATACTAAAGCCCCAGGCTAGCCATGGTTTCGCTTATCATGGCTGAATTCCTTGATGCGGCCTGCTCCACTTCCCTCCACTTGACTATGTCCCAGATCTCTATCTTGCTATACATACCTACGAGTATGACCTCTTTATTGATCCCTGCATATTCCCTCAATTCAGGGGTGATAAGGATCCTGCCCTGTTTATCAAGGGGGCATTCCACGGCCCGGGAGTAAAAGAAACGCATAAACTCCTTAACCTCTTTTTTCATCGAGGGGAGAGGCCTCGCCTTTTCCGCAATCGTCTGCCATTCTTCTTTAGGGTAGCCGGCAAGGCATCCGTCAAAATCAGCAGTAATAATAAGACACTCCTCAAATCTTCCCTGGAGCACTTCCCTGAACCTGACCGGTATGCTTACCCTTCCCTTTGAGTCGATGTTGTGTTGAAAGCTACCTATAAACATGTAAGGTCTATCCTCTTATCTAAGGGGCTTGCGTCGCCCCCTCCACCGGCAAAGCCGAAGCGAGCATCCGGCTTGGCCGGTGCAAGCGCGGGGTGTGGGGGCATCGGAGGAGCAACTGCACCGCACGGGCCCCCACAGATGATCGTCGCCTCCCCCTCAACGCTCGCCATGCTCGCTGGGTAGAAGATTCAGAATCCAGACTTTCCTCCTGATTCCTGATTCCTGACTTCTGACTCCCGCTTTCATTTACAGGGGCTTGCGTCGCCCCCGTCCCCCCTTTTTCCCCACTTTTCCCCACAGCATGGTAAAAGGATACACCAAGATACAATTTTGTCAAGAAAAAAATAAAAAAAATAAATTATTGGATTATTGAGCTTGAAGAGAGAAAAAGGACTTGACAAGGGGTTCATTCGCAAGATATATTTACAGAATTCCCATCGGAAAGGTAGGGATTTATAGATGCGTTTCTCGGCAAAAGGAGAATATGGTGTTATGGCAATCCTGGAACTTGCCTTAAGTTCCGGGCAGGGACCTGTGCAGGTCAGGAATATTGCCATAAGGCAGGGTATACCTGTCCGCTTTCTTGAGCAGGTTATGAGCACACTGAAGAAGGCCGGGCTTGTCGAGAGCATAAGGGGGGCCCAGGGCGGCTATATACTGTCAAGACCATCAACCGAGATAAGCCTGGCCCAGGTACTCGAGGCGATAGACGGACCCATCCGCCCTATGGACTGTGTGTCAGGCGAGAAGACCTCGTTATGCCGTCAGGCAAAGGATTGCGTTGTAAAGGATGTATGGGAGGAGGTCAAGGTGTCGATCGCAGGGGTGCTAAATTCTATAACACTTAATGATATGTGCGAGAGGAAGAGAAAAAAGGTAAAGTAGGGGCGACGCAAGCCCCTGCGAATGAAAGCAGGAGTCAGGAGTCAGAAGTCAGGAGCCAGGAGAAAAGTCTGGATTCTGAATCTTCTAAACAGCGAGCGGATGCGAGCGTTGAGGGGGAGGCTCCATCCAGCTTTGCCGGTGGAGGGGGCGACGCAAGCCCCTTAAATAGAGGAGGGAAGATGGGTGTTGATCATTATGTAGAGGAGAAGGCCTACACAAAGACCTTTGCCGAGCTTAAATCAGGCGGTTTTATAAAGCAGAGACAGAAGGATCTCTATACTGTCCGCCTGAGATGCCCCGGAGGTATGATCCCTGCCGAATGGCTTCCTAAGATATCAGAGGTAGCCAAAAAATATGGCCGGGGGGTAGTGCATACATCCGTGAGGATGTCTATCGAAATACCATATGTCAACATCAAGGACTTTGATCAGGTAATAAAAGAGCTTGAGACTGTAGGGGTAAAGATTGCCTCCTGCGGTCCCAGGGTGAGGGTGCCTATTGCCTGCGGTGGGTGCGAGTATAACCCGAATGGACTTACAGATACGCAAAAGCTGTGCAAGGAGGTGGACAGCAGATACTTCGGGAGACCGACGCATCATAAATTCAAGATCTCCTTCTCGGGGTGTCCGATCGACTGCATGAGGACCAGGGAGTCTGACCTTGGATTTCAGGGGATAGTTGAACCTGTATGGGAGGAGCATACCTGCACAGGGTGTACCCTATGCGCCAAGGTATGTCAGGAGGGTGCAATTGTCTCCCGAAAGGAGGATGGCAAGCCCATATATGACCCAAATAAGTGCATATATTGCGGAGACTGTATAAGGGCATGCCCCTCAGAGTCATGGACTGCCAAGAGGACAGGTCATCTTGTAAGGGTTGGGGGCAAGCATGGGAGGCATCCTCTGGAGGCAATGGAGACAGCAAAGTTTGTTAAGGATGAAGAGGTCTTTACTGTCCTTGACAAAACCCTTGAGTGGTATAAGGTCAACGGGAAGCGGGGCGAGAGGATAGGTAAGACCATAAGGCGTGTTGGTATTGAAAGCTACAAAAAGGCTGTATATGGATACAAGGAGCAACAAGACTTAGGAGAACCTATATAATGGAGAGAAGATTAATTGAAACAGATGTTCTGATCATTGGTGGCGGTACTGCCGGCTGTATGGCAGCTATTGAGGCTAAGGAGAGGGATCCGGGCTTAAAGGTATTAATCGTTGAGAAGGCCCATATAGACAGGAGCGGTTGTCTTGCCGGAGGGATGAACGCAATTAATGCCTACCTGAATCCAGGGGAGACGCCTGAGAGCTTTGTTAAATATGTTCGCTACGATGCAATGGGTATCATACGTGAAGACCTTGTATTGAGCATTGCCCAGGAGCTCAACAACTGCGTACAGAGGGTTGAGGGCTGGGGGCTTCCAATCCTGAAGGATGATATGGGGAGGCCGGTGCCAAGGGGGCGCTGGAACATAAAGATCTTTGGTGAGGCGTTAAAACAGATCCTCTCTGCCGCAGTTCAGAATGCAGGGGTAGAGGTGATAAACAGGGTGAATGTAACTAACCTGATTCTGGATGATAACAGGGTAAAAGGGGTGGTCGGATTTGGCGTGAGGGACGGGAAACTTTATGTGATATCTGCCAAGGCCACTATTGTTGCTACAGGCGGTTGTTCGGGGATTTACAGGCCAAACAACGATGGGACCGCCCACCATAAGATCTGGTATCCACCTTTTAATACCGGGGCAGGGTATGCCATGGGGATAAGGGCAGGGGCCGAGATGACCTCCTTTGAGATGAGATTCATTGCGCTTAGGACAAAGGATGCAATTGCCCCGACCGGAACGCTTGCGCTCGGTTTTGGCGCGCCCCAGGTAAACTCCAAAGGCGAGCAATTTATGAAGGTCAGATATTCCGACTGGGGAGGGGAGGGGTCGCCCACTACCATCAGGGTATATGCCCCGACAATGGAATCAAAGGAGGGAAGGGGCCCATGTTTTCTTGATACAACGCACCTGACAAAGGAGAAGGTACGTGAACTAAAGTCATCATACCTGGATATGTATCCGAATATAGTCCTCTACTGGGCAGCCAACGGGATAGACCCGAGCAAGGAGCCTGTAGAGATAGAAGGTACGGAGCCGTACATAATAGGGGGACACTGTCAGTCTGGTTATTGGATTGATGCAGACCGCAAGACTACACTTGAGGGGCTCTATGCCGCCGGCGATGTGGCAGGCGGTGCGCCATACAAGTTTGTGAGCGGATGCTGGGCAGAGGGTCTTATTGCCGCAAGGGCGGCTGTAAGCGGGATAAATGGAAAAAATCTCTCTCCGATCACCGAAGGGGAGATAGGCAGGGAAGAAGAGAGGGTCTTTGCCCCAATAAACAGGATGGAGAAGGAGAAGGATGGGGTAAGACCAAAGGAGATGGAGGAGAGACTCCAGAAGATTATGGATGAATATGCCGGCGGAGTGAGGACATATTATGAGATGAACGAGGAGAGGCTCAGGGTTGCTGCCGGTAAACTTAAAACCCTGAGAGGTCAGATCCAGTTCCTTATTGCCGGCGATATGCATGAACTTATGCTTGCCCATGAAGTAATAGACCGGATAGATGTTGCAGATGTCCTGGTTCAGCATCTTATCTTCAGAAAAGAGACAAGGTGGCCCGGTTTTCAGACAAGACTTGACTATCCGAAGAGGGATGACGAAAACTGGTTGAAATTTGTCAATTCAAAAAGGAACATGGAGACAGGAGAGATCGGGGTCTTTACGCGTCCCTATTATCAGTTAGTACCAGGAGACAGGTACAAGCCGAAATAAAAAAGGAGGTCTGCCTTTATGGCTATCATTGTCAACATCAACAGATGCTGTGGTTGTTTAGGGTTTGAAGAGCCGAAATGTGTTAGGGCATGTCCCGGTGATCTTATGGTTGTAGACCAGGCCAGGAGAAAAGCATATATAAGGGAGACGGTGGATTGCTGGGACTGTATGGCCTGCGTCAAGGAATGCCCGACCGGCGCCCTTGAGACCCGCCTTCCCTATCAGATAGCGGATTATAAGGCTGTCTTAAAACCTGAGGTAAAGAAGGACAGGATCAAATGGACGCTGATAGATAAGCATGGAAACAAGGAAGAGTTTGAAATAAAGAGGACCACAGAGAAGGTAGAAACGAATGTCTGATGTCTAACAAAGAATTATTCTGAGATTGGAGGGCTGGGCAATAGATGGCAAAGGAATCGATCCCGCATGGAGGAAGGCTGATAAACAGGGTTTTGCATGGGAGCGAAATGGAGTCTCTCGAGATCCGTGCAAAGGGGCTAAAGAAGATCCATCTGAACAAGAGGGAGATGTCAGACCTGGATATGATAGCTATCGGGGCATTAAGTCCTCTTGAGGGCTTTATGCGCATGGAGGACTATGAGGGGGTCATGGATGTCATGAGGCTTGCAAACGGCCTTCCATGGAGCATACCTGTTACCCTTTCAGTGACAAAGGATGAGGCAGCGGAACTGAAGGAGGGGTTGGAAGTAACCTTGGCTGATGATACGAATGCATCCATTGGGGTGATGCATATCGAGGAGATCTTTCCACATGATAAAGAAAAGGAATCCCTGGAGGTATATGGTACAAGCGACATAAAACATCCGGGTGTGGATGCCGTCCACAAGATGGGGGAGTTCCTCCTTGGCGGAAAGATAAGCCTCTTTAAGAGGCCGAAGCATAAAGATTTTTCTGACTACAGGCTTGACCCTGTTGATACCAGGAGGATCTTTCATGAGAAGGGGTGGAAGAGGGTCGTAGGTTTTCAGACACGAAACCCGATACACCGCGCCCATGAATATATACAGAAATGTGCCCTTGAGGTTGTTGATGGGATTCTGGTCCACCCGCTGGTCGGTGAGACAAAGGGGGACGATATACCTGCCGATATCAGGATGAGGTGCTATGAGGTCCTTCTGAATAACTATTATCCCAAGGACAGGACTGTTCTCGCTGTAATGCCTGCTGCAATGAGGTATGCCGGACCCAGAGAGGCTATATTCCATGCAACAATAAGGAAGAACTACGGCTGCACACATTTTATTGTAGGCAGGGACCATGCAGGCGTAGGATCCTACTATGGCCCATTTGATGCGCATTATATTTTTGACGAGTTTGAAGAGGGCGAACTCGGTATTACACCGCTATTCTTTGACCATACATTTTACTGTAAAAGATGTGGCGCCATGGCCTCCTATAAGACATGTCCCCATGATTCTAAGGAGCATGTGTCGCTTTCAGGGACAAAGGTGCGTGAGATGCTGAGAGAGGGGACACTGCCTCCTGAGGAATTTACAAGGCCTGAGGTGGCCAAGATCCTGATAGAGGCCGTCTCTGGCAAATAAATATTAAACAGTAGATATAATCCAACGTTCCAGGCTATTATCCGGTGCCGTCCATATGAGAAAAGAAATCTTAGAGTAATCAGCAATATAAATGAACTCAATAGTCTTCCGCTAAAAGCAGCCCACAAACTGAAAAGACATATACTATAGTTAACGACAAAAGAAGGTTGTCATTTCGAAGGAGCGGAGCGACTGAGAAATCTTAAGATTCCTCACTTCGTTCGGAATGACAGGCATTCAATGTCAACTTATTTAAGACGTTTACTATAACTGGCTGATGACATTAAGTAGTACCTCCTTGATGAGTAAGCTCACATATAATTGCTTCTGTATTCAATTTTACGTTGACATTATATTAATTATGATTTAATTATTGCTTGACAATAGTTACATTATTATGTCAACATGGTAAAGTCAAATTAGAGACCGAGATGCATAAATGAAGATTTCAAGGCTTATAGAAAGGATCTACGCCCCCAATCTCAAGAGATCATTAGATAGCCCCTTGATCACGGTGATAATCGGTCCAAGGCAGTCAGGGAAGACTACATCAGTAAATAACCTCCTTGATAATGTTGAACCTGAGAGGAGTTTTAATCTCAATCTGGATTCTCTGTTTGAGAGAGACAGGGTCACAAAAGATGAATTTTACCTACAGGAGCGGATAGAGGAGACCTTAGGTTTCAGGCTGGATTTACTAAAAGATAGGTTTTACCTCTTTATTGATGAGGCACAGAAACTTCCATCCATCTTTGAGTCGGTAAAGATCTTATATGACAGGTATTCACCTTATTTAAAGATTATCATAAGCGGATCTTCAAGTTTAGAGCTTCTTGATAAGACAGCAGAGACCTTAGCAGGCAGGGTTCAGATTTTGAGGGTCTACCCTTTTACCATGAGCGAAGCATCCGTCTATGAAGGGATCGGCGGGGTTGAATCTGCCGATGCCTTGTATAAAGGGATATTCTCCGGCGCCCTTAATCATAAACAGATATCCCGGATTGTCAGAGAGTTCAGACCCCAAAGCAGGAAGAGGATGGATCTGGTTAGTAGACTCATCACCAGAAGCCTGTTTCCGCCTACCTTCTCAAAGATAGATGAGGAGGCCATCCCGCGGTGGGTTGTAGACTACATCGACACTTATATAGAAAGGGACATGCGCAGTGTTAAAGATATCGGGAATATAGATGGTTATCGTAAGGTTGTCGCCCAACTATCTTCAAGGATGGGGAGTCTCTTAGAATATAATCGGCTTGGCGCTGATGCAGGTATCAATCAGATTACTGCCAAGAAATATGTGACAATATGGGAGGAGAGTCTAATAGGATTTCTCCTCTCTCCCTTTTTTTTAAATATATCTACAAGGATCAAGAAATCAAAAAAGGTATATTTTTTTGATAATGCCGTTGTCTGGGCCTTATCAGGTTTTAAGGGGAGAGAATTGATCAAGGCAGGTGGTGATGAGGGACACTATTTTGAGAACCTTGTAATTACGGACTTTATTAAATGGGGAGTGAACTTAGAGACCCCTCCTTCTTTTCACTTCTGGGAGAAGAGCCCTGCATCGGAGATTGACCTGGTCATCAGCACCAGGGGTATGACAATCCCTGTTGAGATCAAATATTCTTCTACCTGGGACAAGAGATATCTGCATCCTATTGATATGTTCAAGGAAAAACACATAAGTAAAGGCATTAAGATACCCTTTTCATTGATTATCTATAATGGGGATTTTATATGTCCGAGAAAAGATATCTTTTGCCTTCCTGTATGGGCTTTGTGTTAATCAAAGAAGACAGAATCTATGCCGAAGGAGGTAATAAGATGGACACTCCCCCTGGATGTCTCCTGAGCAGTTTGAGGGAGAGACAGGTGTAAGAAGTGTATATACAGTATGACTATTTATGATACCTCAATGGCTCTTTAAGGCTCGCCCAAGACTCCGGATGTTTACTCCTTTCCTTTTTTTGTCTTGGCCTCCCAGTCAATTCTATTCCAGATCTCAATAGAGTTAAATAGCCCAACGATTATTACATCGCCGCTCTCAAACCCGGATATCTCCCTTGCCTTCTTTGGGATGGTTATATACCCTGCCTTTGTCAGCCTATAGGACCCATGATAATGATATGCACCCCCGGGCTCAGTCATTTCAGGTTTTCTAAGCTCCTCTTCAACCCTTTTCCCGTTTACGTCCTTATCCACAGGTATAAGCCATATATACTTATAAATAGCTTCCACGCCTATTATAAGATGAACCTCCTTTCCGGGTAAATTACGCAGAAAACACTTGGGCAACAAGATCGTCCCCTCCCGCATCCTATGGAGATGGCACCCGATAAACTCAGGCGATTGGGGCTCCTTTTCTTTTGCCAATCTATGTCTCCTGTCAAAAACTTAACCGGCGTGACAATGATCTGCCATCTTATCAAACCCATACCCATTCGGGTCAACATTAATATTCCCATCTCCCGTCCTACCTGCCGGCAGACAGGGATTGGAGAGATAATACCAATTTACCTTCATACGGGTACTTGGAAAAAAGCAGGTTGAGGTTAAGGTCAAGGTGGATAGGCCGAAGGCTGAAGGCTTTTAGGATGCTTCAGTCTTCAGCCTTCTTCGTGCCTCCTCGCCGCCTTGGTATCCTGTTGAGTGCGAATTGGCATAGGGGCTGGATTTTTTGTTGATAATAAAATTATCAATGATATAATTCGGTGTAATTCTTGAATTAAGGGGACAAACCGGACTAACAAATAAAGCAATGCCTAAAACCCAAGATATGTGGCAGATGAATGTAAGGGTAATCAAGGTTGGCTCGTCTACTGTTGATCCATGTAACATGACATTTTCGGTACATAGGAGATTAAAAAATGAGCTTGGTATTGGAGGAGGCTCTACTGTTGTCCTTATCAGAGAAAAACGCGAATTATTGCTGGTTGATCCGGGTTATGAAAGGGAATCAGATTTCACCGAGGAAAATAATAAAACCAACTGGGATCTGCTCAGAATGCTTTTGCAGTTAAACGGCATCAACCACACTGACATAACTAAAGTCTTCATTACACATCTGCATAGGGATCACTTCGGCTGCATAGAACATTTCAAGCATGCAGCATGGTATTGTAACGAGATGGAAATAGATGAATCTAATGGTTATCACAAGGACAGATTAATCCCGGTAAGCAATGGTACTCAAATCATCCCAAATGTAGTGGTCATGCTTACCCCTGGGCATACGCAGGGACATACTTCGCTTATCTGGTCAGATGAGAATAAATCGATAAGGGTAGCTATAAGCGGAGATGCTATAATTAACCTTGCCTGGCTCCAGTCGGGGCATATTTGGAAATTCAACAGCAACTTCTTTGACATTGATAGTGCAAAAAGAAGCATCAGGAAGTTACTAAGCGAGTCTGATGTAGTAATTCCCGGGCATGGTCAGCCATTCTTTGTCACGAAAAGATTAAAAGACCTAATAAGGGAGGCTATAATTAAGAAGTACGGAAAAAATGATCTGCTAACCTAATAAAATATACCGCAGAAAATAATTCCTTGACAAAAGAAGCAGGCAGGCTATAATTACCAAGTAAAAAATCCCTTAAAAGCAGGATATCCCTTATGGGGTAGTAATGATCATCAAAGAAGAAGACACCCGCAAAGCCCCTATTCTTCAAGCCCGACTCTCGGCTAATCAAAATAGCTCTGCCATTCCAAGGCATCCTGAGTCAAACAAAGAAACGATTGCATTCAAGGGGAGGGTTCCAGGTTTACTCGTTTCCAAGAGGGGGGTGCAAAAGCTACTGCAAGGAGATAACTGGAATGCTGTATTCGGAATACCGAACGTACGGTTTGATTAGGGGGACATGGAGATAGGGTATGGCTGAGGTATATAGTGTGACGCTAACAATACAAAAGAGCGAGAAACAGGGAACAAAAAGTTAATCTGCAGCCACAATGCCAGTCCCCTACTTTACCTCAATGTCTTGAGGCTAAAAAGATATTTGCTCTTTTGTGTTCAAGGTCCTAATCTTCAATAGGAGGACAGTAATCATACCTGAAAATGGAGTCATAACTTGTCTTCTTAATATCTTATACAACTTATGCGATTCTCTGCCTGTTGAAACTTTTTCAGCCCTATCCAGTCTTTATTTTTGGCAGACAATATCACAGGAGAAGAGAGATAGGGAAAGAGATTGGGAAGAAGATGCAGATCTAGTTAGGAAGTTTAAGAATGGTAACAATGATGCTTATTGGAGGCTTTATGATAAATACAATGGCAAAATTTATCGATATTGTTATTTCCTTCTTTCCAGACTGAATGACCCAAAGAAAGAGGCAGAAGATGCAATGAAGATTGTATTTATTAAATGCTATGAAGCAATATTTAACCTGCGCGAGGAAAGTAAGTTTTATTGGTGGCTTAGAAAAGCTGCCTATGGTATGTGCATGGATATACTCAAACGGTCAGGACGTTTTGTGCGCATAATTGAAGGCGAAGATGAAGAAGAGATAGAGATACCAGCTCAAGGAATAAAAATAGAGGATATTGTCGCTCCCGGTAAAAACCCTGAGGTAACCATCAGAGACGTGGAGACCAAAATTATTGTTTGGGATGCGCTTAACAAACTTGGCGAAAAATACAGATTGGCAATTATCCATGTTCATTTATCAGGATACAGTCATAAAGAGACCGCTGAAATAATGAAATGCAAAGAGCAGGACATCAAGAATTGGGTTCACAGAGGCTTGCTTAAATTAAGAGAAACATTGAAACCTTACAGAGAGTTAGCTGAATGAAGACAGAGCATCTTGGAGAAAATCTATACGACTATGTTACTGGACGCATGGATGACAAGGATTATCATTTTGCGGAGGAGCATCTAAAGGGATGTGAAAAATGCCAAAAAGAAGTGCATGAACTAAAAGAAACGCTAAAGTTGCTAGACCAATTTCAACCCCCACCACTTTCCGATGAAATCAAAGAAGCAGTAAAACAGAAACTTCGTAAGCTTCCCCTCCCACCCAAACCACTACCTCAAAGATTAAAAGAATGGATTCAAATCCGTCCTGTCAAATGGGGGCTTGCTGTGGCTACCGTGATGGTACTTTTGACCTTAACCATCTATCGCAATTTCACTGATGTGAATCTATCCCGTATCGAACAACTGACGAAGGACATAAAAATCAGATTACCCGACGTGAAGAATCCCATAATTATCGAGGTAAATGAGCTTGACGCTGGTCTTGAGAAGTTAAAAGAGATTATTAAATCGCAAGACGGCGAGGTATTGCAGGTAATAACCATAAAGGAGGGGTTAAAGATAACAGTTAATTTAGAAAAAGATAAAGAAAAGACGTTCTTTGAAAAGTTGAACATATTGGGAAAAACTTTAATGGAAAAAGAAGGATACAGAGATGAGCATGGGAATATTGTGGTTGTCTTGAAAAAGGCTTGAATTCTTGTGCTGTCTGGACTGCAAAACGGCTGTTGGATTTTACAACAAAGGAACTTCATCCAATAACTTTACTCAAAAAGAAACTTTTTTAATAAAGTCTGCCTCATATGAGAATGCACTTGAGATATTCCGGGCGGATGACCATGAGAATGGGATCGAGGCAGCATTTGGAAACCTCTATTTGGTCTATCAGGCAGCAGGAGACAGGAAGAAGGCGGAAGATAATCTAAAGGAATTTATAGAAATGGGGAAATGACCTGAAACTTTTTTTGAAATGGGTCATCTTATAGATTAAGAACGCAAGGAGGAAAAGGTGAAAAGGCTGTATATCTCAATGTCGGTCATTTTTCTGGTTAGTCTGTTTTATACGCCTTTATCTTTTGGCGCAGTAAAAGTCTTGCTTGTAGGTGTGCAGAATTATAAAAATCTTCCCACTGTGATCAAGGGTCAAAAATTGATAAACCTCAAAGGTCCGGTAAATGACGTCAATAAGATGAAATCCGCCCTTGTCAGTTACTATGGTATCTCCGAAGATGACATTAAGGTTCTGATTGATGAACAAGCCACAAAAAAGAACGTAGAAGACACTTTTAAGGATTGGCTTATTAAAGGCACGAAGAAAGGTGATTTTGCGGTATTCTTTTTTTCTGGTCACGGCTCATGGGTCGAGGATGTCAACGGAGACGAAAGGGACGGCCGTGATGAGGTATTGCTGCCTTACGATATGAGCCCTGTTGGCGGATATAATATTATTGTAGACGATGAACTGGGCAGATGGCTTAAGGAACTGAATGGGCGCACTGTTGTGGTCATGATTGATAGCTGCTACTCGGGTGGCGTGTCCAGGAGCATAGGAGGCGCTGAAGTCAGCAGGCTTGAAGAAACCCCCGCCCGTCAGAGCAAATATATTCCCATCAATGATTACCAGCCATCCCTGGAAATGAAAGCAATTCCAAAAGGACCAGACCTCCCCGATTCGGTTATCTTTATGGCAGCCTCAGGCGAAGGTGAAGTGGCGTTAGAAGTAGCACAGCCTGAAGGGTTTCAAGGCGGTTTCACTTACGGACTCTATGAAGGCATGAAGAACCTGAGAAATGTTTCATATGAGCGATTGTTTGAGCTTGCAAAAAATGTCGTTATAGATAAATTAAGACTGCCTCAACATCCGCAGATAGAGGCAAAAAAAGATTTAGTCGCAGAGATAGCTTTTAAAAATCCCAATGCATCCTCTGGAGAACTGCATATTGAACCGCAGACACCTCCATGGGTAAAAGGGGAAAAGGTTTTGCTTCGGATCGAGCAGTTTGAAGGTGCGGATGATTCAATCATGTCGGCATTGAAACATAAACTTGGGAATCTCGATTATGTCGAAATAGTTGAAGAAGGTTTTTTTGACAGACTTATAAGAGGGAAGATGGATAACGGCAGGTATATCGTAAGGCTGTTAAATGGTATCGGCGATGTGGATAGTGTCGAACCGGCAGGCAAATTGGATAATCTAATGAATTCTATTGTGCCTAAACTGGAATATGCCTACATGGTGAAGCAGCTTGCACATCTGAGCCATCCGAATCCACCTTTTAATGTAAAGTTATGGTCATTTGAAAACAGAAGGGATTTTCGGATTGGCGAAAAGGTAGTATTTAATATCAAATCAGAAAAAGAATGTTACCTCCTGATGGTTAATCTCGATAGTGAGGGAAATGTGCATATTATCTTCCCAAACAAATTCTATGAGGACAATAAAATCACGGGCGGAAGAACCATTAGCCTCCCTGACGAGCAAATGAGAAAAAAACACTTTGAGTTTGAATTCGGCCAACCGGTAGGTGAAGAGACAGTTAAGGTAATTGCCACATTGGAGCCTTTAAGGTTAGAAGACCTTGGCATTGAAGACCTTAAAAGACTTTTTGACTCAGGTGGTAAGGTTGAAAGAGATAAAAGGACAATATTTGTGAAGCAAGTAACTGAAAATATATCTTCCGGGAATTTTATCTGGAGCGAGGATACGATTGTAATAAGAAGCCACAGATGAGGGTGGAACCATTTTGCAAGAGCCTCATAGGATTTTAAATGATAATTTTATTGTGAAACTTTTTGAAACTATGAAACTCTTAATTATATCCGTTTTAGATTAATTAAGGAGGTCAGGGATATGAAAAAGATAATGGCATGTTTAATCTGGATGATATTTTTCCATGGCTATCTTTTTGCCCAGGAAGACACGCACTTAATTGAGCAATACAGACATGCCCTTAAGCAACCGGTATACACAAAAGGCGTAGGGGACTCTTCAATTCCAGCGGCCGGTGAGCCGTCCCTTGTTCTGAATCTGAAATTTAAGATTAATAGTCATGAAATCACACCTGAGTCAATCCGTTCCCTTAATGCCCTTGGCATAGCGCTTAGCGAGGATAATGAGCTTTGGGGTTATAAATATAGGATTGAGGGTCACACATGCAGTCTTGGAAGCGCGGAATATAACAGATTGCTTTCTGAAAAAAGGGCTGACGCCGTTAGAACATACCTTACAAAAAATTATCACCTTTCTGAAAAACAGTTTGAGATCATCGGGTACGGGGAAGATAAACCTGTTGCGCCAAATAACACAGAGGACGAAAGAAGCAGGAATCGCCGCGTAATCATTGTAAACACCCTTAAAAAGGTTGAAGTTGCAGGCAAACTGCCCTTCAATCTGGATGTTAAGGTCAAATATTTGAAGGATAAAGGAGAGGCCGAGCTTAAAGATAATGACACCCTTACGCAGAAGGATGGCTATGCTGTAGAATTCAGTCCGAAAGGTAAGGTTTTTGTATATGTCTATCAGGTTTCAGAGAAAGTGGAACAGCTCTTTCCTAATAAGAAATTCTCCGGTGAGGCGAATCCTGTTGAGTCAGGAAGATTTTATCGTGTCCCGACTATTGGCAGATGGTTTTATCTGGATGAAAAAAAGGGCAAAGAGTATTTTATCGTTATCGCTAATAGAAGCGAGCTGAAAAATCCGGAGCAGTTTATCGGCAGGTTACCCGGACAGCAGTATAATGCAAAAGGTATTCAAGGGACAATAGAGATACCACCCCAGGGGGAGCCAACCGTGTCTTCACAGCCGGAAGATGTAACTTCAGGAATTTTTTTGTGGAAAATCTCTTTCGATCATAGATAAACAAAGGGAGAATAATCATGAATATTATCATAAATTTGTTTCTTGCGGTTATTGTCCTGGGTTTACTATCAAAGGTTCTCTGGTGGATTGGGAAGATTCACCTCTTTGGAATAGAACTCGGCATGACTGTTAAAAGAAGGATTCCATTGTGGTGGGAAAAGGGCATAGAATTGTTATCTTTTAAGCCGCCGGAGCCCTTTTCTCTTCTGGGTGTCCTTTCTATGCCGCTCTGGCCGTCACTGATCTGCCTGAACACACTTCTATTGGCACAGGTTCTGGAACTAGTCATTCCCGGAGGTAAAAGAATCCCTCTGTCCTGGTTTGGAAGCTACTCCATGAATTCCCTCGTTGCTGCAATTTTACTTGCCATGGTACAGGTAGTCTTTGGACTAGTGTTTGAGAGGAGCAAGTACAAGGGGAGAAGTTTCTATAAAGAATCAAAGTTTTGGTTAGGAGTTATTATCGTTGCCGCTATTATTGTAGAGGGCGGGCTTGCTGCCGTCCGTGCACAGCTCCTATCTATTGGTGAAGAAATGGTATCCCCGACGATGTGGGATATGGTGATGTTGCGGGGAGGGCCAATCCTGGCTGGATTTATTGGTTTCATTTTTCCTGTTGCTCATATTCTAGTCGGTGCAATTGCCTACAAAGAAGGGCTGGAACCACTATATAAGGCACCCATATACTGGATTGGAGGAATAATAAGTTTGCTCTGGTGTGCCATTACCTGGTGGATCTTCGGCCATCAGTCGTTTATGATCCTGCCAACTTCAATAGCTTTTTTAAAAGAAGAACTGGAAAAGGTCGAGAATGGCTTTAATACGTTGAAAGTCAAATCCGGGGCATTGAGGGAAGATGTTGGGGCGTTGAATAACAGGCCGAAAGACCTTGACTCTCTCAGCAAGGAAGCTCAGAAGATCGAGGATAATATCAATGAAAAAAATGGGATTTGGAATAAAGGCTCCGATGAACTTGCGGCAAAAATTAATAATGCAGGCAGTCTGGCTGAACTGGAGGCTCTAAAGAGGAAAGAAATGCGCAAGCTCAAGGCCCATTTTTCTGATAAAGCAAAGGGTGTGGAGATCAAGATCGATCTACTTTACGATGCAATCAAGGATGAATGCGAAAATCTCAGGAAGTGGATTAACGCATCACGAAGATGTGGGGACATGCTTAGGGAGATTGAAGATGAGGGAAGCGGCATAAAAACCATATATGAACACTTAAATAAGCAGGCAGGGGAGATCAATCTCTGTTTCGGAGAGCAGACATCTTTCAAGGCAGACGGTCTGACCGAGCCGCAGATAAAGGAACTTATTCAGTTAAAAAGGAGGGCTATGGATGAGACCAATCCGTCCGAAAGAGATCGTTCGCTTAAGGAAATGAATGGGTGTATTGCGGTCACAAATGAGATAAAAAGGATGTTGGATAAGATGAATGGAGTCAGCAATATTATTGAGCAGGCCAAGGCAAGAATTCCGGTCGTAATTCCGGCTTTACCGACCAAGTCCGGGGAAAAAGACCTCAGGGCCAAGGTATTGCAGCTTGAAGATGACATCATCAGAAACATTAAAGAGAAGAAACAACGATATCAGGATCTGAAAAGGGATTTGAAGAGTAAGTGCTTTCAATTGGGAATGCCCTGGTATCGTCGCATTTTCGTTCTTCTGCTTCTCACTATTCTTCCGTTTTTGAATAGTTGCGAAAAGGTATCTACCGAGATTGAAAATATCAAGAGAAATGAAACCCCCCATTTTATCATCGTCCTTTTGGATGAAACCGGCTCCTTTACATCAAATAATGCAGGCGTAAACACACCTCTCTGGCCGGAGTTAATTCCATGGGTTAATACGATAGTTGACGGACTCCAGCCTGGTGAAGGATTTGGCGTTATCGGCATTGACGACCACGGCTTTGATGCCGCCGATGACATAAGAATCAGTCTTGAGGTTCTGGACGAAAACCCCCTAAACGCAATCAAACAAAAGAACAAAATAAAAAAGATGGTTAAGGAACTAAAACGCAGAGAGGGGGCAAAGGCTACGGACATACTGGGTGCATTATCTCAGGCAGCGTCTTTGAGTAGCAGCGAGAAATATCAATATGAGATTGCGATCTTTTCAGACATGCAGCAGACAGCCAAAACTTCCATTGAATCTGTCAAGAAGTTTGCTAAAGACACAAAAATCTACTGTTTCTATGTAAATGCAACCGGCACTAAAGACTGGGATAAACTCATAAATTACTGGACTCCGATCTTTAAAGGGTTGAATCTTAATGTTTTGCGAAATAACGGGAAACTGCATTTCTATCAGAGGGGCGAGACGAAGCTTGGCTTTGAGAATGCCTTTGGATCGAGGTAATATCCATGTTTGATATGGGACGGTTTGGGTGGTTAAAATTCAGGCATTTCCGTCGCCGCAATAAAGGGCGGATTATCCTGGCATTAATATTTATTTCTATTCCAGGCATTATCGCCTTTTGGGGAGGGAAGGAAATTGCTACAATAATCAATAAAACCAGGGAGGAAGCGAAGGTAAGCCCTTCTTCCATGAGTGTGGAAATCGCAGGGGCGATAAAAGAGGGCGATTATATCACTGCCGTAAATAACATCAGAGATGAGCTTAACAAGGATCCAAATAATATATCTCTTAAAAACCTGTTATCACAACTGACGGATGAACTCAATGTGGATATCAAATTCCATTATTTAATCGGAAGAAAAAAATATATGGATACCAGAACATTATCGCAGAATGTAGCGCTGACATCCAAGGATCCCTACTATTTCACCGTCAGCCCCTCCCATAGAAGTTATCTATATATGTTCCAGGTCGACAGCGCCGCCAGGGTAACCGTTGTTTACCCAAGTAAGGAGTATTCCCCATCTGAGAATCCACTTCTGCCAGGACCAATACGGATTCCGGATGGATTCAGGTGGTTTTATCTTGACGAGACAAAAGGCATAGAGACAATCTACCTGATAGCTGCCCGGTTCGAGAATAAAAAATTGGAAGACCTGAGCAGAAGAATAGGCACGGAAAAAAATCCTGATGCTGTCGCCTTATTGTCTCAGGAGCTTATTTCATACTTGAAGGGTGTGGAATCAATAACTCAAAATGTGCATGGAGTAGCGGTTAAGGTTTATCAATTTACTCATGGATGATACATGTCGCATTCATGATTGGCCTAGGAAAAGATAATATATGTTTTCATGAGCAGACGAGAATTTGTAATTTTTGATTTGGCGCTTTTTTGCCATATGGTGTAAAGGTGGTGAGAGGATGAAAAAGATTATAGGTCTATTATTTTTAGTTATTCTTTTAATTATGGGGCAGGTAGTATGGGCAGATGAGACGTTAAGGACAATGGTGCAATCAGGACATGTTTCTGAAATTACATCTATCACTTTCAGTAGGGATGGGAATCTTATTGCCTCAGCAGATGAGAATAATAATATTAAATTATGGCGTACTTCCGATGGACGTCTGATTAATACATGGAATAATAATGCTAACATTAAACTTATGACATTTAACTCAAATGGATTGATTGTCACTCTTGGGAAGGGAATTTTGAATTTTTGGGAACCATCAAGTGGAAGTCTGATAAGAAAGATTGAAAATAAAACTCTTGGAGATATCTCTGATCTATCCGAATCTTATGTCGCTACAGTGGAGAATAAGGAGGTTATAAAGATTTGGAAGCTGTCTGACATGAAACTATTCAGAACTTTCGTGGAAAACGGTGGTCGCATTTCTTCAATTGCAATTTCTCAAGATGGTCATTTTCTTGCCTATTTATACAACGCACATGAAAGAGTACAAATTTTAAAGATTTATCAGGTTGTTAATGGTAGTCTCATTAAATCCAAGGTACTTCCTGACATTAAAAAATATAGTCCATCTATTACTATTACTCATTCAATTGCCTTTAGTCAAGACGGAAATTTTCTTGTTTTAGGTGGTGAGAATAATGTTAAGATCTGGCGTACCAGTAATTGGAATCTTGCTAAAGCATTGGAAGTAGAAACCGATGAATCTGCTTTTAGTCCGGGTGGAAATCTCCTTTTCACCCGGAAGTATGAACCCGGAATGGAGGAAAATAGTCTTAGAATTTGGCGTGTTTCTGATTGGACTTTTTTGAAAGAAATTCAATGGGATCGTGATGGATCCTTTGCATTCAGCCCAGATGAGCAACTGATTGTCGTGGGAGAAGGAGGAGGATACCATGGAAGCGGGGTTTATTATTATCCTACCAGAATGAGAGTTTATAATATTAGCACTGATGAGGTTAAAGAGATTTATAAAGAAGGAGAAGCAGGACAGCGGGTTGAATCTGCTGCTTTTAATAAAGATCAGGAATATATTGCTATTCGTGGTAATACTGATTTAAGCGTCGAGAATAATATAAAACTTTTTAAAGTGACTAATGGAAATCTGGTATGGGAAAAAAATGGTGACGAGTTAGATTTTAGTCCTGATGGAAGATACCTTGCTACGAGACTATATGATGAAATAAACATTTGGCACATACCAGACGGTAATCTCATTCAAAAAATAAAATTCGATGGTATTTATAACCGACCCAATCATCCTCTCAAATATAGTCCAGATGGGCAATTTATCGCTTCATATGATGAGGGCGACTCACTTATGGAGTATGTTATTAAACTCTGGCGCGTATCTGATGGAACTCTTATTAAGACTTTTAGAGCAGATGGTCTCTGGCGTATTGATGCTATTCTCTTTAGTCCAGATGGAAACAGTCTTGCAGCACTGAGTGGAAATTTAATATTTTGGAGAGTTTCCGATGGGAATCTAATTATCAAAATAAACAGTGACCCTATCAATGGATTTTCTTTCAGTCAAGATGGTCAATTCCTGGAGGTGTTTGGAAAATGGCCAGAAGGAGATGTTAGGAGATGGCGTGTATCTGACGGACAAATGGTTGAAACCTATAAAAAAGATGAAGGTTTGTTTCTATCGCTGATCGGGAATCTCAACCTTAAAGACCGTCTTCATGTTGAAAATATGAATGAAAGTGCCATAGCATTACAGAGGAATGGACAATTACTTGCTACATTATTCCCATTTCCTAACTCTTCAGTTACTCTTACCCCCGAAGGTTTCTTCTCTGGTAGCGGAGATTTCAATAAATATGTCCATTTTGTAAGGGGATTAGAAGTCTATGACTTCAATCAATTCTACGACGCATTTTACCGTCCCGATTTAGTGGAGAAAAAGCTCAAAGGTGAAGATATTACTAAATATGTTTCTGGTCTCAACATTAATAATGCTGTAAAAAATCCACCGCCACAGGTGACTATTCTTTCACCAAAGGAAGACGCTCCCTTATCTGAGAGAACTGTAACAGTAAAAGTCCAGATAAAAGACACAGGCGGTGGTATTGGAGATATAAGGGTTCATCATAACGGTAAGTTCGTTGATTCACTCGGTGTCTACCGTTATGCAAAAACAGAGGTAGATGACAAGCAGAAAAAAATTGAGAGGGCGGATATTGAAAATCCATACCAGACCGCAAAAAGGGGAACATCTTTAAGGAGGGTATGGGAGGATAAAGAGAAGAAGGATATTCGGATCGTTGATTTCACGCCAACGAAAGGTAATGTTGAGAAGACATACAATATAACCCTCATCAAGGGTGAAAATACGGTATCGGTCTCTGCCTTCAATGGAACAAATACGGTAATGAGTGCAATGGAAAGCATTAAGATAAAGGCTGATATTCCTGAGAAGAAACCGGAGCTGTTTGTTCTATCAATAGGAAATAATAATTTTGCAAATCCTTCTTATAACCTTAAAATGGCAATAAAAGATTCAAAAGACTTATCTGAGATTATTAAAAAGGTTGCTTCTCCGCTATATGAGAAGATTAACATCAGAGCTCTTACTGATACAAATAAGGCCTCCATTATTGAGGTAATTACATCCATATCCTCTCAAATGAACCCGGAGGATATATTCATCTTTTTTGCAGCAACTCATGGGAGGGCAGAGGATGACCTCTATTACCTATACACATCGGACTTTAACGGTGATATCAGAAATCCGAAGAACTATATTTCATCCATAGAGATTATGGAGCTTTCGAAGAAAATCCCTGCATTGAAACAGGTATTTGTCCTTGATACCTGTCAGTCCGGCGGGATAGAGACTATTGTCTCCGGACTATATGATGCAAGAATATCTGTTTTGGCAAAATCTCTCGGTATGCATATCTTTGCAGGAACTAAGACCTTTCAAGAGGCTCAGGATGACTATAAGGGGAATGGACTTTTTACCCATTTCGTGTTAAACGGACTTAAAGGCGAAGCTGATGAGAACCATAACAAAGATGTCACGGTCTTTGAGATGAACCCATATCTTACTAAAACAGTGAAGGAAGCTTCTCATGGCAGTCAAGAACCTTTTATAAGAAACTTTGGTGATGATTTACCTATTTCAAAAGTTCTGAAATAGTAATGAAACTTTTTTTGAGGTAAAAGGTCATAGTTACAGAGGCATATAGAGCTCGGTGCCTTGTCGGATACGACAGGTCGAAATTGAAGCAGCTCGTCTTTGTGCCTCTGGTTTAAAAATAGGGAGGACTAAAAAGGTGATGAAAGGAATTCTTAAATTGTCTCCTTTTCTCATTTTATTAGCAGATGTCTTCATGCTGCCTGCATACGGAGATGACTGCAATAAGGCAAAGGAAATCTTTGGGAAGGCAGTAAAGATGAGGCAGGATACCGCCGGCCTTATACAGAACGAGCAGCTTTTTATAAAGGCAATAGACCTCTGTCCTTCTTATGTAGAGGCGCATAATAATCTTGGAGATGTTTACGAAAAGCAGGGGAAATACGATAAGGCTATAAAGGAATATGAGACTGTATCTGCCCTTTAACATCGGGGCGGAAAGTTATAACTTACATCTTTCACAGAGAAGGGCTGAGAGGGTGAAACAGTATCTGGTGGAAAAAGGTGTGAAGGTGGACAGACTAAGAGTTAAAGGCTATGGCGAGGATAGACCTGTTGCGTCCAATGAGACAGGTGAAGGCAGAAATATGAATCGGAGAGTGGAGGTGAAAGATAGACATAAACTGCCCTTACCAATGATTGATAAGAAATTATAATGCGAAAATTGAGTGTAAGAGAACCTAAAGACATAATGCAAAGGATGGAAGAAGAAAGTAAAAAACATCCTTTTTTATTTAGGCTAAAAACAGAACTCTTCGTTTTCAATTTAAAACACCCTATGGTAGGCCCTGTATTGACAGGCTTCGTAGCATTTGCTTGCATTTACACCATAGGCAACCTTTTTATTTCTGAGGAAAATAAAAGAATATTATATTTAATTTCTTTGGGCTTAGGAAGCCTTTGCAGTATTCTATATATGAACCGTAATATGAAACGGATCGCATTTGTCTCAGAAATACTGAACCATCAAATAAAAGAGGAAGACACGCAGAAAAAGGAGAGTAAAAGTGAAATAAATAGCGAGAGAAGTTAAGATTTTTAAAGAAATACCTATTATGGGTTTGTAATAAAGAGTTATACAGTTAACCATAACTACTAAAAATGTGAGCAATCATGAATCCAGATAACCATAGTATTTCAATTCCAACATTCGCTTTTGCTGGTGGATTAATGAATGGCGTTAATTGTATCTGGATTTACCGCATTCATAAAATCGGCTAATGTGTGGATTTTTATTACCAACAGCTTTTTGCTCAGCTCTTTATTTGCCATCGATTTTGGTATTATATGGAAATTTTTCATTGAACCTATAGTAATCATTCTAACGGAAATGTTGATTTTTTCTGTAAATCCAAGAGTGTTTCGTATAATTCCGGTTATATTCATGGGATTGTATACATGAGCAATGTCTTATTATTCGTTATCATTGGATTAGTAATAATCGTTTTAATAAGTCAAATCACATTGCGTATTGGAGGACAAACTCGTCGTTTAAGAAGGGCGAGTGCTAGAGGAAATTTAAAAGCGGTAGAACGTTTGGTAGAAAAAGGAGCAGATATTAATGCGAGGTCTGCAACGAGAATGACTGCTTTGATAAATGCCGCTAAGAACGGACATATGGAGTTAGTAAAATACCTATTGGGAAAGGGAGCAGATATTAATGCTCGTAATTTTATAGAGTTTTCGGCATTGCTTTTTGCTACACATAAAGGGCACGTTGAAGTAGTTAAGTATCTTGCAGACAAAGGAGCGGATGTAAATGTGAAAACTTATTCTGGGCAGACCCCTTTGGAATTAGCATCCTATAAAGGAAGATTAGAGCTAGTAAAATGTTTAGTTGAAAAAGGAGCAAATGTTAATGAGCAAACTTCAGGTTGTCCAGCTTTGACAGCTGCGGCTTTGGGAGGGCATCTTGAGGTAGTAAAATACTTGGTGGAAAAAGGAGCGGATATTTACGCAAAAGATAAACTAGGTAGACTATCTGTGGTGGTCGCATATCAAAGAGGACATATGAAAGTGGCGGAATATTTGTTTAAAGAAGAGAAAAAAGAAAGCACAGAGAACAGGAGTAGAAAATGATTGAACTGGCATTTAAACCTCTGTGGTTGATAATCGGTGCAGTAATTTATTTCTCAGTATATGTTTTCCCAGAAATGTTAGCAGCTAGGGGGAAAAGGTGGTTTTTTATAAATACACTTCTTATATCTGCTACTACATTTCTTTTCTATTATTACAGTATCGGTAAATTTGCTCTGTTTTCTATTTCTGATCTTACTTGGTGGCTTGCAGGCATGTTTTTGTTGGCATGCCCACTCATTATGTTCTCCCAAAATATAGCTGTAGCAAAACTTGTTGGTGAGATGAATTTTGCTCTCTCCCAATTTGAATCTCTTGAAAAGGAACTGAGAAAACTTAGCCAAAGTGAGAAAGAATTACTGAGAAAAGTTTATCAATTAGGGAAAATATCGCCTTTAATCTATATTTTATTTGTCACAATGATCTCTGTTATTTTTTCCCTTTGGCTAAAGTGGATTGGAGTCGTACCGTATAGTAATAGCCTCACACTCTTTGTAGTAATTATTGTTTCTCTTTTTGTATTCGTTGGAAATGGGCTTTTTTTTGAGATTAACACAAGGTCACTTTTTGATAGATTCCCAGAGGTTCTCAGGGAGATTGGAGTCTCCCAGAAAGATTCAAAAGAGGTTTTATCCTCAGTTCTCTTTTTGATTACTTTGCTCGCAATGGGTCTTATCTTAATAATTTTCTTTTTAGGATATGGAAAAGAAATAATAGAGATAGATGAATTAATCTTTCTTCTAGTATCTATTTCTGTTGTTTTTACCCTTATTACGTTATCTTTTGGGGCTAAAGGATTTTGGCGAGCTTTATTGATGCGTACGCTCTACCTAGTGCCTTTTATGACTCTCTTTCTCTTTATTCCTTATTTTATCGGGGACGAAAGTTATAAGGTATTCATCATGTGGCTTGGTCTACCAGGTCTTGTCATTGTGTTTGGGCATATCGTGCTCTTTGTGATACAAGTTCCAATAGATAACATAAGGATTTTCTACGGTCTTGCATTCTTTCTTCCTACGATTTCCTTCATTTTTCTATCGCTTCTTACACTCGCTTTAGGCTCGGTTGGATTATGGATATCGTTAGGGTTGATTATGTTGATAATTTTATTTATAGGCTTCCCCTTTTTGCTTAAGAAAAGCAAAACATCAGGTGTTGTGATTACTCTTCTTCTTTCTGTTTTTGTCTTGTTTGTAGTAGCAAAGGAAGGCACTCCTCGTCTCCTGAGCCAAAGGTCTCTCAGCCAGGCAGAAAATCGTATTCTTTCTGGTGATTATTCAAAGGCAAATGAATTTATTCAGGATGCAGTAACTAAAATAAGGCCTTACCAAAAGTTAATAGAGATGCTTCACCTACCGGACTTTTTAGCAGTAGTTCCACGTACAAGATTGCAGCATGCCTATACTCTATCTACCCAGGTCGAATTAGCCTCTGGCAATTATTCTGAGGCTATGGAACATATCCAATTTGTAGAAGCAAAAGGCTGGTCGCACATCTCTAAGAAGATTGCTATTGAGAATTATCTTCTCAAGGCGGACATGTATCGTGCTTTGGGAGGCAAAGTCAAAGAAGAAGAAATGGTCAGAAGAGCCTGGGAGATAGCAAATAAAACTTTCAATCGTCCCTACTGGACAGCTCATGTCAATCGCTACAGAGCGAGGCTTGAGATGGAGAAGGGAAATTATGATGAGGCGATTAAGATTCTTAAAGATGTGGAGAAGGTCGGCAAGAGAATCGGCTCTTACAGACTCATCCAGAGTGCAGAAGGTGGTATGGGGGATGTTTACACTAAGCAGGGTAAATATCAAGATGCTGAAAAGTTCTACACTGAGTCTTTGAAATTGAGCCAGAAATATAAGGCAAAGGGTGATGAAGCCCAGTATCTTTTAAAAGTTGCGATGGCACAAAGTAAGACAGGCAATACCAAGACCGCTTCTTCAAACCTTTCGCATACTATATCAATCGCCAAGGAAATCTCTGCCCATGAAATTCTCTGGCAGGGATTTTATCAGATGGGTTTGCTATTAGAAGGACAGGGTAAGAATGACGAGGCATTTAAGAATTATGCTGATGCCATTAATGTCATTGAGACAATTCGTGGCTCATTAAAGAAGGCAGAACAGAGGCTGGGATATACAGCAGGCAAAATGCCTGTTTATGAACGGACTGCTTTGCTGTTACTCGAAAGCAAAAGGATGGACGATGCCTTCTCTTATATTCAGAAAGGTAAATCAAGGGCACTCCTTGACCTCCTCGGCACAAGGATGGTCGCCTATCGTGATGAGGACAGAAAACTTGCAGAAAAAGAGCATCTCCTTCAGGTTAAGATGAATGCCCTCTTGGATAGGGCGAGCGAGGAGGAAGCAAAACCCCAAGGGCTTCAGAGCGGAAAACTTAATGAATGGAAAGAGGAGTTACAAAAGGCACTAAAAGAACACAATGAGGTGTTGGCAGAAATCAATCGCACCAATCCGAGGCTTGCTTCTCTTACTACAACCCCAACAGTCAAGATTTCCGATGTCCAGAATGTTCTGCGTGCTGATGAGGTATTTTTAGAATATTTTGTCACCGATGAAAAGACATTCCTTTATGCCATCACCCAAACTGATGCAAAAACATTTGAGATTCCTTTAGACAAAAAGAGACTCCATGATTTAGTCTCGTACATTTATGAGCCTATTTCTACCAACAGTACCCCAAGCGTCTCTACATTGAACAAAGCATATACTACTGTTCTTGAACCTGCTGCAAGGTATTTTAACAAATCTCACCTTATTATCGCCCCTCACGATAAACTATATCTTATACCTTTTGAGGCGTTGGTTACGGATACAGCAGCCCAAACCTATGTGGTTGACAAGTGGTTTATAAGTTACTATCCATCTGCCAGTGTTCTGGTATTGAATAGGAAATACCAAGAAAAGAAACCCTTGCCTCCAAGACCGATATTTGCTGTAGGAGACCCTGTCTTTAGTCCTGAAGATGAACGGTATCC
>CAZYNY010000012.1:4988-5466 GCA_964648095.1 uncultured Nitrospirota bacterium | reverse complement strand
GAAACCACGAAGTTTGCAATGGCTGATAAAGAAAGGGGAGCCATTTACAGGCGGGTTATGATGGATGATACAATCAAACCTGTTTCTGGAAAACCAAAGGCGCAGGTGGTTATGGTCCGTCTGCCAGCAACTTCCAATGAAGTAAAGGGAATAGGCTCTCTATTAGGAATACCCGAAGGAAGCCCTGATATTAAGATAGGACTGAACGCTACGGAAAAAGAAGTAAAGAAGGCAGATCATACCACATATAGATATGAGCACTATGCAACCCATGGGGTATTAAGAGGAGATATACCCGGGCTGAAAGAACCTGCACTGATATTCAGTCTCCCTAATCCTGATGACCCGCAAACAGATGAAGGTTTTCTCACCATGAGTGAGATATTCGGCTTAAGAATGAATGCCGATATCGTGGTCTTAAGTGCCTGTAAAACTGCAATAGGAGAAGAAGTCCCTGGTGAGGGACTTATTGGTTTAA
>CAZYNY010000012.1:1080-4978 GCA_964648095.1 uncultured Nitrospirota bacterium | reverse complement strand
CAGTGGTAGCAAGCCTCTGGAGCGTGGCTGACGAATCTACCGCAAGATTAATGACCTCATATTACGGTTATCTAAAACAGGGGAAGGACAAGGCAGAGGCTTTATCATTAGCGAAGAGAGATCTCAGGAGACAGGGATATTACAACCCCTTCTACTGGGCTCCATTTATATTGGTGGGAGAGAGGTAATCCCTATAAGAATCCGTGAAACTTTCTTTGAAGTTAAACAGTCGTTTTTATAAATGGCAGTAGTTGCTTAATTAAATGTATATTCCATTAAGTTAATATCAGAACATTAGAGGAGGTATAACCATGCTTCTAAGAAAATTGAAATTTGTATGGATTTTTACCTTTTCGCTGGCCTTTGCATCTTATTCTGAGAGGGCCGACTGCAACAAAGCAAAGACATATTTTCAAAAGGCTAAAGATATAGGTAGTGATACCGCCGGCCTTATACAGAACGAGCAGTTTTTTATAAAGGCAATAGAACTCTGTCCTTCTTATGTAGAGGCGCATAATAATCTTGGTGATGTTTACGAAAAGCAGGGGCGGTTTGAGGAGGCGATAGCAGAGTATAGAAAAACAATTGAGCTTAATCCCGATGCACCCTATCCCTATTTCGGCCTCGGAGACATTTATTACAAAACGAACAGATACAAAGAGGCAGTCGAGTGGTATGCGAAAGGTCTTAAATATGACCCTAACGATCAACCTACCATAAAAACATTAGCACTTCTCAAAGACATACAGAAAGACAGCGTCATAAAGGCAGAGACAATTAGAGGTATGTTTTCCACAACCCGCGGTGCAGGTGAGGTTGTTTCAATCACCTTTGGTGAAGGGCTGATTCCTTTTGACTTTAATGAATACAATATCAGACATGATGCTGAATCACAATTGAACGAAGTAGGAAAAGCATTAAAGGATTTATCAACGAATAGCAAAGATGTCCCCCTAGAGCCTAAGAACAGGACAATTCCGGTTTTTGAGATAGCAGGGCATACAGACTGTATCGGAACAGATACATACAATATCGGCCTTTCGGAAAAAAGGGCTAGATCGGTTGCAGATTATCTTACAATGAAATTTAATATTCCGGCGGAAAGATTGAAACCTATAGGATACGGGGAAAGGAAGCCGATCTCCGCAGTGAGCAATGGTCTTTGTAAAAGTGAACATAGCAATGAAGGATACCATGCTCTAAACAGGAGGGTGGAAATTGCAAAGAAGACAGGGGAAATAGTAACCGAAGGAGGTACAACTCGTAGCGTAACAAGGGGGATTGGAGGAATGATTGAGCAGAGAATTATTCTGGATACCGGGATGTTTTATCAAAAAAAAGGAGAGAATATGGTCAATGTGTTAAAAGAAGACAGCAGGCTCCGTTCCCGGTTGGACAAATATTTTATTTACTTCAGACCGCTTCAGGACTGCTATGCCTATATAATTCAGGAGGACTCAAAAGGAAAGGTTGACCTGCTTTTTCCTGAAAAGAATGGTAATCCCTTTGTCAGAAAAGGACAAGACTATTGGGTGCCTTCTCCATTTGGCAATGCACGCGAACTTGATGACACAAAAGGTGAAGAAAAGATTTATCTCCTTACAACATCATGGCAACTGAAGACTGAAATAGAAGAGATCTCTTTAAAAGAACAGGTAAGAGGTGCAATAAAAAGCCTTAAGACAAGATCGACAAGAATCATAAAGGTAGTTCCGGTATCACAGGCAGTTGAGACTATCCCCGAGGAAGAACTCAAAACCAAACGACAAAAGATAGATTCCCTTGTCGAGAGGGTTGAGGGTGAAGGGGGATGGGTGAAGGTTGTGAGGTTTGGGCATGAGTAGCACTCAGCAGTCAAGCAATTAGTGGTTGTTTTTTGAGGATACTGGGCTTAAACTCGGCATCTCGTTACCGGCGGAAGGAAAAGGGGATTTTTTTTGGATAAGAAATTTCTCTATGCTAGTCTCTTTATTGTCTTGTTTGTAGCTGGGCTTTCTGGGACTGCCATTGCCCAGTCAGAGGATGAGGCATTGAGGCTTTATGAGCAGGGGAAAGAGGCATATCAAAAGGGAATGTATCAGGAGGCACTTAGCTATTTTGAAAGGTCATTAAAAATCCTCCGATCTTTAAACCTTTTGCAGGGTATAGCACTAAACCTCAACGTGGACATGGGTCTTGTTTATGACGCTCTTGGTCAACATTTTAAAGCCCGTGACTTCTATGAGGAAGCAAAAAAGATATCGAAACAGCTTGATATTCCGGTAGTTAAAATAGAAAGCCTTAATTCCGATGGGTTCGTTTACTATTCCCTCGGTCAATTTGACAGGGCACTTGGCTACTATGAGGAAGCATTAAAGATATGGAAACAAATTGATATTCCGCGGTATATAGGAACAGGCTATAATAACATCGGGTCAGTTTACCACTCACTTGGTCAATTTGACAGGGCACTTGGCTACTATGAGGAAGCATTAAAGATATGGAAACAAATTGATATTCCGCGGGAAATCGGAACAGGCCTTGAAAACATCGGTTCTGTTTATCTCGACCAGAAGAGGTATGATGCGGCAGAAGATATCTTTGTTGACGCTAATAAAGAGGGAAAAAGGATAGGACGCGGAAAAGAAGGGTATCCTTCATTGGTAAATATTTATCTTGCTACCAGGAGATATGAAAAGGCCCTGGACCTCCTTGAAAAAATGATGCCTCAGTGGAATACATCTCTCCATTACAATATCCAGTTCCATACCCAGCAAGGCTTGGCATTAAAAGGCAGTGGGAGACTTAGTGAAGCATCATCAGAATTTCTAAAAGCGGTTATACTCACAGAGGAAATGAGGCAGAAGGTCAAAGGGGAAAGGGGAGGATTCTTTGGTGGCGGTCATGCCGGAGGCCGGATCCGTTCCTACCTGGGTCTTGTGGAGAGCCTATCAGAAAGGGCAGTTATGGGGGAAGGGATAAACAAGGGATTTATGCCTTATGGAAGGAACCTTTCCTCTTCTGCCTTCTATTTTTCTGAATCCACAAAAGCACGGGTGCTTATTGAGGAGATAGCAAAGTCTGCAAGGAGGTTTCAAAAGCCAGATCTCCCAACCTATCTAAGGGAGAAGGAGGAGGAGATCCTTAATCAGTTATCTGGCATAGAAAACCAGTGGGAAGAGACCTATAAAAAGGGAGAGGAACCTTTAAGGGATCTGGTTAAAAGAAAGGAAGGTCTCCAGGGTGAACTCAAGACCTTTATTACTACCCTGAGAAAGGAATATCCAAGGTATGCGGCCCTTAATTACCCTAGTCCTGTCCCGCCTGAAGATTTGCCCTTAAGGAAGGATGAGGTCCTCCTTGAGTATGCCATTGGGGAGGATAAGACCTTTCTCTTCAAGGTGGGTAAGGGAGGGGTTGAAAAGATTATTAAGATTTCAGAAGGGAAAGAGGGGATAGAGAGGCTGGTAAGGAAATTTATGATTCCGCTCTTAAGTCCTGGCGGAAACAGGAGGGAGGAGTTTTCCCCTGAAAAAGGACAAAGGCTCTATAATCTCCTCCTTGCCGGGGCGTTAAAGGATTTACCAACAGAAAAGAATATCATCATTGTGCCTGACGGAATATTAGGTTTACTCCCCTTTGAAGCCCTTGTGACGAAAGCAGGAAAGGATTACAGGGAGAATGAATATGTAGGGGAGAGATGGAGGATAACATATTCACAGTCTGCCACAGCCTTAGCCTTAAACCGTCTCCTTGCTCCTTCCCAGGCCAAGAAGACCCTATTTGCCCTGGGTAATCCCATATATAGCAAGGAAGATAACCGGTATATTGCCTATAAGCAGGGTAAACCCAACCTCCTTGCTCAGAACATAGACAGTGGACAACTTCGTGCATTGGCAACCAGGAGGGAGTGGGGAAA
>CAZYNY010000012.1:0-1070 GCA_964648095.1 uncultured Nitrospirota bacterium | reverse complement strand
CATCAAATGACAAAGAAGGCAAGGAATTAGTCTTTATCCCCCTTCCGGAAACTGAGGATGAGGTCAAGACAATTGCAGGGCTTTATAACATTAAGCCTGATCCGCCCAATGTCCTATTAAACATACAGGCAAACGAGACCATCTTACGCAAGACACCACTAAAGGATTACCGTTATCTCCATTTTGCCACCCATGCAACCTGCCGGGTAAGGTGCAGGGGATAAACGAGCCATTCTTACTACTTGGACAGGTAGAGAACGAAAAGGATTTGTAGTGATTCCGTACACTGTCCTGTTGATTGTGATGTAAACGTTAGTCAGAGATGTGGGTCTTATCAGCATGTGTTACCGGCAGGGGAAAGATGATGGAAGGAGAGGGGGTGGTAAACTTTGCCAGGGCTTTTCAACACGCAGGGGCAAGGAGTGTGGTGGTGAGCCTCTGGGAGGTGGCGTCCGAAGAAACTGTTGAATACATGAAGACATTTTATGGTTACTTGAAAGATGGCAAGGGCCGTGCAGAGGCGCTTAGACTTACTAGGCAGCATATAAAATCAAAATACCCCAACCCATTCTACTGGGCGCCGTTTATACTCCATGGGGAGGGGTGAGGGGAATTTCTACAATTCAAATTCTTAAGAGTTTAAAGAATAAATTCTGCATCGCCCTCAGCAGCCTGCTGAACAAGGTGATAGAACAATTTACCTCTCGATCTGGACATTAGTCGATTAAATCGAAAAGTAAACTCATCGAGTTAATTATCCAGGTGCGATATTCTTACGACGCCAAGATGAATCCCCAACTGCCAGCGTTTATACCAAGGTGACTTCATTCGGCTACCTGCGTTTGTTTCGCGGAAATTATTTTTTGAAACTTTTTTGAGGTTAAATAGTCTTTATGATTGTGGGGTAATGAGACGATATTGAATTAAACAATTTCATAACTGGAATTTTATTATTGGGAGGATAGGGGCTGTCCAAGAATTAGAAACAGATATCTTTCGTGTGCAAATAAATGGACAGTTACTTTATGGTGTTATTATTCGGACTGTACCGCAACATGACAGGGGGGTGG
>CAZYNY010000011.1:0-39476 GCA_964648095.1 uncultured Nitrospirota bacterium | reverse complement strand
TGCTAATAATGCGGTCTCATAATAATGACTACATTATTTATAAAATCCCTCTCAACGCCCCCTCTTATCCCCTCTTTAATCAAAGAGGGGAAAGGGGGAGTTGCCAAAGGGAGGGATTCCCCTCTTTGGAATAGAGGAGAAAATATGCCTTAATATTAGAAGATTCAACTCTTTTTAAAAACTCTATCGATGCGGCATTGGAATCAAAGGCATGATGAAGAAAGATGTTGGCATCTATAAAGATAGCCTCCTTACCCTGGAAGCCATTAAGACTTTTCTGCATAGAGATTTTCTAGTTCTTCCATGGATAGCTTGCCTTTAACAAGTCCCTTGAAACTATCTGTATAGGTTTTCCTTATGGGTAAAATAATAATACCCTCTTCTGTTACCTTAACTTCTACCTTATCGCCCGGTGAGATATTGGCCTTTTTTCTTGCCTCCTTAGGAATAACGATCTGTCCTTTTTCTAGCACCTTAGCTACAAGCATAAAGATTTGCCTCCTCCTCTCAACACTATTTTTGTTTAACCCTAATTTTAGTTAAACTATATTTTATCTATTACCATATGGATAGGAATCTGTCAAATATCTGATAAAAACTGTTAAGAACCGATATAGGATAGTTCACTACCCTATCTACTTCTAATACCCAAATTTTTATGGTATTATTTTTCTATGTTTAAGAAGGAAAGGGATATCAAAAAAGTTATCCCCTGACAGGAGGATATTGAAGGTTATCGCATATGGCTCAATGATACGTGGAGATTTTAGGTATGAAATACTACAACAACATCCTTGAAACTATCGGCAATACCCCTTTGGTACAATTGCGGAATATCACAAAGGGCATTAAACCGCTTATACTGGCAAAACTTGAGTTCTTAAACCCTGGCGGAAGCATAAAAGATCGGATGGCCGTATATATGGTGGAGGAGGCTGTTAAAAAAGGGCTTCTTAAACCGGGCGGAATCATTGTGGAGAATACATCCGGGAATACCGGTATGGGCTTGGCCCTATATGCGGCGGTTAAAGGATACAAGGCGGTATTCACTATCCCTGACAAGATGAGTAGTGAGAAGATCAATCTCCTGAAGGCCTTTGGCGCAGAGGTAATCATCTGCCCTACCAATGTCCCGCCCGATTCACCTCATAGCTATTATGAAACGGCCAAGAGGATAGCAAAAGAGAGGCCTAATTCCTACTATGTGAATCAGTATCATAACAAGGGTAACGTAGATGCCCATTATGCAACCACAGGCCCAGAGATATGGGAGCAGACAGGAGGGAAGATCGACTACTTTATAGCAGGGGCCGGTACCGGCGGCACCATATCGGGTGTCAGTAGATTCTTAAAGGAGAAAAACCCTAAGATAAAGACAATAGGCGTTGACCCGATAGGGTCTATCTATCATGATTGGTTTAAGTATAAAAAGATGTGCGAGCCTAAGGTATATATGGTAGAGGGGATCGGCGAGGATATGCTCTGCAAATGCATGAATTTTGACGTGATCGATGAGATGATCCAGGTCTCTGATAGAGATTCTTTTTTGATGACAAGGAGGCTTGTAAGGGAGGAGGGTATCTTTGCAGGGGGATCATCCGGCGCTGCGGTCTATGCCGCACTCAAGGTCAGCGAAACGCTTCCTGCTGATAAGGTAGTCGTAGTAATACTGCCCGATACAGGCCGAAATTATATAAGCAAGGTCTTCAATGATGAGTGGATGAAGGAGAAGGGATTCTTGTAAAACCAGGGGTTTCGTCGAAGATCTAAGGAGGCTATATGAAGTTTGAGACAAGGGCGATCCATGTTGGCGAGGAACCTAAATTAAAAGAGAATGGATCAGGGGATGTGGTAGTCCCTATCCACCTCTCCTCCACATTTGCCAGGGCCAGGGTTGATAAACCGACCGGCGGCTATGAATATTCAAGGACAGGAAACCCGACAAGAGGCGCCCTGGAAAAAAGACTCGCCTCCATTGAGAATGCCGGCTTCGGGTTGGCCTTCTCATCAGGCCTGGCTGCTGAGACGGTCCTCTGCATGACCCTCCTAAAATCCGGAGACCACGTGATAGCCTTTGATGACCTCTATTCCGGAACAAAAAGGCTGTTCAATACGCTCTTTAGCAGAAATTTCAATATTGAATTCAGCTATGTGGATGCAAGGGATACGGGAAATATAAAGGGGGCAATAAAAGAGAATACGCGGCTTATATGGCTTGAGACCCCGACCAATCCCTTGATGAAACTCTGCGATCTCAAGGCAATCGCAGAGATCGCAAGAGAGTGGAATATCCTGACCGCTGTTGATAATACCTTTATGAGTCCGTTTTTCCAGAGGCCCCTTGAGTTAGGTATTGATATGGTGGTCCACAGCACAACAAAATACCTAAATGGTCACAGCGATTCTGTCGGCGGGGCGATCATGCTTTCTGATGATGAGATCTACGACAAGCTTAAATTCAACCAGAATGCCATCGGTGCAATCTTGTCCCCTTTTGATTCATTTCTGGTCCTAAGGGGGATAAAGACACTTGCATTAAGAATGGAGAGGCATACAAAAAATGCAATAGAGATTGCAAGGTACCTTGAGTCACAACCAAACGTAAAAAGGGTATACTATCCCGGCTTAGAGAGCCATCCCCAGTATGAACTGGCCAAAAGGCAGATGTCAGGATCAGGAGGAATGATTTCCTTTGAGATCGTTGGCGGCCTTAAAGAGGCCAGGAGATTTCTTGAGGGGCTTAAGATCTTTTCATTGGCAGAAAGTCTGGGCGGTGTTGAATCATTGATCGAACATCCGGCCATGATGACCCATGCCTCTATACCAAAAGAAGACAGAGAGAAGATAGGTATTTCAGATTCCTTAATAAGGATCTCTGTGGGGATAGAAGATATAACCGACCTGGTTGATGATCTTGATCACGCCCTTCAAGGTATTAAGTAATACAAACGTATTAAATCGCAATTGCCTCATTAAACTTCTCAACTTTGGTCGGTTTTTGTTCTGCTTTCCACAAGTCTAATTTGGTTTGCATGTATAACCAACTTTCAGGTGTTGTTCTTGTTGCCTTACTGATCCGAACCGCCATTTTAGGACTTAGAGAGGCTTTACAGTTCAGTAATTCTGATAAGGCTTTTCGAGTTACTCCTAAACGTTTAGCTGCCTCAGTTATAGTTAGACCTAGAGGTTTTATAACATCTTCTCGTAAGACCTCTCCGGGATGACTAGGTTTTCTTTTTCCAATCATTTTAGAAACTCCTTTTTAATTTAATGATAATCACAATAATCTACATCTATTGCTTCGGTGCCATCAAACCGAAAAGTGACTCGCCAATTACCGCTAACCCAAACAGACCATGTGCCTTTTTCTTTTCCTTTAAGTTCATGCAACCTATAGCCAGGCAAATTCATATCTTGAGGTTTCATGGAGGCATCTAAACGGTCTAGAATCCTGCCGAGGTTAGGAGCATGTTTAACATTTATTCCACTCCGACTATCATTATAGAAATATTTTTCCAAACCTTTGTGCTTGAAAGATTTAATCATCCATTATCTTACCCAATGCTATAATAGCATGTAACCTATAACGTTGCAAGTGATCAGGGAATTCCAGTTCTCTACTCTACCCATTTCTCTAGCATTTCTATGCCCTAACTTGCCCTTTCCCCAACCCAGGGAAGAATCTCCCCCGTACTTTATTTTTATACACAAGATATTCTTTTCCTTTGTTACTTTCCAATAGTGATTCTTCAAGCCTTGCCTTCCAGGCCAAAAAGATTGTGCCTAAAATAGCCGTTAAAAACAGGACACCGCTATTTTCTATAAGAAAACTCCCTCACAACATTGATATAACCCCTGTGTATATGGGGTGCCTAACAATGGCATAAGGACCTTTCTCGATAATTGGCTGGTTTTCAATAAAGGCCGCAGAACCGGACCATTGAGGATAGCTCCTCCCATCATCAGGAAATAGAAGGTGGTCCTCGCCAGATGAATTCATTATCACCGATCTAAGGATTGAGCAAATAAAAAAGATCTTCAAAATGTAAATTGTGTAGACCCTTTGTTTTTTGCTTTGTTCTTTGGCTACCCTCACTGTCAGAGGCGTACGGGCAGGGGCAGAAATGAAAGAGGGCGCTCTCTTATTCGAAGATCTCACCAAGCGGGATCTGGAGATCGGGCAGCAGGGGTGTGGTAAGGGTGTCTTTGGCTTCATTAGACAATTCTGCTGAACGGACATATCCCTGCTCGGTCATGCGAAAGACCTTTATTATCTCAAGCTCGGGATCAACTATCCAATACTCCTGCACGCCATAGCGTTCGTAGAGTTTACGCTTTATGACCTCATCGATCTTAGGGGAGCGACCATCCCCCTCCACCGGCAAAGCTGGATGGAGCCTCCCCCTCCCTACGCTCGACTCCGCTCGCTGTTTAGAAGATTCAGAATCCAGACTTTCCTCCTGACTCCTGAGTCCTGACTCCTGACTCCCGCTTTCCTTACGGGTGGTCTCAGAGACTATTTCGACAACGAGATCAGGCGCCCCCTGGATGCACCTTTCTGTAATGATGGACGACCGATGCGATGAAATAAATAAGAGATCGGGTTGGACCACATCCAGATCGGATAAAAGAACGTCCGTCGGGGCATCGAAGGCCTCTCCTGCTTTTGCTTGTCGAAGGTAATTGTGTAGGAGGGTTAGCAGATTACGAGAGATTCTCTGATGTCTGGTGGAAGGCGAAGGGGTCAAATAATGTTCTCCATCAATAAGTTCATGCCGCCTTCCATCATCTGGAAAGAGAAGATAGTCTTCGTAGGTAAATTTGACATCATAGGTCTTCGGCCTCATCGCATACCTCTTTCTTTAGTGGAAGCTTAGCAAAGAGGTGGGAACCTGTCAAGCTTGTGAAGATATCACTAACTGCCCTTTTAGAATAAAGACCCGCGGATGTCCTCCTCTCTTCCCTCTCTTAAACTTCTAAACTCCCTGATAAGTTCCTTTTCCTTCTCGGAAAGCCCCTTCGGGATCATCACCTGTATCCTGAAATATAGGTCGCCATCCCTCTCCCCATCTGATCCAGGAAGGCCCTTTCCCTTTAATCTCAATAATGATCCCGACTGGGTCTCAGGCGAGATCTTGAGTTTTACCTTCCCGTTTAAAGCCGGAACAAGGATTTCTGTCCCCAATTCAGCCTCGTAGTCCCAAACAGGGAGATTGCAATAGATGTCATATCCCTCCGGTGTAAAGCACTTATGTGGTAACAGCCTAACAGTTAAATAGAGGTCGCCCTTCTTCCCCCTCCCCTCTTCGCCCATCCCTGCAAGCCTGATCTTTGAGCCCTCTTTCAACCCCTTCGGTATCGTAACATCGATATCCTTTCTCCTTGATACGCGGCCTGTACCGGAACAGCCCCGGCATATAGAGGAGGATGACGTAGTCCCCCTTCCGTTACAGTATTGGCAAACCCCGGATACGTTCAGGCCTAACGACTTCTTTGTCCTTCCGTATAACTCCTCCAGGGTAAGATGGATCTCCCCTTCGATGTCCGCCCCTCTTCTCTCCCTCTTTGGTGAAGCCCGTCCCCCAAAAAAGGCCTCAAAGAAATCTTCCGGGTCAAAGGACTCTCCGCCCTGCCACTCAAAATCCGGACGGGTATATTTTCTGGCATATTCCTTGTTCCTGAGAATCTCCTCCCAGTTTGAGCCTAACTGATCATACTTCTTCCTCTTTTCGGGGTCACCAAGAACCTCATTGGCCTCATTTATCTCCTTAAACCTCTCCTCGGCCTTCTTGTTCCCGGGATTCATATCAGGGTGATATTTACGCGCAAGCTTCCTGTAGGCGGCCTTGATCGCCTGATCATTAGCCCCCCTGTCAACACCCAGCGTCTTATAATAATCCTTAAATTCCATGTCTAACTGCCGCCTTTATCATCCTTTATTGCTGCCTGCTCCACCCTTTTAAAAATGAGATTCGTCTCCTTCTCGTCAATCTCAATGAGATCACCGACCTTGAACTCACCTTTCAGGATGTTCATTGCAATCGGATTTAAGATATCCCTCTGTATAATTCTCTTCAGCGGTCTTGCACCAAAGACCGGATCATAACCCTCTGTTGCAAGATAGGTCTTGGCCCTTTCGGTAAGGAGGAGATCGATATGCCTCTCCATCAGCCTCTCCTTTAATCTCTTCAACTGGATATCGACTATGGCCTTCAACTCCTCCACCCCAAGGGAATGAAAGATAATTATATCATCAATCCTGTTTAAGAATTCCGGCCTGAACTCGGCCTTGAGGGCGGCTGTTGCAAGATTTCTCATCTCAGCCTCGTCCTTCCCTCCTAATTCCTGGATATGCTGACTCCCGATGTTTGATGTCATGATCACCACTGTGTTCTTGAAATCCGCCATCTTGCCCTTCCCGTCAGTCAGACGGCCGTCATCTAACACCTGGAGGAGGATATTGAAGACATCATGATGCGCCTTCTCGATCTCATCTAAGAGGATTACCGAGTAGGGCTTCCTCCTGACCGCCTCTGTAAGCTGGCCTCCTTCATCATAACCTACATATCCAGGCGGCGCGCCTATCAGCCTTGAGACGGCATGCTTCTCCATATACTCGGACATATCTATGCCTATCATGGCCTGCTCATCATCAAAGAGGAATTCTGCCAGCGCCCTTGCAAGCTCCGTTTTGCCGACACCGGTCGGCCCCATAAATATAAACGAACCAAGCGGCCGGTCAGGATCCTGGATGCCGGCCTTTGCCCTTCTCACCGCGTCTGAGATGATAGAGATCGCCTCGTCCTGTCCGACAACCCTCTCCTTTAGTTTCTCTTCCATCCTCACCAGCTTTTCGATCTCTCCTTCGAGCATCTTTGATACCGGGATGCCCGTCCATTTGGACACCACCTCGGCTATATCCTCCTCATCAACCTCTTCCTTCAGCATCTTCATATCCCCCTGAAGGATCCGGAGATGCTGATTCTCGGCCTCAATCTGTTTGCCCAGGTCTATCAGCCTGCCATACCTTAACTCTGCGGCCCTTGCAAGATCGCCCTCACGCTCTGCCTTCTCAGACTCTGCCCTGGCAGTCTCGATCTGCCCTTTAAGCTCCCTTATCTTCTGGATCGCCTCCTTCTCTGCCTGCCACTGCGCCTTCAACTTTCCCTTCTCTTCAAGGAGATCAGAGAGCTCCCTCTCTATCTTCTCAAGTCTTGCCTTTGAAGCCTCATCCTTCTCCTTTCTTACCGCCTCGCGCTCTATCTCAAGCTGTCTTATTCGCCTCTCTATCTCATCAAGCTCGGAAGGCATGCTGTCAATCTCCATCCTGAGTTTGGATCCAGCCTCATCTATCAGGTCAATAGCCTTGTCAGGCATAAACCTGTCGGATATATATCTATGGGATAGGATGGCCGCCGCAACCAGCGCAGTATCCTTTATCCTTACACCGTGGTGTACCTCATACCTCTCCTTAAGCCCGCGGAGTATAGAGATTGTGTCATCCACCGTAGGTTCATCTATTAGTATCGGCTGAAACCTCCTCTCCAAGGCGGCGTCTTTTTCGATATGCTTCCTATACTCATCTATAGTAGTAGCCCCAATGCACCGGAGCTCACCCCTTGCCAGGGCAGGCTTTAACATATTCGATGCGTCAACCGCGCCTTCAGCAGCGCCCGCGCCGACAAGGGTATGAAGCTCATCAATAAACAGGATAATCTCGCCCCCGGCCTCGGTTATCTCCTTTAAAACCGCCTTCAGTCTCTCTTCGAATTCACCCCTATACTTAGCCCCTGCAATCAGTGCCCCCATATCAAGGGCAATAACCCTCTTGCTCTTTAACCCTTCCGGGACATCGCCGTTAACTATCCTCTGGGCAAGACCCTCTGCTATGGCAGTCTTCCCTACACCCGGTTCACCGATAATGACCGGATTATTTTTTGTCCTCCTCGACAATACCTGAATAACCCTCCTGATCTCGCTGTCGCGGCCTATTACAGGGTCCAGCTTCCCTTTTTGTGCAAGCTCTGTAAGGTTGCGGCCGAACCGGCTTAAGGCCTGATACTTCTCCTCTGGATTCTGGTCAGTAACCCGCTGGCTCCCCCTGATTGAGGCAAGTGCGGTAAGCACCCTCTCCCTGGTTATGCCATGTCCCTTAAAAAGGATGGCCGCTGCCCCATCTTCCTCAATTGACGAGAGCAGGAGGTGCTCTGTGCTGACATATTCATCCTTAAGCCTTTCAGCCTCTTTTTCTGCCCTGCCAAAAAGGTCCTTCAGTCTTGGTGATATATATATCTGACCATTCGACCCCGTGGTTGTAACCTGGGGAAATCTCTTTATCTCACCTTCGAGTCCTGTTTTTAATGAATTGATATCAGTGCCAAGTTTCTTTAATACGGGAACTATTACCCCGTCTTCCCTGTTTATGAGTGCCAGTACCAGGTGTTCAACATCCACATACTGGTTTTGATGCTTCTCGGATATCTTCTGAGCATCCTGGACCGCCTCCTGGGCCTTTATGGTCAACCTATCTAATCTCATCGCCCCTCCCTCTATCCCTTCTCTATCTTTATCTTCACAACCTTGCCCTCCCTCTTCTTATCCGCGTCCTCCTCCGTCTCCGGCTCCATCAATCCGGCCTTAATCAGCATCTCCCTTTCCATCTCACGCATCATCCTGTCTACCATCTCTCCCATCTCCGAACTTATCTGCATCAGCCTTCTCCTCACCCCTACTATCATCTCGACCCCGGCCAGGTTAACACCAACATCCCTTGTCAGATGCATAATGGTCCTGACATCCTCTATGTCTCTCTGGGAGTAAAGACGGGTATTCCCCTCTGTCCTGGACGGAGAGATCAGACCCTCCCTCTCATAGAGACGAAGGGTCTGCGGATGTACACCAAGAAGTTGGGCTGCAATACCTATCATGCATAAAGGTTTGTCTTTCTCGTTCATAGAATTACCTCAATCTTCCTATTTAAAGGGGCTTGCGTCGCCCCCTCCACCGGCAAAACACGTGGGTACCTATCTGCCTTCAACAGGAATCTGTTTCGGTTTCAGGGTTTCGACCTTCGGAAGAGTCACCACAAGGATACCGTCCTTCAGCCTGGCATTGATTTTTGACTGATCTACAGTACCGGGAAGCGAGAATGACCTGTGAAAGCTTCCATAGGATCGCTCTACCCTGTGGTAGTTCTCTTTTTTTCTATCCCCCTCAAATTGCCTCTCCCCTTTAAGAGTAAGCAGGTTATCGGTTACCTCAAGGTTGACGTCAGACAGGTCAATACCAGGCAGCTCAGCCCTGATAATAAACTCCTTGTCATTCTCAAGGATGTCTACTGAAGGATACCATGTCCCTGTCTGGATTTCGCCCTCTTTACCCGCATGCGGGGAGACAGTCTCCTCAAAACGTTTATTCATCTTCTCCTGAAGCGAAATGAGGTCCATAAAGGGCTCCCATCTCATCGTAGTATTTATATTCATAGCTCCTCCCTTGTAATTATATAAAATAATTAGTTTATATTAAGATTAGTATAAAATATGATAGCATTATTGTCAAGTATTGCAAAAAGATTATTAATGGGTTAATTTTCTTTCAATCACCAGGATATTATGTTATTTTTTAATTATTATGATGTCGATAAGACCGAAAGGTAGATCCAACTGAAGACCGATCCTGCAACAGGTTCCTCATTTCACGTCGTCTTAATAAAACCTTCAAAGTATGATGATGACGGCTATGTCATACGCTGGTTAAGATCATCAGTGCCAAGCAACAGCCTGGTCTGTCTCTATACACTAACAAAAGATGTAGGATCCTCACATCTAATTGGAGGGGATTGCGAAATCTGTATAGATGCCTACGACGAGTCCAACACCCGGATCCCCATTCAAAAGATCATAAGTAAGATAAAAAAGGACAATGGCAATGGGGTTGTCTGTCTTGTGGGTGTACAGACTAATCAATTTCCAAGGGCAATAGATCTTGCCAGGGTCTTCAGAGGAGAAGGGATCAGGACATTAATAGGGGGATTCCATGTAAGCGGATGTGTATCCATGCTGCCTGAACTGCCTGCGGAACTTAAGGATGCCATATCAGAGGGGATTACCCTTGTCGCAGGAGAGATAGAGGGAAGATGGGGCAATATCCTGATGGATGCCTATTTGGGAAAACTTGCCCCTCTCTATAACCTGCTTAATGAAAAACCCCCCCTTAAAGGGTCTCCGCCGCCTATTATGCCAAGGGAACTAATAAGGCGGTACGTAGGTGAGCTGACTACCATAGATGCCGGACGGGGCTGTCCATTTGAGTGCAGTTTTTGCACTGTAATAAATGTCCAGGGTAGAAAATCCAGGGGCCGCACAGCAGATGAGGTCGAGTGTGCAATAAGAGAGAATTTTAAACATGGGATCAAGCGATATTTTATCACTGACGACAATTTCTCAAGACATCGTGATTGGGAGGAAATCCTGGACAGGATAATCCTCCTCCGGGAGAAGGAAAGAATTAGGATAAGTTTTATGATCCAGGTTGATACAGCCTGCCACCGGATACCCCGCTTCATTGAGAAGGCTGCCAGGGCGGGCTGCACTAAGGTATTCATCGGACTTGAGAATATAAATCCTGAGAGCCTTAAGGGGACCGGCAAAAGACAGAACCGCATTGAAGAATACAGGGATATGCTGATGGCATGGAGGAGGGCCGGCGTCATCACCTGTGCAGGATACATCATCGGCTTCCCTGATGACACCTATGAGTCTTTTATGAAGGACCTCGAAGTAATCAAGCATGAACTTCCCATTGACCTCATGGAGTTCTTTATCCTTACACCTCTGCCCGGATCTGAAGACCATAGGCGTCTTTATGTTGACAGGGTATGGATGGATCCTGATCTCAACAGATATGATACCGAACATGCCATCGTTCGACACAAGAAGATGTCCGAAGAGGAATGGAAAAGGGCCTATCATTCTGCCTGGGAATCATTCTACAGCCCTGGTCATATAGAGACTCTCTTTAGGCGGGCAGGCGCCTCTAAATTAAGTCTCGGTAAACTTCTTGGACAAATATTATGGTTCTATGGAAGTATCACATATGAAGGAGTACATCCACTTCAGGCCGGGATATTAAGGATGAAAGACAGAAGGTCCAGGCGGCCCGGCCTTCCGTTTGAAAATCCGATCATCTTCTATCCAAGACAACTTTGGGAACTTATCAGGTGCTCTTATTCCATAGCCGGTCTCGCCTGGAGACTCCACAGGATAAGAAAGCGCGTCCAGGACTCACCTGACTACCGCAGTTATACCGATGCCGCCATGGAACCGGCCTTATCCTCCAGGGAGGCAGAAGGCATGTCTTGATAATTGGGATAAACTCATATTAAATATCCCTAAGTCATATTCCTAATATTGATAGTTCTTATCAGGTATATCAATTGAGAGGATTTTATGATAAAAGGAAAAGATAAAAAGCCCGTTTTCTGTATGTAAAAGGGAGATGGGCTTTTTTATTATCTGAATATGAGATCATGATTATCCTCCTAACCTCCCCTTAACCTAAGAGAAGGAAAGAGGGAAACTACAATTAGATAGAGGTTTGACACCGAGGACTGATAGATGCTATGAAAGACTTTTTATGCCCATAGCATAGAGGGAAAGCCGGTCAGCATGGCTATTCGTCCTTATCTCGAGATGGAATGAATAAAAATACGGGGGTTGTCCCTTCTAAAAGTAATACTTTAGAAACCAACGCCCCCGCATCGTGCACCCCCTCTTTAAACAAAGAGGGGGATGGGGGGTAGGGGCGACCCGCGGGCCGCTTCTACTGGGGAAAAGGGGGATTAGAGCCTGCCCCTGCATGTATTAAGCAGGGGGGGACTAAGATTACACCTTAGCATAACAAGACAGGAGCGTTCCTCAGCCTATTTTGGATCTTTCCTATTTAGCCAGTATCTTCAAGGATTCTTTGATGAGTTCTTCTGCAGATAGATCCCTTGCACTATCTCTCGTGGTCCGTTTAATGGAATCCATTGCAAGCTGGCGCGGATAACCAAGGTTCATCAACGCAGAGAGGACGTCGGTTATTACCTTGTCCCTCTCCTCCTTCCTTGTCTCATTAGCAGTAGCAGCATATCCAGCAGAAAAGAGGTCACCTATCTTTTCTTTTAATTCAAATATGAGCCTTGAGGCCATCTTCTTTCCTATCCCTGGTATGGAGGTGAGCCTTACAATATCCTCCCCCCTTATAGAATTGACCAGGTCAGGACCGCTGATCCCTGATAAAATATTAAGACTAAGCTTGGGCCCCACGCCTGAGACATTCAGTAGGAGCATAAAGAGATCTTTTTCCTCCCTGGAAAGAAAGCCGTAAAGGTTCAACGCGTCTTCCCTGACATAGGTATATATAGAGAGGGCAACTGTTTCACCGATTTCGGGCAAGCCCTGATAGGATGATGCCGAGGTAAAGATCTGATAACCGATTCCGCCTACCTCAACAATAATGTAGCTTGGTGATTTATAGCTCAGGACCCCTCTTACAGAGGCTATCATCTCATGCCGGCCTGTATCAACCCTCTGATCTTGGCAGAGTGGAGATGGCATATAGCGACAGCGATGGCATCAGCGGCGTGATGAGAATCCGGGACAAGTCCTTCTCCCAGGATCTTCTTAAGCATCCATTGCATCTGTTCCTTCTCAGCGCCTCCGTAACCAACCAATGCCAGCTTTACCTCTCTGGGTGTATATTCCATAACAGAAACAGATAATATCTCTGCTGCGATCAGCACAGCCCCCCTTGCCTGACCAAGCCTCACTGCCGTCTGAACATTTTTATGGAGAAAACTATTTTCTACGGCTATTGCATCAGGACGACAGGTCTCAATTAATTCCTGTACCTTCAGGAATATCGTTTTGAGCTTCTTTGATATCGGATCATTTGGTCTTGAGTTGATTTCACCGGATACGACCAGAGAGATCCTGTCGGATGACTGCTCCACAAGTCCATATCCAGCTTTAGAAGTCCCGGGGTCTATCCCAAGTACCTTCATATTTTTATGTTATCCGGCAGAGACTTTCTCCATTATCTCATCAGGGATATCAAAATTGGCGTATACCTTCTGGACATCATCATGGTCCTCCAGTGCCTCCATTAGCTTCAGCATCTGTTCCGCCTCTTTTCCCTCCAGCCTTATATAGCTCTGCGGCACCATTGTAACCTCGCTTAAGGCCATCTCTATGCCGTTCTCTTTTACCCTGTTTTTTACATTTTCAAAATCATGGGGGGTTGTTATTATCTCGTAGTTGCTCTCATCAGATTTTATGTCCTCTGCACCTGCCTCAAGGGCAAGGTTCATCAGCTTTTCCTCATCGGCCTTAGCCCTTTCCACAACAATATATCCCTTCTTTGAAAACATCCAGGAGACACAACCTGCTTCACCCATATTGCCGCCATGCTTCCCCAGGGTATGCCTTATCTCAGAGAGGGTCCTGTTCTTATTGTCGGTGGTAATCTCAATGAGCAAAGCCACACCGCCCGGTCCATACCCCTCATAGATCGACTCTTCATAGTTTACTCCAGGGAGCTCTCCCGTCCCCCTCTGTACCGCCTTCTTAATATTGTCCGCAGGCATATTGGCCTCTTTGGCCTTTAGTATTGCTGTCCTAAGACGGGGGTTTCCCTCAGGATCTCCGCCCCCTTGCCTGGCAGCTATTGTAAGCTCCCTGATGATCTTTGTGAATATCCTCCCCCTCTTGGCGTCGACAGCCATCTTTTTGTGCTTTGTCGTAGCCCACTTAGAATGTCCTGACATCTTACCTCCTGAGACAATTTAGTATCCTTAAACCTCTACTATCTCTTACCACAACCGGTATAAATAGTCAATTCTTTTCCGAACCCTCAAAGGGGATACCTGCAAAAAGTGCCTGTGTCGCTCCGGATTTTGTCTGGTCAAATAATATCGGCCAAAACCCATTACCTTAGTTGTCCAAAAATAAGCTGAACCATCCCATTGGTAACACCTTTTGGATCAAGCCTCTGATTATTAAGAAAACGATGAAGCCTCTTCTCACGAGAATGAGGTGTTCCATTGGTAGGTAATACCCGATAGATAGCCGCCAGTAATAACTGTCCATGTCCACTTCGTGCTGCACCTAAAACATTCAAGAAGGCAATGGTTAGGACAGCCAGATTCGTCTGAACAGTCCTTTAGTAATGTCCCAAAGGCACGAGATATAGAGGCATCAATAGCTCCTTTAATGGCATCCCTATGTGTCCTTTAAGACATTACTGTGTCTTTTTAGACACTATACTTATATCCTTCAACGTAACTTTTTTCATATATTTCAAGGTATTCGGTCATGGCATAATAGTTGCGTGAGGAATTGCTTAATAGATTTAACAGAAAGGATAAGAAATGGCAGGTTTTTATGTAGTGCTGGGTGGAATAATTCTTATAGTATTGTGCGGGGTAGTCGTGGGTGATAAGAGGAAGCCTAAAAAAGTAAGAACGGAATAGGAACTTAAATCATAAAATAGAATCTTTCTTTTAACCCCCGATCAAGTTTCCTTATCTCCTTCAAAAGCCCAGGATCTATTTCAACCTTCATTACGTTAGAGATCCATCTCTTTTTTAATCCCTGCAAGGGAATATTTGATGGTTTTTCCTTCCTTTTCTGCCTCCAAGGAAGCCTCTATCTGTTTTCTGATCTTCGGATCGCTAAGAAGTTCAAGTTCTTCAACAATTTCTTCAAAATCATCCTTTAGGCTTTTCATATGCTTTAAAACATGAGAAAAATTTATTTGTGTCTTTTGCATTCTAACCTCATTAAAATTCAAGCTTAATTTATAAGACCCATCCTTGCATCGACATTTCAAAGTTACATAAAAAAATAGGGATTGTCAACTCAGAGAAAAGATTAGGACTTGACGCACTTTGATGCCTGGGCTATCCTATTTTAATGACAGTCCCTTCTATCATTTATGGAACCGCCTGGAAAGAAGACGCCACAACAGGGCTTACCAGAAAAGCGGTGATCGCGGGCTTTCGCGGCATCGACACCGCTAACCAGAAAAAACATTATCGCGAGGATTATGTAGGCGATGCGCTCCTGGAACTCAAGGGCCTGGGAATTAGCCGCGCGGATTTATTTTTGCAGAGCAAGTACACCTATCAAGATGGGCAGGACCACCGCCTGCCCTATGATCCGGATGCCGATTTTGGCACTCAGGTGCGGTCCTCCTTCGCAGGCACGCTTTTAAATCTCCACACCGACTATCTCGATTCCTATCTACTCCATGGTCCAAGCTCCTCAGTTGGGATATCGGACGCGGACTGGGAGGCGTGGAGCGCAATGGAAATCCTGCATGAGTCGGGTCAAGCGAGAATGATCGGCGTGAGCAACGCGAGTCTAAATCAGGTGCGCGAGCTCTGTGATAAGGCCAGGATCAAACCGATGACGGTTCAGAATCGCTGCTACGCGGTCCGCGGCTGGGATATGGCAGTACGCGAGTACTGCCTGCACCACAAGATCGTATACCAGGGATTTTCCTTATTGACCGCCAACCCCCATGTGGTGGGCAATCCGCGGGTTTCAGCCATAGCCCACCGCCTGCAGGCCACGGCTGCGCAAGTCGTACTCCGTTTTGCCGTGCAGATTGGGATTCTTCCGCTGACCGGCACAACAGATCCCCAGCACATGAAAGACGACCTTGAAATAGTCAATATCGAGTTATCAGCCGACGATGTGAGCGCAATTTACTCGATAGCGTAGCTTATTGTCAAGAAATAAGTGGGCGGAAAATCAGATAGGTATTATTGAATCTCTTTACCAAGAATCAAACCTTAATATCAAGGACAGGCAATCCAAGCCTCTGTCTTCTATTTTCACCTTTGAACAACTCTTTTTTCCGCATCGGCATATCCCCCCTTTCCCCTCCATGCTGGGCGTGCAGATTTGCCGGAATGCTTGATGCATGTTGGACAGTATGCTTTCCAAACCTCTCCGATAGCTCATCTATGGCGCTATATATCTTTACCATCTTCCCTATCTTAACAATATCATCAAAGAGATCACGCTGGATATTTTTATCCGGTATAAGACCGGATAGAATAATACCTGTCAGGCGGTATAGGGTATTTGGTTGATAGATATAGTTAAACCCTTTTCTGAGCGGCTCAAGGAGTTCTGCCGGATAGGAGGTAGGACGGGTAAGTTTTATCTCTATGCCTGTATCCTTAAAATCCTGTCCCCTAAGAAGAACTATAAGCCTTGTGGCCTGAAGGCTGTGGCGCCTTGCCTTTATGCATGTATTCTCCAGGTTCTTTGATAGCTGGGCGAAGATAAAAGGCTCATTGCCGGATGGAGGGGTAAAGGTCTTTGTCTTACTTATAGACTGATAATCCCTCTTCGATTCCACAACAACAGGATAGACGCTCCTTCCATTTAGCTCATGCCAGATCTCCTGATATGGTTTTGAGAGATGCTTTTTTATAAACCCCTCATCCCTCCTTGTAAACTCAAGGGCGGTATTTATCCCAAACTTTTTTAAAAATGCCGATGTATTGGGGCCTATACCCCAAACCTCCACCAGAGGAAGCCTGAATAGATATCTGTGTATATCCGTTCCGGGTATCAGCGTCAGCCCTCCCGGTTTTTTATATTTTGATGCCATCTTGGCCAGCACCTTGGTAAGACTGACCCCAATAGATACACTAATTCCAAGCTCCTCCCCTATTGCAGCCTGGATCTTCCCTGAGATATCACCATATGAACCATGAAAGCTCCTCCTAAGACCTGTCAGATCTACAAATGCCTCATCTATGGAATACTCCTCCACATCTGGTGAGAATCTCCTTAATATCTCAAAGATCCTTATTGAAAAGAGGCTGTAGGTCTCATAATCTGATGGGAGAATAACAAGATCGGGACAGACCTTTTTTGCCTCAGAAAGCCTCATCCCTCTCTTAACACCCAGGGCCTTTGCCTCATAGCTTGCAGCAGCAATTATCCCCCGCTCCTTTCCTGTAACAACAGGTCTCCCCCTTAGCTCCGGATGGATCACCTGCTCACATGATGAAAAAAAGGCATCGGCATCTATATGCATAATCGCCCTGGGCCAGGGATGTATGGTTAACGGCTGAGTATCCATATTGGTATCCTGTTGAATGCGAATTGGTATCAATATTTTCTAACCACTGCTATAACTACCCCTGCTATATTAAGGCTGCTCTTAGGCTTTATGGCCTTGTACTTTGGATTAGCAGGAACCAAAGAGGTAGTGTCTCCACTTTTTTTAAGATACTTCATAGTCCATGCACCATCTACCTCGGCAACCACTATATCACCGTTTCTAGGGGTCTTTCCTCTCTCCACGATGACCATATCACCTGGGAGTATCCCTGCCCCTGACATCGAGTCGCCGGATACCTTAAGAAGGAAGCTGGCCTCTCTGTTCTGGATGAGAAGATTGTCTAAAGAGATATTGTCGGCCAGCTCCTCCTCGGCAGGACTTGGAAATCCAGCCTCAACCATTCCCAGGACCCTGACAGGATATGCCATGGATCCCGGTATAAGCCTCCCCTTTTTATCCTTTGCAAGCACCTTCATATCCTCAAGCCTTGCAACCAGCTTAAAGACTGCATTCTTTGATCTGAGGTTTAACATATTACCGATCTCTGAAAAGCTGGGCATCCTCCCCTCCTGGTAATAGAACCTGGATATCGCCTTGATCCTTGACCTTAATTTCTCATTCAATAGATTTCTTTCCATCTATTATATTTTATGGTGAACTATCGTTCACTGTCAAGACATAAAAACAGCCAGGGCGGTAACCTTGATGGGCAGGTACTTTTAAAGTCTGGCTCTTGTTCATTTTATAATGTTCTGATAATATTCACGATAGTCCTTTGAAGACAAGAAGAACTCAATGAAAGGGGTTAAATGTGAAGAGATCGATAGCGCTTTTTTATATGGAAGAGCAGGGCAAATGCACAACTATACATCGCAAGAAGGGATCGGAGTGGCTGATTCAGCATGAACATTGCTCAGTCATTCCGAAAGAAGATGAAGACCATACAGAAAAAGGGAAATCAGAGAGGACCCTTTAGGAGGAAGGAATGAATAAGTCTTTGGCTTGTCTTATCATGACAATCATTTATCTCTGCTTAAGTATTAACCCCGCCCTGGCAGGCCCTTCTCCTGATTATGCATATCAGCTTTATAAAAATATAGAAGATTTCGGTATAGTCATATTCCCTAAAGAAGGTATATTCCCGGAACTTGAACAATATATTCAATCCATCAATTTTAAGCCTGTTGAGTCCGGTAAGGCAGTGATGAGGTCCGGACCTGATGGTGAAAGTTCAACATATATGATGCCTCAGGACGTACAGGATAGATATTCGATAAAAAAGTTTATCATCCTGCAGGTGCTTTCTGATAACAGATTGGTGGCAGGTATCTTTGACCCTGACTGGGGACTTACAATCCTCCAGGACAAATTTCAATTGGATGATATCAGGGAAAATATCCGGGAGACGCTGAATATCTTCAGGCGGACAGATTCCTTCAAAAAGATCAACTGGAAACCAAGAAATGACTTATAAAATTCCCTTTATCGGGCGCCTGCTGATACTTTTTCTGATTGGAGTTTTTATCATCACCAGTGGCAAGGCATTGGCAAAAGATGAGGATCTCATCGAGATCAAAAAAGAGCTCTCAGGGATAAAAAAGGAGTTAGATGAGATCAAGAAGATCCTATCCAGACTCAGGGTAGAAGGGCCACCTCCACAACCGCCCGCAGAGGCTGAGGTGAGCATTGATGATGACCCTTTTATGGGGAAGAAGGACGCCCCCCTGACCTTGATCGAGTTTTCCGATTTTCAGTGTCCTTTCTGTGCCCGTTTTTCTATTGAGACTCTCCCTTTATTAAAAAAGGAATATATAGAAACAGGGCGGCTAAAGTTGGTCTTCAGGGATTTTCCACTCGGTTTTCATCAGTTTGCGCAGAAGGCGGCAGAGGCTGTAAATTGCGCCGGTGAACAGGGGAAATACTGGGAGATGCATGACAGGATCTTTCAAAATCAGACAACCATGAAGGTTGAAGACCTCAAGGGGCATGCCAGGCAGATCAACTTGAATCAGGATCTCTTTACCGCATGCCTTGAGAGCGGCAAATATGAAAAAGAGATCAAAAAAGATATGGACGATGGAACAAGGGCTGGTGTAACAGGTACCCCTACCTTCTTTCTTGGTATAACAGGCAAGGATAAACAGATTAAAGGAAGACGGATAGTTGGCGCCCAGCCTTTCGATGCCTTCAAAGAACAGATTGAGGCCCTATTAAAGAGCACAGCGCAGAGGTGAGCACAGCAAGCCTCTTTATATCATAGCTAAAGGCAAAATCAGGTATAAGTCATTCAGATTGGTAAAAGTAGGGCCTGTTATGATCAGATCACCAAGGGATTTAAAAAAGTTATAGGAATCATTATTATCTAGCGACGATCTCGGATCGAGGCCAAATCTTTTCGCCCGGTCAACAGTCGAACCGTCGACAATAGCACCTGCCGCATCCGTTGGGCCGTCTGTGCCGTCTGTAGCAAAACCTGCCATGGTAACCCCCTCCAACCCGGAGATCTCCAATGCCGCTGCCAGCGCAAACTCCTGGGCCCTCCCTCCCCTGCCCCTGCCCTTTACCCGAACAGTAGTTTCACCGCCTGCTATTACGCAAATTCTCCTCTTTACCGGAGCCCCGGAGCGGCAAATTACCCGTGCAATTGATCCGAGAGCCTTTGCAACATCTCTTGCCTCTCCTTTTATTGACCTTGATAAGACCAGGGTATCATATCCCATCTCCTTCGCCTTTCTTTCCGCCTCATCTACAACAACCTGATTATTTCCGATGATCAGGTTCCGGACCCCCTTGAATGCACGATGATCCCTCTTCGGGGTCTCGGCAACCTTTCCGCTTATACCTTTTTGCAGATGCGACCTGACGTTTTCTGGAATCTGATTCCAAAGTTTAAATCTGACAAGGATCTCCTTTGTATCCTCGTAACTGCTCTTATCCGGCACAGTAGGCCCGGAGGCTATAATGTCCATCGGATCACCAATCACATCAGAGAGTATCAGGGAGACGACCCTTGCCGGATATGCCATTACTGTCATCTGTCCGCCCTTTATCATGGACAGATGTTTTCTTACTATATTAATCTCATCTATTGCCGCGCCTGACTTAAGTAGAAGATCGGCTACCCGTTTTTTATCTTTCAGCGTTATTCCCTTCACCGGAAGCGGAATCAGTGCAGATGCGCCTCCCGAAATCAGCGCTATAACAAAGTCATCCTGCACGACCTTAGTAAGCAATGAGGCCATCCTCTTTGCACCCATCAGTCCATTCCTATCAGGGATAGGGTGTCCGGCTTCCACAATCTCTATCTTAGAGGTTTTAAGTGAATATCCATATTTTACATTGATGATACCGGATGTTATCCTGTCGCCCAACATCTCTTCCAGGGCCACTGCCATAGGCGCTGAGGCCTTGCCGCCGCCTACGACATAGATATTCTTATACTGATTAAGATTGCAGGCAGTTCCGTCTATTATTAGATTATTGCCGGAAATAGAAAGATGCCTTCTTATTGCAAGGGCTGGATCTGATGCCTTGATAACTGATTTCAGTATCGTCTCAACAACCTTAAATTGTCTATTGGATATAAAAGGCTTGGCAGTCATTAATACAGATCCCCGGTATCATTGGTCGATCCTATTGCGGCAGGATTAGAAATATCTCTTTTAGTGCAGTTCTTTGTCTCGTACCCGTAACATTCCGGAAAGCTCCTCCGGTGAATATATATGTATCTTCGCCTTTTTAAAGCCAGGAATATCACGGGTCACAATCCCCTGCGCACCCACTTGTATGGCCGCTTCGTGAACTACTGCATCCTCGAAGTCAACAAAATGAGAGGTCAAGGCCGCCTCAAGGACAGGACGATTAACTGGCGCAATCTCAAATAGGGCCAACAATTTCATTATTTCTTTCCTTGCACGAACGGGTCCTACCGCTTTATTCGCAAGATAGTGCACCATGGTGACGGTAGTCGCACAAATATATCCCGAAAGGTCACCAGTTTCTATTTGCGAAAAAAGCTTTGCTGCTGTCGTCGAAAAAGGTTCTCGATCCAATAAAACGTCCAATATAACGTTGGTATCAAAGAGCAGCCTCAAAGATATTTATCCTCAAGATATCGATGATAGTCTTCAGTATCAACCCTGGTTCCGCGTAGTGCGCCTTTGAGGGAGCGAACAAGCGGTGTAAGCGGAAGATCACGTTCTTCCGGTTGCTTCTCAAGGAGCGCAAAATAATCGGCTACTATCTGCGAAATGGACTTTCCGGTCTTTTTTGCAAGGAACTTGGCACGCCGGATGAGCTTCTCTTCCAATCGCAAGGTAAGTTTTGTCTGCATCTAAAACCTCATCTAAGCCTGTCCTCGAATGATTCTATCGGGGAATTGACGTATAATATTAATTTTAGAATACGTCAAGGCGTATAAATTGTCAATAGCAAGTTCATACCGGAGCATGTGCGCCGTTATTCCTCTACACTGATATCGCAAAAATTCAAAAAAAGGCGTATATTACACTTGTTAATGATGGAGATATTCTCCAAATATTATTTAACAGTATACTGAGCTATTTTAAAATAAAAGAAGATATATAGAAATATACGCAGGCTAAATTTAGGAAAAATATAACAGCGACATAAAAAGTAGTGTTAGGCTGACGAAATATGATGGATAGCGCTCTGTTCAACAAGCTCTGGGTCATAGAGTCCCTGCCAGAGAGAGACCTCAAGACCGGTACGGCTTTGGTGAAAAACCAGCTTGAAGAAGCTAAACGAGCCTACCCCGATCTTCTGGTAGCGTTTGAGCAGCCAAAGACAAAGGTTGATTTGCTTGATGTGTTGCGCAGGATACGAGATGAAGCGCGATCCGATGGCATATATCCGATGATTCAATTTGAATGCCATGGCTGCCCCGAAGGCATTGGTGTGGCTAGTGGTGAATTGGTGGCATGGGATGATCTCCGCAAAACCCTGATCGAGATCAATCATGCATGTCGGTTGAATCTTGTGATTGTGTTGGCCACTTGCAACGGTGCACACTTGATTAAGGTTTCAACGGCAATGGATCGAGCGCCATTTTGGGCAATAATTGGCCCTGAAGTCGAAGTTAAAGCGGGTGACGTAGAGAGAGACTTTGGTGCCTTCTATAAAACTTTTTTCGAAAGCCTGGATATCGACGCAGCCTTTGATGCCCTAAATCAAGGAGAGCCGAGACCCGAACGCAAATATCATTTCCTCAGTGCTACAGGACTCTTTATTAGAGCATACACCAGATACTACAAAAACCATTGTATTGGGAAGGGGAGGCACGAGCGAGTAGAAGTCTTGACGACCCAAGCTATGCAAAATCCTGACGTGCGGCTTCGAGGAGTAAAGTGGGCAAGGAAAAAAGTAAAAGAACACGTCGCAGCCGAAGATGCGCACTTCGATAAGCTAAAGGATCGATTCTTCTTTCTCGATTGCTTTCCAGAGAACGCAGAGCGTTTCCCGCTTAGTCGTGATGATATACTCGACAAATTACAGCCCTAACAATGCATCAGGTTCCAATGAAACAGCCACAGAATGAATCGTTTACGGAAGACGTAGCGCTCAAGCTCAAAACCTACGTTTATACTAAGGTACAATCTAAATCCCCCCCCTGCTTAATACATGCAGGGGCAGGCTAGTCCCCCTTTTCCAAAGGGTAACTCCCCAACTCCCCCTTCCCCCTCTTTGAGTAAAGAGGGGGGATAAGAGGGGGCGTTGGTTTGCAAAGTATCATTTTGATCGCAACTTGGTATCAGGTGTCCTAATGATTCTATATAAGTAAGTTTTGCCCGATGACTTCGCGCCTCAACCGCCTTGGTTGAATGGCAGATTTTTTGTCGAAGGGGTAATGCCTAAATAAGCTTTTTAATATCGAATACCGGGTCAGACAGGAGTTCCGGGTTTTTGACCTCCCGTTTCTCCTTGATCAGTTTTGTCAGGGGTGGCTCCAGATCCTTAAGGTCAATCAGGATGGCTCCTTTAATAACACCATCCCTTACAAAGATCCTCCCATATTTATACTGATCCCTCTGGTCCCTGATAAATATCCTGGTATCATCTGACGCAGCCGTATCACCCATGGCAATCAGGCTCTTTCCCCAGATATCTATCTGGTATGAGGAGACTACATTTATCGCAACATCCTCCCCTGCCATATTTGCGCCTGCCACCTTTCCGTGGGCCATTGCATTCGACCAGTTGCCCATGATGTGGCGCTTCTCCATTATGGGATCATAGAATTCCGCCACATCACCTGCCGCAAACAGGTCAGGTAAACTACTCTTTAGATGGTCATCAACTATTATCCCTCTATTGATTTCAACCTCCTTATTATCCAGGAGGTCCAGGTTCAGTCCGATCCCTATACCGACACCGACTATATCTGAATCTATCTGCTTCCCGCCAGTTGTCCTTATGCCGGTTACTGTCTTGTTGCCTAGCACCTCAACTACCTCATCCTCAGGGATAAGGTCTACCCCGTTCTCCTTTAGTATCCTCTCTATAAGCCTCCCGCCATTATCATCCAGAAAATGGGACCAGAAGACCTTGTCCCTGATGATATTGACCACCTCAAGACCAGCTATCCTGAAGGTCTGGTTTAAGTCCATACCGAGGAACCCGCCGCCTATAACTATTGCTCTTCTTGAGGTCCTCATCCTCTTCATTATTCCCTCGGCATCATTAAGCGTCCGAAGATAATAGACACCATCCAAATCTGCGCCAGGGATCTGCCACCTCTTTGGGCGACCCCCTGTAGCAATCAGAAGTTTCTTGCAGGAGATGATACTCCCATCCTCAAGAATGGCCTTTTTGCCTGCTGCCGAGATCCTAGTGACCATTTTTTCTGTAATTAATTCGATTGAGTTCTTAGTGTAGAAGTCGGTCTTTTTTTGAAAGAGCTGATCCCTCTGGATCAGCCCGCGCATATAGAATGCAAGGCTTGGTCTTAAATAAAGCGGATGGGGCTCATTGGTTACTATTGCTATCGAGCCATCTTTGTCCCTGCGCCTAATTGCCTCCGCTGCGCCTGTCCCCGCAGGGCCGCCACCTACTATGAGATAATCTAGAGATCTTTCGGGCATATATCCAGGAACAAGGTTGAGGCCAAAAAGAAGGATGAGGCTAAGAATTTACTTAACCTTAACCTAAACCTTAGCCTTTATCAAATCGCCTCCATTTTCAGGATGATCTCCTCCCTCTCCTTTCCCTGTATCACCTGGTCAGATGATGGATAGAGGATATTTTCTTCCTTCTGGCTGTGCAGCTTAATATATTCATGGATCTGATTTCCAAGCTCCTTGATTCCCTCCCTTTTAGAGAGGCCCTCTATCTTTGCCTCGTTAAGCAGGTCTGTCATCTTCTTTAACAACCCCTGTATCTCCTGGTGCTCCATCCTCATTACATGGGTCGGCCCCATGGTGTTTTCTGTCTTTTTTTCGTAAACCGGGAACAGGACCTCTTCCTCCATCTTTATGTGTCTTAACAGACCTGTCTGAAACTCTTCAAACCTTATCGACGCAAGCATCACATTGTCACCGTCAAGTTCAGTACAGTGGTCTTCAAGGAGCTTGTGGAGCCTTACGTGATCCGAGTGTAGAAGATCATTGATCGTCCTTTCTGTTGACTCACCACGTTTCATAATAACCACCTGCCAGATATCAGACTCCATAGCCAGAGGCCACCACTCATAACTGTTCCTCCGGGTGGTCTGGAGTATCTTCAGGAAATATCTTGAATCCATATTATCAATGAGGACAAGGCCCCTGCCGGGTTGAAGTGCATCAAATTCCTTCATAATCTTTGGGTCTTTCTGATTTTGCGCAAGTTGGCTGACATCTACGGCGATCATCTTTACTCCAGACATACATCTCCTCCTTATCATTTCTCTTGAATTTATTATATTAACAGGGCACGGTTACCCATATCTCTTCCTGATTAACACACCTATTTTATATCACCAGAATAGTAAAGACTTAAATTAACTCCTGTATAATACCACAAACAAAAATAACAATGAAATGATTATTAAAAGGAAAAATCTCAAATTTACCTTGATTAAATTGCCCCGTTATGGTAGAAGATTAAATTTACCTGGCCCTAAGATAGATCTTAGGACTTAATGATCCGAGAGGGGGTGATTAATATACGTATCTATGAATCCATCTTTATTCTGAGGCCAAGCCTCACAGATGAAGAGGTAGAAAAGGTCATTGCCAAGATGAAGGGAGTCATTGAGAAATCCGGCGGGGAGGTCTTAAATACAGAGAATTGGAAAAAGAGAAGGCTGGCCTATGAGGTAGAGAAGGAAAAAAAGGGGGTATATATTGTCCTCCAGTTTAAGGGTGACGGTAAACTGATTAATGAACTTGAGCGCGCATATAAGATTGATGATTCCGTGATAAAATATCTCTCAATAAAACTAGACGGGATTAAACCTAAGGCTGCAAAAGAGGCCGTACCAGAAGAGAAAAAAGAGGTATAATATGGCAAGCTTTAACAAGGTGATCCTTATGGGAAACCTGACTAAGGACCCGGAACTCAGATATACCCCGAATGGAACTGCGGTAGCCAGTTTCTCTCTTGCTGTTAATCGCCGATATAAGCAGGGGGATGAGTTTAAGGATGAGGTATGCTATATAGATATTGTGGTCTTTGGAAAACAGGCTGAAAATTGCGGACAGTATCTTGGCAAGGGTCATGGAATAATAGTCGATGGCAGACTCCAGCAAAGGAGATGGGAGACAGAGGATGGTCAAAAGAGGAGCAAACATGAGGTAGTTGCCCAGTCGATAAGATTCCTGTCCAAGAGGGGAGATCCATCGAAGGACGCCTTGCCTGACGATACAGCAGGTCCCTCTCAATCAGACCATGAAAATGATGTACCATTTTAATCTTTAACTTTGGGATTGACAACACGTTAAGTATCTAAATTTTAATTTAAGAGGAGATTATGATAGAAAAGCCTAAATATTTTCAGCGCAGGAGGGTTTGCAGATTCTGTACAGACAAGCAGGCGCCCATTGATTATAAAGATGTGCTGCTATTGAAGAGTTATCAGTCGGAAAGGGGCAAGATAATGCCACGCAGGATCTCAGGCAACTGCGCCAAGCATCAGCGTTTGATAACAGCCGCAATAAGAAAGGCAAGGAACCTCGCCCTCCTCTCCTTTGCAGAAGAAAGGTAGAGAAGCTATTCCTCTTTTAGCCGCTTTATTACCTCAGAAATAAGCTCAACAGTATCTACCTGAAGCGGGATTACCTGCCGTGGGATCTGCCCGGGGACGTACGCGTATTCCCCTTCATCCTGCAGGAAGGCATTGGAGATTATCTCCTTCACCTGATATTTCAGTCCCTCAAAGAGATCCTTTGATGTCAGAAATCCTGCATCTACAAGGATAGCGCCCTGCCTCTTTCCTGTCTTCTTTAATATATCAACTGATATATCATACTCTCTCTGGGTAATAATCCCGGCTTTGACAAGCATCTCGCCGAGCCGTTCCTCTATAAGACTGGATGAGGCTGATATGATCTTTCCGTCCTTTATGTAGATCGATCGGATCTCCTTTCCATTTCTGATAGTGAGTATCCCGGTCTCTTTTGATGCCTGAAGCCTCTCAAGCAGCCCCAGGAGATCACCATCCTTAAGATTTCCTGACAGATCTTCCATCTTTACTTTCCATCCCGCGTTGTCTTAAGACCTCATAGGCAAAGATACTTGCCGCTACAGAGACATTTAACGAGGAAACCCTTCCTTTACACGGAATCGAGACAACCTCATCGCATCTCTCAAGGGCAAGCCTCCTTATGCCGCTCCCCTCATTTCCAATAACGGCGCCGATCGGAACACAATAATCAAATTCAAGATAGGATTTTTCCCTTCCTGCGTCAAGACCAATTATCCAGAATCCATTATCCTTCAGGAGATCTATGACCCTCACTATATTTACTACCTTTGCCACAGGCATGTATTCCACTGCCCCCGCAGATGCCTTTGAGACCAGATCTGTAATACCGACCGAACGCCTCTCAGGGATAACTATCCCATGGACCCCTGCCCCTTCAGCGCTCCTTATAATTGCACCAAGGTTCCTCGGGTCGTCTATCCCATCGATTATTAAAATAAAGGGTACTTCATCCCTGGATCTTGCCGCATCTAAAATATCTTCGATTGTTGCATACTCCTTGGGCGAGACCATTCCAACAGCGCCCTGATGCCTTTTATGGGGTGCGATCCTGTCGAGTATCTCTCTGGGTTCATAATAGATGGTGGCCCCCAGTCTTTTAGCCAAAAGGACAATCTCATCCATATCTTTATCCTTTCTCCCCTTAAGCAAATAGACCTTGTTAAACCTCCTTCCGCCTGACCTCAATGCCTCCAGGAGCGGATTAATACCATATATCAGACCTTCATCCTTCATCACCGGACCTTCCAACGTGTACCTCCGGTATAATCCTCCAGGACAATGCCCCTTTCCCCCAAATCTATCCTTATCTTATCTGCCTTCTCCCAGTCCCCTTTGGACCTCGCTTCATTTCTTTCCCTAATGAACCCTTCTATCTCCTCAGGTAAAATGGAGATGCCCCTCTTCTTTTCTTCGAGATATGTGGCAGACCCTTTATTAAAAACCCCCAGGACAGAACCGATTGTCCTGAAATCCTCCCTGAAACCCGAAAGAAGGGAGGCGGTTTTTTTCGGATTACTCTTCCCTGAATCTGCATCATCCAACATACGGTTGGCTTCTTTTATGGCATTAAAGACCGAGCCGATAACCGAGGCCGAATTAAAGTCATCATCCATATCAGTCTCAAATTTATCCCTGAGTGAGTGTCCTGCACTTACACCCTTAACCTCAACACTAATGAGGTATCTCTCGATCCTCTCAAGGGTTGCATAAAACCTATCGAGTGCTGCATCGGCCTCCTTCAGCACCTCTTGGTTATAATCTATGGGAGACCTGTACTGGCTTGAAAGGAGGAAAAGCCTTACAGCCTCGGCCGGGCAGGCATGCAGGATATCCCTGATGTTAAGGATATTTCCCAGGGATTTACTCATCTTCTCCTTTTGGATATTAACAAAACCATTATGAAGCCAGTACCTGACAAAAGGCCTTCCTGTTGCGGCCTCTGACTGTGCAATCTCATTTTCATGATGCGGGAATATAAGGTCCCTTCCGCCCCCGTGGATGTCAATGGTCTCCCCAAGATATTTCCGGCTCATAGCCGAGCACTCTATGTGCCATCCCGGTCGTCCTTTTCCCCAGGGACTATCCCACGAAGGTTCTCCCTCTTTGCTCGCCTTCCAGAGGGCAAAATCAAGCGGATCTCTCTTCCTCTCATCCACCTCAACCCTGGCCCCGGCCTCAAGTTCCTCAATATTTTTGCCTGAAAGCCTTCCATATCCATCAAACTTTCTGACAGAATAGTAGACATCACCATCGATAATATAGGCACAGTCCTTATCTAACAAGGCCTGGATCACGCCCAGGATCTCAGGGATCGTTTCTGTCGCCTTCGGCCTGTATGTCGGAACCTCAACTCCCAGACTCTCCATATCCTCATCAAAGGCCTTTATATACCGCTCAGCTATTTCCTGGGATGATACACCTTCCCTGTTGGCACGATTTATTATCTTATCATCAATGTCGGTATAATTCCGTGTGTATGAGACCTCATATCCCCTGTATTTAAGATAACGGTAGATCACATCAAAGGCAACGGCGCTCCTGGCATGCCCCAGATGGCTTAAGTCATAAACTGTAGGCCCGCACACATACATCCTGATCTTCCCGGAATCAGGCCGGAACTCCTCTTTCCTGCCGCTCAATGTATTATAGACCCTTAGCACTTCAACCCCCCGCTATCAGGCACGCATAAAATCAGGCCTGTGGTGCCAGGCTATGTAGATTATTGTCGCCAGTATTCCCAGCCCTATCAATAGATCAAACTTATGGAAATAGCCCTCAAGCATATGCCAGTTTTCCCCAAGGACGGCCCCGATATATGCAAGCCCAAAACACCATGGTATAGATCCAATGAAGGTATATACTGCAAATCTAAGGACATTCATTCCGGCTACGCCGGCCGGCAGGGATATGAAGGTGCGCACAACAGGAAGGAGCCTGGAAAAGAATATAATAAGCTCTCCGTACCTTGAGAACCATCCCTCTGCCCTTTCTAGGTCTCTCCTGGAAATAAGCAGATATCTTCCGTACCTCTCAATCCACGGCCGCCCGCCGTATTTGCCGGCCATATAAGCAGCCATAGATCCCACAAGACAACCAAAGGCGCCGCTTAACGCGACTAATATCAGGTTAAAATCTCCCCTTCCTGCAAGATAGCCTGCAAAGGGCATGATGATCTCGCTTGGCAGCGGGATAGAGGCCGACTCAATAGCCATCATGACAATAATTCCCGCATATCCGAAGCTTGATATAGAAAAAAGGATAAAGAGGCTTACCTTAGTTATTATTAAGCCTATCATTATTCTCCTCTTTTTTCCATGCAAAGGTCCCTACCAAAGGGACAAATAAACAGCTTGTAAGTTCTTTTAATACAATCACTCCTTCCTTTTTAACGCCCTTCTTCAGGACCTGGGAAGATCGATCCCCTACAGGGATTATGATCCTGCCGCCATCTTTTAATTGTTCAATATAAGCCTGAGGTATAGCCGGCGCCCCGGCAGTTACTATTATCGCGTCAAATGGCGCCTCATCAGGCCAACCATAGGTACCGTCAAAGACCTTTATTACAATATTCAGGTAGTCGAGTTCGTCCAAAATCATCCTGGCCCTGTGGGCAAGGACCTTTATCCTTTCAATTGAGTAGACCTTTGCCGCAAGTTCAGCAAGTATAGCTGTCTGGTAGCCTGATCCTGTTCCTATTTCAAGTACCCTCTCCGTTCCGGTTAACTCTAAGGCCTCGGTCATCAATGCAACCATGTAGGGCTGAGATATGGACTGCCTCTCGCCTATAGGGAGGGCATGATCACCATATGCCCTGTCCCACAGGGCCTCCTCGATAAAAATATGCCTTGGCACCTTTCCTATAGCATCCAGGATGCGCTTATCCCTGATACCCCTTGGGATAAGCTGCTCCTCTACCATCCTCTTGCGGGCTCTTTCGTAATTAATAGACACCAGCCCTCTTTAAGATCGACCTTGCCGCTACAATACCGGAGACAGATGCCTGCATAAGACCCCTTGTTATCCCCGCCCCGTCACCTATAGCAAAGAGGTTCTTCACCTGGGTCTCAAGTTCTCTGGTCAGCAATATCCTCATGGAATAGAACTTTACCTCTACCCCGTATAGGAGAGTATGCCTTGAATTTACCCCGGGGGCTATCTTATCCAATGCCTCCAGCATCTCCATAATATCACAAAGATACCTATAAGGAATTACAAAGCTGAGATCTCCCGGGGTAGCGCCTTCAAGGGTAGGGCTTATTATCCCCTTCCCGATCCTTTCCGTTGTAGATCTCCTGCCATGCATAAGATCGCCCAGTCTCTGGACAATCACCCCTCCGCCAAGGAGGTTTGCAAGCCTGGCTATATATTGCCCATACTCAATAGGCTCATGGAAGGGCTCTGTGAATAAGGTGCTTACAAGGATGGCAAAGTTTGTATTCTCGGTCCTTTTATTGGAATAACTGTGGCCGTTAACAGTAAACATCCCGCGGCTCGACTCCTTTATAACCTCGCCATAGGGGTTCATGCAGAATGTGCGGACCTGATCATCAAACCTCTTTGAATAAAAAACAAATTTTGACTCGTATACCACATCAGTAATGTCCTTCATCACAGAGGCAGGCACTTCAACCCTTACTCCGATGTCTACAGGGTTTATCAGGGTGGTCAGATTCAAACTCTTAGCCACCCGCCCAAGCCATTCCGCGCCGCCTCGTCCCGGCGCCATAATGACATATTCGCCATGGATCTCTGACCCATCTCCCGTCCTGATTCCGGTTACCTTTTCCCTATCCACCAGTATCTCTTCCGCACAGGTATCTAGTCTTATCTCAACCTTACCCGTTAATTCATCCCTGATCTTCTTAAGTACCGGCACACACAGATCTGTACCAAGATGCCTGATCTTGAAAGGTATCAGCTTAAGATCATTTCTGGCGGCAGCCTCTGTAATCTTCCCTATCTCATCCCTCTTTGTCCCATGGAGTTCCTTCGGGGCCCCGAATTTCAGGTACAGACTGTCAACATAGTCTATCAGGTTGAGGAGTTCCATCTCCTCCATGTATTCATTAAGGCATCCTCCGACCTCAGAGGTAAGATTTAATTTGCCGTCCGAAAATGCGCCTGCACCGCCCCATCCGGAGAGATATGAATCCATGACACTCTCTTTTGAGGCGGATCTTTGTGCAACCCTGGAATCAAGATCAGCGCCCTTATCCAGAAGAAGTATGCGTATTCCAGGGGCATGCTGAGCCAGTTCAAGTGCCGCAAAGATCCCGGCCGGACCGGTTCCTACTATTATTACATCGAACTTCTCTGTTTTAAAGGGACTCACGTCGCCCCCTCCCCCTTTTTATATTCTTACTCAATTCCCCCTCCCACTCCTTTAACCTCTTTATTGATGAATAATCTGTAAGATCAAGGTGTATCGGAGTTACTGATATCATTGACTCTTCTATTGCAATATTATCCGTATCTTTCCTCTCCTCCCATTTAACGCTGTTACTCCCGATCCAGTAGTATTTCTTCCCTCTCGGATCCACCTTTTCAACTATCATGTTCTGGTCGTATATCCTCTTTCCAAGTGACGTCAACCTTACCCCCTTTATCCTGCTCCACGGAAGGTTAGGCACATTCACATTCAGGAATGTCCCCTTTGAAAGTCCATGCCATATTATGAGCTTCGCAAGGTGCAAGGCAAATTCTGCCGCCACATCAAACTGGAAGTCGTCGTCGGCAACCTGTGACATGGCAAAGGATGGAATCCCTAATAATGTACCTTCCATGGCAGCCGATACTGTCCCTGAGTAGGTAATATCATCTCCGAGGTTTCCCCCTTTGTTGATACCGGAAACAATAAGGTCGGGCCTCCCCCCCATAATATTGTTCACGCCAAGTGTTATGCAATCGGTAGGGGTCCCGTTAAGACTGAAAATCTTCTCCCCTACCACCTCTATGCGTAAAGGCTTATGAAGCGTAAGTGAGTGCCCGGCAGCGGTCCGCTCCCTGTCAGGGGCAACTATACATACATCTCCGAGGGACATCAGATGCTTTGCAAGGATATGAAGCCCTTTTGAATGGACCCCATCGTCATTTGCAACCAGGATCTTTACATCTTTATTTTTCTTCATATTAAACTAAAATAAAAAAGCTGCATATGCAGCCTCCTGATCCCTATTTTAGCTAAGAAGCCTATATATTACAAGGAAATTTATCTATTATCGGGGCTTGCGTCGCCCCCTCCACCGGCAAAGCCGGATGGAGCCTCCCCCTCAACGCTCGCCTTGCTCGCTGAGTAGATCCCCACGGCCGGTTACTCCATATCCCTTATCCTTGAAAAGCCCTACAGTAGAGATGGGGCTGTTTATGGTCTACCATCTGCTACTGGGTATCCAATCGCCCTATACCCTTTAAGTCTTTTCTCATACATGCGCATGAGCATGGGGACATTGCTATCCACATAGTCGTATATTCTGACAACCTTTTTATTGTCATGGAGGCGATGAAGGCGGCCCGCATATTGCTGAAGCGTGCCCCGCCATGAAATAGGCATGGCGAGGAACAAGGTATCAAGACGGGCATCATCAAACCCCTCACCGATGTATCTTCCCGTAGCAATAAGCACCCTTTCTTCTTCATCGGGAATAGAGGCAATCTGCTGAGACAATGCCTTTCGCTCCTTTTTGCCTGTTCCGCCTTTAAGTACAATTACGTTCCTGGCAAAGCCTTTGAGCCGCCTGGCAAACTCCTCCAAGTGCTCGGTTCGCTCGGTAAGAAGAAGCGGTGAGCATCCCACTTCAAGGGTAGTGAGAAGGTCGTTGATTATCAGGTTGTTTCTATGCTCGTCCCTCATTATGGCCGTATATACTGGTTGGATACCGTCTTCGGCACCATCGGGCATCCGGAAACCCGTATGTCTTGGAACGACAACATGCTCGAAAGGCCTTTCCTTTGCCTGCTTTCTTGCGTCTCCTCTGAAGCGTATTGGCCCGCACTGCATCATGATAATCGGATGGTGGCCATCCTTCCGGACAGGCGTGGCAGTGAGCCCTGTAACATACCTCGCTTTCGCTTGCTTGAGTACCTGCTCGAAGCTGAACGCAGAGACATGGTGGCATTCATCAACTATGACCTGGCCATACTCGGCCACAAGGTCCTTGACTACTCCCTTCCGGCTCAGACTTTGAATCATCCCCACATCGATAAGACCGGTTCTTTCGTTTTTCCCGCCTCCTACTCTTCCTATTTGTTTCGTCGTCAAAAATAACTTCAATCTCTCATACCACTGATCCATGAGAAGTCTTCTATGAACCAGGACAAGCGTATTCACTTTTCGCTCTGCAATTAGGTATGCGGCAACAACAGTCTTTCCGAATGCTGTGGGTGCGCTTAACACGCCGATATCGTGCTTAAGTATGGCTTGCGAGGCCTCTTTCTGGAGGGGCCGGAGTTCTCTTTGGAAACTGGCCTCAATGATCACTCCTGAAAACCGCTTATCCCTGATATCGACCTTAATGCCGTGGGCTTTAAGAAGCGAAAGCACTTCATCGAGAACCCCTCTTGGAAGCCCTAAATGGCGTTTGAAGTCCTCGGCACAGGATATTATCCTCGGCTTCCCGAAAGTCGAAAGGCGCATGGCTTGGGTCTTATAAAACTCAGGGTTTTGAAAGGCTGCAAGGCGGATGAGCTGGTTGATCATGCCTGGAGGCAGGCCCTCTTTTTCTACAAAAACCATATTCCCGATGACGATATTGACCTTTTCCGGAAATGGCCCTTCGATTGTCTCTTCCACCTCCCTGCCGGACGGCGGAAGCGTCCATGGGTCTTCGCTTCCCTCCTCGGTGAAGCTCATCCGCACATCAATGATTTTCCCTTGGCGCTGGGCATCGCAAACAAGGGATTCAATTTCTCCTTGATTCATCTTCCTGACACAGGAAAGAAAAGCCCACTGGTCAGGATAGGGGTTAAAATCCTTATCAAGAAACAGGGTATTGCCCTTATCCCTCGGTCTGCGTTGAAGCGGAAGTGCTATGAGGCTTCCGAATCCTCCTTTCGGCATGGTATCCTGGTTCGGAAAGAACCGATCGTAGGAGTTCAAGCCTATTTGGGGATACCTCTCCATCGTATATGTGAGGACAGCTGATCCTAGCTTTCTTGCGAGGGACGCCTGAATAGGAGATTCGAAGAATATCCAGACATGACCGCCGTTACCGGAACGAGAACGCTCAAGGGCAGATGGAATTGCCATCTCATCGCATGTCTTTAGAAACGCCCCGGCATCTTCCATCCATGTGGTCTTGTCAAAATCCACTGCAAGGAACCAGCATGTCTCGTCTGAAAGTAGCGGGTAAATACCAATGGTGTGCTTGCCTATAAGATGGCTATTTATTACCTCATCGGTTACTGGAAGGAGTACACGGCTTTCGCATTCCGAGCACTTCACCCTTGGTTTTCCGCACATGGGTCGAACCCATTCGTTGGCGCAGGCAGGGAAATAGCCCGATTTTCCGCTTACTGTTTCCCATCTGACAGGATAAACATCTTCCCTGCCCCGGAATAGGCTACGAAAGATCGCCACCTTCTCATCCGGAGATAAGCTATTTGGTACAGCAGAATGTTCCGTAGTCTTTTCTTCCGATATGCCTAGAAGTGTCCGGAGCCTTCTGTTTTCATCCCGCAAACAGGCACATTCCTCAAGAGCCGCTTTCAGTTGATTGGTAGTGTTGTCGGAAACCATAAAAAGAAGCTTATTAGTTGATTAGAAAAGTCCTTGTTTATCACAGGGACAGGAATAATAGGGCTGCGAATACCACTCCACAACAAAGTATTTATACCTGCAGCTTTTACTAGGTCATCAACGCTCTCATTGCGTACCAAAAACCTTATTTTGATTGGTCTGTACTTCAGTGAAAGTGTTGTGGTAGCCATAAATTTTTGCAAATCATACAAGCGTTTCGAGCTTATTTTTCAGGCTTGGAATCATTGATATGTTTTCAACAATAAAAAGGTTTTTATTCTCAACTTCTGGAAAACTAAACAATGTAGATTCGGTATTATCGTTGGTTTTCAGCAGAACAGCTAATTTAAAACCATTTTTCCTGCTTGCTTTCAGTAATAGATTTTTAGCGCCCTCTAAACTTTCTGATCCGCGTTGAATTCTTATAGGCACAGGCTTCATCGCATTTTTAATCTTAAGAAATCCATCAATTCCTCTGTTTCTTTGTACTGGCTCTGCTTCTATCACCCGCAAAATTCCTAAGATATTCTTGTCTTGATTCAAGTAAGAATCTTTACCGTTCTTGAGTAAGGAAGAATCAGATTTGATGGGATTTGCTAATCGTTTTTTTGTTAACTCAATAGCGTCATGCGATATATCAATTCCAATATATTGTCGATCTAGCAACGCGGCAGCGACCAGAGTTGTGCCGCTTCCACAAAATGGATCGAGGACGACATCACCTTTATCAGTTACAAGCTGAATTATTCGCTCAAGTAGAATGATCGGTTTTTGTGTCGGATAACCCACCCTTTCCTTTGCCTTTGGGTTTAAATATGGAATTTCCCATACATCAGACAGAGGGACACCCATTTTTTGTTCGATAAGTTCATAATCACCGTTATCTGTCTTCTTATATTTTGTCTTTCCGTTCTCGTCGCGCACTCTTTTCTGAAAAATTTGATCAATGTTTGTTGTCGGAGAGTATGCCTCAAAAACTTTATTGAATTTAAAATTTGCAGTCTTGCCATAGAAATAAATTATTTGATGGGTATTCAACAATCCCTTTTTAGAATTAGACCATCTTTTGTATGCCCATACTATTTCGCTTTGAAAATTTTGCACGCCAAAAACGTCATCAAGAGCAACGCGAAGATAATGAGAGGCAGTCCTATCGCAGTGCAGAAAAATACTGCCCGTATCTCTAAGGACTCTTTTGCACTCAACTAATCTTTCTTGAATGTAGTTTTTGTAGCTTTCAATGTTTTTCCAAGTGTCTTCAAACGAATATTCTTTTGAGTTATCGCGTGGCTTCAAGGAATGTTTCTTTTGCGAAAAGAAGGGGGGATCAAGGTAAATCAGACCAACAGACTTGCAGCCTATTTTTTTGAGTTCTGATAAACAATCTCCTTGAAGTATCATAAGCCTTTTGTTCTACTTTTAGCTATTTTTTCTAAGATGCTTAACAAATCAACGCCCGTTTTCTTTTTGATGATCTCCCAAGCTCCTTTGCCAAAGTAATACGCGCCGCCAACTCCGGCGTAGATAGTTTTCAAAGTTTCCTGTATTCGTATTGCTTGCTTTCTATTTGGATAGTAAAACATGATGCGGATAGGTTTATAACCCGCATTTTTTATATTTTTGATCCGAGTATGTTCCTTGGTTATATGATCACCGTCTGTGGCAGCATCCCGCCATTTAATCTCAAAGGCTTCTTTACCCACCAAACAATCAATCTCAAAAGTAGAGGGGCGAGTACCCAACTTATTGGGTATCCTTAATTTTCTTTTAGCGTTTGGATATTTTTCTTCAAAACAGAGAATAGCGGCTTCTTCCAAAAATGAACCAGCATACTTATATAAGAACCGACCCTTGTTTTGGTATTCATCTATCAACTTTCCTTCTGTGTTTGTTACTCCCAAAACTCTATAAAGCAAATAGTGCGAATTATCATCCAACTCCATTTCGGTGATCCGTGCATCCATTACCGTTTTAAGGGTTTCCGAATACTTAGAAGCAAGCGAATTGATCCTTTCAGTAATGTCTTGGTGTGCTTTTGTCATAGGATTATTTGATTAAATTATCCACCTCAACTTCCAACGATTTGGTAGATTGTTTCATTAAGTTGTATAGATTATATACCAACATGTCTTATCTTTCTACTAAAAAACAATTCGCAGTTCCAGTCAAAAGGGAGTTCTTTGTTGTTGTGCGTGCATGGGAAGGATTGGGCAAGGGCAACTTCATCTTTTGGCCCGACAGCTCCCTGGACTTTGGGTAAAAGTCCCCTGGCTTTTTCTTTAAAGTCTTCCGGACAATGAGCATCACACGGGTCAGGTAGAAGAAGTGCCAAAAGCATCGACCGGCAGGCCAGTGGCCGCCTTGCCCACCAGAGACTATGCGAGGATTTATGCTCCCTCCTAACAGACTTCTTCCTCGATGTCTCCTCACTACACTAATGGCCTTGATAGGCAGATAGTCTTCTGTGATCCTTCGATCATTCATGCTTTCTTCACTGGGGCAATTTGGGAACAGGCGGTCATGAGAACAGCTGCGAATAGCTCGAAGGTAGAATTATAGTTTAGTGTCTTCCCTGGTGGTAGTAAGGAAGCTGGAGGAGGAAAAAGGAGGAATTGCCCTGGCACAAACTTCTTTCCACTCCCAAGTATCTGGCGTATTACCTTCTCATACTGATCAGCAGCGTGTTGGGAACAATGAACACATCTATTACGAATTACCCGCATTTTATCAAGATAGCTGGAAATAGAGCTAAGTACAGTCTCATAGGGCTCACCATCCCTGAAAAATATTTTGGCCCGTTGGCGCACCTGATTTGCATCCGACCATTCAACGTAAGGACGCGTACCTCTTATCACATCCCGTGCAGTTCCTAAATCGACAACCTGTACTTTCTGAGTTCGGCCCACAATTTTCCGGTCTGATATCAAGTAGTATTCAAAGGTATCTTCCAGAAACTCCTCCCACCCAGTAAACATCATAACAAAAGCCATTTCACACCTCCCAGGTTAATTATTCTACCTAACCCTTCAGTGTGTCCGCAATATCGGGGGAAGATCACTTTGAAGCAACCGCAATCGGACGTACGGTGGCAAACCCTCTCTTACCTGCATCGTTTGTGTCATAACATCCATATTCTTATTACTTCGGTTTTTCGTGATATGATTATCTTATCAACAGCCCGCCATTTTGTAACATTACCCTCTTTATTACCCTCTTTTAGAGATATTACCCCTTTTCCTCCAAAGCGCCCCCGGCCCCCGGCTAAGGCACTCTACTTCTTTACGCCCCTGAAGTTCCCGGAGCACCACGCGAATCATATCCCTGCTGACACCAGGGCATGCCCGTTCAAGATCAGACAGGGAGAATTCACCTGTAAATGAATCAATGGCCGATTTGACGAGTTCGGTCTTAGCGCCTTTCGGCGTTCTCAATTGTCCGACACGATCCTCGAATTCACGATATGCAGTCTTAAGGGTGAAAAGAAGGTAGTTTATGTATGGCCAGGGATCGTGTTTCCGTTCGTGCCAGCCCTGTGAACTTTGTTCCAGCGTCTCATAATAGCGACCTTTGCTCTGCTCTATAATCCTCTCTATGCTGATATACCTTCCCGCCTCATAGCCGAGATGATACAACTGGAGCAGAAGCAAGAGCCTTGATACCCTACCATTGCCATCCCTGAATGGATGGATGCAGAGGAAATCAAGATTGAATCCTGCCAATGCAACCAAAGGGTGTACCCATCTTTCACGCAGGCACTGACCCCATAGTTCAATAAGTTCCGCCATGTATGCAGGGGTTTTTGCCGGGGAGACCGTCCTGAATCGCACACGGGATGTCCCATCAGGGTATTTTTCAATAATGTCGCTGTCTTTTTCCTTGTACTGCCCTGCATCCCCAATGTCACCCTTTATCAGTTTATGCAGCCTCAGTATAGTATCCTCCGATACCGGCAATTTTGCGCCATGTTCGTGAATCATCTTAAGGGCATTGCGATAGCCTCTTACTTCCTCTTCATCGCGGTCACGCAGGTGCGACTTGCCAAGCACAATGGTACGGATACGGGTCTGATCAACGGTCACGCCTTCTATGCGGTTTGATGAAACCGCGCTCTCTATGAGTGCATGTTCCCGCAAAACCTTAAGCCTCTGCGGTGCCTGTCTGGTAAAGAGTTCCTGTTTACCGCGGGCTTCGCCGAGGTCGGCCAGATACCATGATGCAATCGCTGGTATGTTTTCGGGCTTATTCGAGAATTGCCGCAGTGTTATCATTGCCGGTCTCTCCCATCTGGATGACTTCCTCTTGTGGGCCTCATACCAATTTGCCTTCATTCGGCTACCTGGAAAAAACAGGTTGAGGTCAAGGGAGAAGAGCAGGTTGAGGTTTAGGTTAAGGTTAAGGAAGTTCTTAACCTCA
>CAZYNY010000010.1:39062-41384 GCA_964648095.1 uncultured Nitrospirota bacterium | reverse complement strand
TTAATCCATAAATGGCATTGACATATCCTAACCTCTCAAAGACCTGAACAAAACGCTCACTTGCGCTATTTGATTGAAGGTTCAGATTATCTTCATAATCCGAAATAAACAGGCCATACTCATCAATAAACTTTGTTTTAGGATAAACAAGGACAACCGCAGGTTCATGGTCAAGTACTTCAACGCAGCGAGCCAGAGATTCTGCAGCGAACAAATCATCAGAATTAGCCCATCTGAAATATTTTCCTGATGAAAGCTCAAAAGAAAGCCGATAGTTTGCGGCAGCCCCGAGATTAATAGAATTGCGGAAATATCGGACCCTCCGGTCCCTATGAACATAGGATCTACAGATCTGTTCTGTTTGATCGGTTGATGCATTGTCGCTAATAATAAGTTCAAAGTCTTCAAACGTCTGCACGAGGAGAGAATCCAGTGTTTCGGCAATATAACGTTCGCCGTTGAATACCGGCATTCCAATACTAACCCGTGGTCTAATTACATGTTTTGTAATCATTATCAGAAATTGGATTATTGATTAATCGTCTTGTTCTCGTAAAGAAGAACTTTATTGTGCCCCCACCCAATCGACACGATGTCAAGGTCCCCATCATTATCTATATCTACCGCAATAGCACCATCGTGATGCTCATCCCCCGTATATATAACATGCGGAACCCAAGAGATACCTTTTCCGTCTAAATTCTCAAATATAAACAGTTTTGCACTTGAAGGATCTTTAAGATTATGCTCCCCTATGAGCACATCCAAATCTCCATCACCATCCATATCAACAACATCCAAACTCATGGGTCCGATAACTTTAGCAATCGAATGTTTCTTCCAGTCAGACGTAATTGATACAGGCTGCTCGTACCAAACCAAATCACCAGGAACATTAATGGCCTCAAATCCAACCACTGCATCTAATCGTCCGTCCCCATTTATATCGGCTAAGCGATTTCGGTCGGGATTTCCAGTTTCTTCATCGATTGATTGCAGCCTCCATTTTAATCCGTTCGATCCAATGCGTCTATCAAAAGCACCTGCCAAACGAGGATAGCTCCGGAAAAACCATTTTAACCACGATACCCTGGACAAGGGACAATCGTTACAAAGCCATCGGGTTCCCAATAGTAAATCTATAGCACCATTTCTATCGATGTCGCCCATACTCAACTGTTCGTCCTGAGACTCATCCGAAATCTTGCGCCAAGTCCACACTCCGTAGAAAGGATCAGGTGGAACCGTAAACATTTGAATTCCGTGACCCGCTTCATGCCAGGAAAGGGCCACCTCAATTCTTGATAGGTTTTTAAACGGTGCTGCCGCAACACCTTGTAAAAAATCGCCTCTCGCTTTTTCAATGTTGTTGAAGATGACGAAAGATCCCTTCCCGTTGTTGCGGGCCCAAACGAAATTGGCATTTTCTTCAGAACCCTTTCCTTCGGTACCCAGAACATCCTTGTCACCATCGCCGTCAAAATCATATATGATCGCCATATTATTAAGAGGGAAACCGATTATATAGCGCTCCCAATAACCATCAACTCGGCCGGGGTTTTTATACCACCATCCACCAGTCACAATATCTTTTTTTCCGTCGCCGTCCATGTCGGCACCGTCGATAAAGACAGAACGCCAAGGTTTATCCTGATCTACGAGATGCCGTTGCCATTTATCAAGGCTTAATTTACTTTTTTTATAATCCAATCCATTGTTTAGCCAAACATCTACTCTGGGAACATCCCGAACGAACGGTTTTATCAATAAATCAAGGTCCCCATCGCCATCCAGGTCTGCCACCCTTGTTTCATGATTATCATAACCGGTTGCAATCTCTTCTTTCTTAAAATTGCCCTTACCATCTCCCCAGAAAATCCACATCTTTGCATTAGGGTTATCATCAACGAACTTGTTCCACTGCCTCATCTCAGCACAAAAGATGTCCAAATTTCCGTCACCATCAATATCAGCCGCTACAAGACTATGTCCGTGCATGACATCAACCCCCAAGAGATCGTACCCAACCCACTCTTTGCCTTTCCATTCATACCACTTCAAACGGCCGGATCCATCGCCAATCACAAAAACCACCTCCGGCCATCCACCTTTCTTCAATTGCCCGACAGCAACCCTAGAAAACATTTGAGTTTGATCGATTATGTTGGGAATATAATTGTTTTCACCATTATGTTTAAACCAATGTCCACACCCAACAATATCCAGCTTCCCGTCCCCATCAATATCCGACTTTGCCAAACCCTCACATATTCCGGAATCCCACGAAAAAATTTCAGCGTATGACCATGAATTGGTGTGCTT
>CAZYNY010000010.1:0-39052 GCA_964648095.1 uncultured Nitrospirota bacterium | reverse complement strand
GCTTTGGATCGATAGGGATCTGGGCTATAAAGAGTTTTTTTGCTTTTTGGTTCCAAAAAATTAACTCAGGTTTTCCATCTCCGTTAAAATCTCCTGCGATCTGGTCGTGATGCTGTGATTTGCCTGTATTCTTTATCTCGCGGCGAGTCCAAGGGATGTTTGGTTCGAAATTTGGATATGGATTCTCCCACCACCATATCTTATTATCCTCTGCGTCGGCCCCGAAGATAATGTCAAGGTCACCGTCTCCATCTATATCGAGCGATACTCCGCCTACCCCAATGTTCAGAAATGAAGTATCAATTAAATATTTTTTCCATCCAGTTACATTTCGGCGAAACCATGAAACCGATGGCCCCTCTTCACGATTGGCGATGATAAAGTCATTGACACCGTCCTTGTCCACATCCATCACTAAGGTTGACGTCTGGTCTTTGGAGGGACCAAGTCCGGGAATTCCCCCATTCTTACTGGAAAGGTGCATCCATTTCATTGAGGTGCGAGTCGGTATCTTGGAATTGGAGTTTCCCACAAATAAAAAAAATATGAGGGAAAAAATTACAATACAATATCTAAAGGCTAAGATTTTCCTCCACATAGAAAATATTTCCGTACAAAAAACAGAACATCAAATGTCTGTGCAGGGAGAGAGTCCAATATGTGCGTAAGATTACGTTCACAGTTTATACCAGCATTCCAAGGCTCACTAATGGTTTACTGGATGATTTCATAAGTATTTAAGTTGCTTTTTTGTATTAGTCCGAGTACTCGGTCGTACTGCACATCCAGTGCTTTCCGATGAGCCTCTATTTTTTTCGCTGCCTTACTTACGATCATCATATGTTGTGATTCTAAGGAAATAAACCGCTCCTTGAGCAGGCCAAGATCAAAAGAAAAAATATCCAGCGCATAGTCCCTTTGACCTATCTGCGTCATCAGATCAAAAGTTTTATCATGGTACGCAATTCCTAGGACAGGCTTATTAAGTATGGTTGGTATGACAACACCATGGAACCTTGTGGCAACTACTATCTTCATCACCGAAATAGCAGAGAGTAAGTCATCAAACGACTTAATAGGCCAATCAATAATATCTTTATGGAGGCCCTCCCCGTTATTTTTAATAATTTTCATAATATCATTGATAACCGGTGGATCCAGTTTGAGCTGAGTTGGAAAGAACAAGACAGATAGTCCTCGTTCGGTAAGCCAGCATGCAAAACCAGCTAATTTTGTCACGTATTTTTTGTAGACCTCCATATTGCTGCCCGGCCAATATTCCGGATCACAAAAAGGCACTGGATTTATTCCAACAATAAGTGAACCTTCTCTAAGTGATGGCAATATAGGCTTCTCTTTAATCTCCAAACTATAAACCAGATCAGGATAAACAGAGTTTTTCAAATCAATCCCAAATCGCTCTATTACTTGTCTTGAACTATTATCACGAAAGGAACAGTAAGAAGAGAGTTTTAGGGATAATTTAATAAACATCTTTCCAAGCCTCGTCTTGATAGGGCCGGCCCCTACACTAACAAACGCAATCTTTACCCTCGCCAATCGGGCAATGACCGACCACTTAAATAGCGTATAAGGATGGCCCCAGGCGCCATCAATAAAATCGATCAATTGTTGCGAGCCGGCGATGATCAGGAGGTCAAGACCTTTCAGTTTCCTGTATGATGACATTAAAAAACGCAGTTCCATAGGAGCATTCCAAGCGATGCTCAAAGATTTCCGGAATACCTTAAGTAATGAGTAAAACAGAGGGATGGATTTTAATCGCACTTTAATGTTTCCCATGAGCGTGAACTTCCTCTCTATTTTTTCCTGAGTAAATAAGTAACTTTCGCGCTCTTTTGACCGATAGGAATGCGTGATTCTTCGAATCGGGAAAGCTTTTATCTTATGTCTCTCTTCCGTATCATCCGGTTTTAACGTAAACCCATATATTTCTGCGTCAGAACAGCGTTTTCTTATATTTTGAATAACGGCGGTAAGAATCGCTTCATCTCCAAGGTTCTTATTTCCTACATGCCCGAAAATGCCGATTCTTATCGTTGTGTGAAGTTTGTTCATTTTGAGTTCAATATATTCGATATAAAGGTGCTAAGAGTCTTATCATGGACTAACAGGTTATTACTTCTTTTTTGCAAGAACAATAAGTGAATATCCAAGTCCTGCCCGCTCCTTCAGTTTCTCAAGGTAGCGCTGCGGTATAAATAATCCTAATGCCGCATTGACTTTATAAGAGTTAATCAACCTGAGAAAACCTTGATGACCCATTGGAAGAATAGAAGTGGTACGAAGCACTTTGAAGTGTGGCACAAGCAATTGTTTCAATGTCCTCATATCCAACCACTGTTTGATATGTTCGCGTGGGTCAGGACCAAAGTCTACCCTTTCCATGACGATCTTATTGGCAGCGGTAACGACCAGATATCCCCCTGGTTTGAGAGTATAGGCAATTCGTTCTAAAAAAGCGATCTGATCTTCGACATGAGCGATAACCTCCTGAGAGACAACTACGTCAAAATAGTCCTGAGAAATCGGAATTTCATAGATATTCCCTGAGATAAATTTAATGTCTGGAAACTGTGATTTCGCCAATGATATTGCTACTTCAGAGAGATCAATTCCGGTAGCCTGGCCAAACTGAGATAGCCTTTTAGTAAACCATCCTGTCGCACAACCGAGGTCAAGAATCTTAGGGTGATCGAGCGGGAGAGTACGTAGGAATTCCATAATCGTATCACCACGCCTGAGTTGCCACGTATTTGGCTGACCGTTTTTATCCCATCGTGTGTCCCAATATTGCTGCTGCTCTCTTATAGATGGTATATCTCGTGATGGTTTTGTACTATTTGTATTAGAATACATTTCTTATCCTCCTATTTCCGGTCGCTCGCGGTGATCTCTTTTAATAGATTCTGCAAATGCAACTCGTTTGCTGCTTTCTTGATTACATCAAAACTTATGCCTGATCTTTCGGCAATGTCCAACAAATTATGTCCTCCATCCGAAAGATTCAAAACCCAGAGTATAGCAAGTCCATCGATAGATGGTTCGTAACGCTCGTTTAATGGACGATATAGTCCGCGCTGACCCAATTGGGGCTCGCATTTCGGGTATTGATTAATGTACATAGAATTATTTTCAAGAAGATCAAATATTTTTAAACATTTCAACAAAGAATCTGCCAAGAAGTATGGTTTAACAAATTCCAAATTATCCGCCGATGTGTGGTATTCGTGGAATCGACCATGTGGTGTTCTCATGAAGCACCCAACCGGAAGATCGAATCCCGGAGAACAGTACTGCCGCTCATCATAGCCGAAAGGGTAGAAGTCCAAGATTTCAAAATCATTATCGGAATGCATTAAAACATGAATTGCAGCTCTATCAATCTCTGTATTGCCTCGACGGCTTTTCTTGTAGGTCGACCTACCGGCGTCTCCAAGGCAGGCCAGGACCAACCCATGCTTGATTAAATGGAGTTTCGTTTCATTTAGGGCCAACCAAGTGATTGAACCTATTGTTGTGGGAATGAATAAAAATCTGTATGAATATTTTCTTGAAATCATACCAAGATGTTTCGCAAGGAATACGGCGATGGCGATACCGGAAAGATTGTCGTTACAGAGCGAAGGGTGGCAAGTGTGACATGATATTAGAATTTCATCTGAATTCTCCCCTTTGAGATAATATTCGCCATATGTCAGATGGCCGTCTTCTAATGAGGAATTAATACAGACCTCATATTCTTTTTCTTTAAGTTCTGACAGATGATTGTGGCTAAGGCAAAAGCCCCAATTCTCTTTATAATAAAAATTCCTAACGGGAATCCAATCCGGATATTCAGGCAAGGTAAACAGGTGTTGATGAAGATCTTCAAAAGACATTTTTTTGTGGATTGGGATACTATAACTGGCGATATGCAAGTTGGATTTTCTAAAATCAATAATTTTTTCGCCTTTCAAATTCTTAACATATGCATCTCTAATATTCCATTCTTTGGGTACTGTCCAATCAAATACTCGAGTTCCTGTAGGCACCTCATGGATGGTTAGCGGAATATTTTTTTTTATAATATTCAATGTCTCTCGAACGCCATTGCCGGTAATGCTTCGGCAGATTGGATATAACTCAGCTATCAGCGCATACATCTCTCGGCCAACTTCCTCTGGGATGTAAAGTATTCTCATGAATACACCTTAACCTCCGGGATGGGAACGATGAATTGTCCCTTCCAGTCCTTGATGTATGCCAGTTGAATCATAATCTCCTCTTTGAAGTTCCACGGCAGGATAAAAACGTAGTCCGGGCGCGTTTCTTTTATTTTGTCCGGGTTAAATATGGGGATGTGCGTACCTGGTGTGTATTTGCCCTGCTTATAGGGATTGCGATCAACTGTATAATCAAGAAAATCCGTCCTTATTCCACAGTAATTAAGCAGCGTGTTACCCTTGCCCGGTGCGCCATAGCCCGCTATGGTTTTCCCTCGCTGCTTAATTTCAATCAGAAAGTCTAACAGTTTCCTCTTGGTTTCCTTTACTTTCTCAGAGAATTCGACGTACGCCTTCATTTGTGTCAGCCCTGCTCTTTCTTCTCGCCTTTTGAGCTCTATGGCCCTTTCGTCTATTGGCTTCGTAACGTCTTCTGTATGTTTCGCATAAATCCTCAAGGAGCCGCCGTGCGTCAATAGTTCCTCAACATCAAATATAATCATTCCATGTTCGGCAAAAATCTTTTCCACAGCAATAAATGAGAAATAGGAGAAATGCTCGTGGTATATTGTGTCAAATTGATTTCCCTCCATTAACTTAATCAGATGAGGGAACTCCATGGTGATGACTCCCCTCGGCTTCAAAAGGATTTTCATGCCTTTAACAAAATCATTAAGATCAGGCACCTGAGCTAATACATTGTTGCCTATCAATAAATCGGCTTGTTTGCCCTCCTCGGCCATTTCGAGTGCAGACCTTTCCCCAAAGAACTTGACAATTGTAGGCACTCCTTTCTCAATCGCAGCTCGAGCCACATTTGCCGCTGGTTCGACTCCTAAAACGGGAATTCCTTTCTCGACAAAATATTGAAGCAAGTAGCCGTCATTACTGGCGAGTTCGACCACGAAACTCTCCGCATTGATTTCAAAGCGCCCGACCATCAAATCAGTGTAATGCTTTGCGTGCTGTAGCCAGGAATCTGCATAAGAAGAAAAATAGGCATATTCATTAAATATTGCCTCCGGGCTGACATATTCTTCTAGTTGAGCCAGGAAGCACCTTTCACACACGTAGACGCGGAGGGGATAAAATGGTTCCATCCGGTTCAATTGCTCTGCGGTTAAATAACTCTCACAAAGCGGCGACATGCCAAGATCAACAAGCGTATGCTGTAAAGGAGACCTACAAAATCTACAAATTGGGCCTTTCTGCACGTTTATTTCCTTCTATTTCGTATTCTTGCGTTAGCATTGCGACCTGCGGCCCCAAATACCTACCCTCGCGTCCAATGCAATGAGGCATAAAGCTTCCATTACGTCACCTTATTCCACTGGAGTTTCTCATTCAGTAACTGTTTTTCCTGGAGCTGGGTCAGGATCTTAAGCCGCATATACTTGGAATTTCGGAAATCTCCGTTTTTAAAACCCATTGCATCCAGACCATCCTTCAGATCCTTAATCGATTCAATCAAACCGACAGTCGGCTGGTATGCAGGGGCCAGATTTCTGAAGAGGTCGAAACTCACCCTGTAAGAGCGCTTATCCGGCTGGGCATTATCATTCATAGAAATATCAACATCTGGAATAACCTTAGCAACAGCCTCTGCCAGATCTTTAACTTGATAGTTCCACTCATCGCTTCCAACGTTCACCGCCAGAAATTCTCCTCCATGATCTATATCTCTGCTAATAGCCCAGTCTATGGCTCGCGCCATATCTTTTACATTTATTAATGGCCTCCAGGGAGTTCCATCACTCAGAATTGTAATCCGTTTTGAAGCAACGGCTCCTGCCACAAAATCATTAAGGACCAAATCCAATCTCAATCTGTCACTCCATCCGCAAGCAGTCGAAAATCTGAGGCTTGTAATCTTGAACCGCTCGGAAGCCAACGGTTCCAGGTCTCTTTCCGTAAAAACCTTAGATCTCGCGTACGCAGTAAGGGGATTTAGCGCGGATTTTTCAGCCCTTGCACTGTCATCAGCAGAACCATACATGCTGCAGCTGGAAGCAAAAACAAACGACTTTACTCCCGCCTCTCTGGCCTTCTTGGCTAGATCTATGCTTGCACGGTGATTGATATCCAGGGTCACCTCCTCAAATCTATTCCCAATTGGATCGTTGGATATGCCCGCCAGGTGTACTATAGCATCCACACCACTCAAAACCTCTTCCGGGAATTGTCTGATGTCTCCAAAATATTGGAGGTCAACCCTGCACTCAGGAAGTACCTCTTCGCTTGTTATGCAATTGCCAAAGTAACCGATGTCATATCCAACCAGCACAGAGTCTGGAGATGATGCGCGCAGTCGATTAACTACCGACGGTCCAACATAACCCATATTTCCTGTAATTAAAATTTTCATTAATTCCTCCTCTATCTAATTGAGTAGGTTTTTAACGTGCTTGGCGATTGCCGGTGATGCTGTGAGTCCTGGAGACTCTATCCCAACAAGGTTTATAAAACCCGGCATATCCTCACTGATAACAAAATCGCGAAAGCTTTCACCAGGCCCCTGGAGCTTGGGTCTGATACCGGCCATATCAGGAACAATGTCCTCTTTACTAATAAAGGGGAGAAACCGGACGGCAGCCGTATAAAATATATCTCTTTTTGTTGTATCAACCTTGTAATCTTCTATTCTGCTTACATAAGTTGCATCAGGACCCAACTTCAAACGTCCACTCAGATCTAACGTAAGATGTGTGCCTAAACCGGCATGATTTTCTTCAGGAACCGGATAGATAAGTCTTTGAACTATCCCTCTTTTCACATTATTAATACTGAAGTAATCACCCTTACAATAATGGAGGGCGTAATCGCTCCCAATCATTTTTGCGACGATATCTGATTGCAATCCAGATGCATTGATGACCCTTTCAGAGGAAAATTCGAAGGTTTCACCGGCACTATTCAAGGTATGAACCTTATAGCCAGTCATAAGCTTTTCGATACCGATAACTCGCGTTCCATACACTATTTCTGCCCCCTTTGTCCTGGCTTTACGGAAGAAATAATCCATAAGAGAATGAGCGCTTATTATCCCTGTTTCAGGAGAACAGAGAGCTCCAAATGCTCTCACATTAGGTTCCATCTGATGAATCGTATTCCGTTCTAACAGTGAAAGCGATGAGACCCCATTTTTATTGGCATTGAGCAGTAATTGCTCAATCTTTACCATTTCTTTTTCTGTCGTCGCGATAATCAGTTTGCCTATTTTCATATGAGGAATTTTGTTTTTTGTACATATCTCATAGAGCATGCTATTGCCTTCAACACAAAACTTCGCTTTTAATGACTCCGGAGGATAATATATTCCGGCATGGATTACTTCGCTATTTCTTGAGCTAATTTCCATGCCATAGGAGTTATTTTTTTCCAAAATATATATATTTAATTTATTATCAGCTAACTCTGAAGCAATTGCCAGCCCAATAACTCCGGCGCCTATGATTGTTATATCAGAGTCCATTCATGCCTCTTTTAGCTCAATCATATCATTCCTTTCTGTAATTCTGTTCCAATTCTTTTAGTAATCTGAATTTATCTTTTACCCATTTTCGATCGATTGTCAGGGCATCTTTTCTGGCGGTCTTGAGGATATTCAAATAAACTATTTTTTATACAAGAATACATTAGGCAACTCCAGCAATGCCCGAAATAGGCTCATATGCACATCCCTCTCAATGGCGATCCGCCTTAACGCAAAGCGATCCAGTGCCGAGACGAGACCAATCCCTTCGACATTAGTTACACCAAAAATGTATCCTGCATTTTGTGTAACTTCCTGTACTTCGGGATTGTAGGTATGAGTTCCGCCGAATGGATAGGCAATGGTTATTACCGGCACTCCAACCTCTTTCTCGATGGTCGCCTTGGAACCATAAATCTCTTCCATTAATCGGGGCTTAGAAATCGCCGCCAAATTAAGATGCGAAACCGAGTGAGACCCGAATTCAATTCCGCATTTGGACATTTCTCGCACCTCTTCCCAGGAAAGCGTTCGGACAGGCATTGAGTCCATTATTGAAGTCTCTAATTGGTTTTCTAGCTGTTCTATTAAGTCTTCATGTATTGTTTCATTTACATTCTTTAGCAGTGTCTGAACCGATCTGACCACTTCTTTGCGATTGTCGCAAATATAGTACTCATGCTCATGATCTGCCTTCAGCCTAAAAGACTTCTTCCTGGTATTCTTTATCCAATATGCGACTTTTTCAAACCAGAAAGTCTCTTTATGCCCAATATATCCAGTTGTCAAAAAAAATGTTGCCGGAAGGCCATGCCGCTTTATAATAGGATAGGCATATAAATAATTGTCTCGGTACCCATCATCGAATGTAATAATGAGCGGCCTTTTAGGAAGAGAGCTAACTTGTAAGGCATGATATAATTCTGAAAAGGTCAAGACATCAAAGTTTGCTTTTACGTAGGCCATCTGTCTATCAAATTGTCCTACTGAAGCGCTTATAATATTTTCATCGAAGGGATACTCGTTAGAGACGATATCCAGGACTCGATGATAGGCTAAAATATTGATAATTCCACTCCTGGAGAAAGATTTCCTGTAACGACTGGCCAGCTCCACGGCGCCGGTTTTTTCAAGACATATAGATAGTAGATGTTTCTTATCCATTTATTTTTTAGTTAAAGTCCTCATCCCCTGAAGTGAAATACCAATTGGACCAATCAGGGCACTCGGGAATAAATTTATTCTTCAACCCTCCATACATAACAGCATCTCTATAATCCTTCCGTTCATAAAAACCAAAATCAGTCATGAGTTTAAGTTGTGGATTTGTCCTTAGAAAATTAAATGAGATAGATTCTCCGTCCATCTTCCGCGCAAGTTTTATAAATCCGGTAAGCAAATTTTTTAGGATATCGTTGTTAATATCAAAAAAAATGTCGACCATATCTACCCTCTTTTGCTCCCAGGAGAAAATTATATAACCTAAAATTTTTTCTTCATCCCTACTAAATAATCCGAAGATATGGTATTTCTTTAAGGGGCAGAGCAAGTACCTCCAACGTAAAAATATACTAGTTCGTTCACCGGCTACGGAAAGACATGGCGAAACAAGCTTCCATAAAACATCAAACCTGGAATCAACGTTTTCAATCTCCTTCGCAATAAAATTTTTCTCGACACAGCACCATGATTCATGCGAAAGAAGACTAAACACCCAATTTACTGGTGTTGTCAGGGTCTTAATACCTCCCAGTCCTTTCAATGTGTGGCTCACATAAGGTCTGAGATCCAAGACCTTTGCATAACGAACCATTTCACCTATTTTTTTGTAGCCTGCACGAAGCATGACGCCTGTAGCTCGATTGTTCGGAAGACCATAAATAAGATCTACCTCCTTTTCCGCAGCCTTGAGAACGGCCTTTTGGAGCATTAGTGCAGGCAAGAAGGTTCTATGTTCTCTATTAACTGCAAAATCTGAGGCGATACCCGCCAAGCATATCTTATCGAATATTTTAACCTTGTGAAGACCTAAACCTGCAGTTCCTACTATTCGGCCACTCTCGTTATGCCGAAGCAAACAACAGATCCCCGGGCCAAAAGGATTGCCCTGATAATACCATTTGTACTTTTCAATGTTTGAAGATTCAGTGGGTAAATTCCTTTCCCATAACTTAAGAATCTCCTCTCTATCTCCTTCCAGATCTGCCCTGCTAACAGAATAGCTCATTGGTATAAAACCTGAAACTTATACCTTAAATTCGTGAACATTCACTATTATCTTACTTTCATCTGTTGTTCCTTCATTTAAAGTCTCAAGGGCAAGGTCTAAGAATTTCCTAATTGCGCTATTGGTATTGTCCGGATCATGATACTCTTTATGTTTGCTCAGGGGATAGACCAAGTATTTTGCCCCATAGTAGTCCAAAGCCACCGGATCTTTACTTGCCAGGACAGTTCTCACCCTGGTTGCCTTGGTAGTATCCGTTCTGTGACCCCACCCTATCCATTCCGCCGTAACGATATTCAGATCAGCCTTTCTAATATTCTTTATAAAATAGGCTATAGGCCCAGCCTTGGCGTACTTAAAAAATCTTCCACCGCAATTGTGGACGTTGTAGTAGCCTTCAGGTTTTAAGCCTGTATCTCCACAGCTTAAATCAGTAATACCCATATAATTTTTAAGAGCGCTTGTAATGCCGGTATCTTTTCCATGAGTATTTAGCACAGCAAAATTTATCAATTTAACTGATCTATGAGATAGATATTCCCCGCCTCCTTTTCCGTTCCTCTGATAGGCCCCATTCTTAAGATCTATGGTAATCCTGCTATAAGAGGAGGTAAATATGGGATAAGTCATCCGTACCTTCCATTTCTTCAATCCAAAGAGTTGAGAAAATTCATAATCAACGTCGCTCCACACATATCCATCCCCTTCCGAAGGGCCTTTCACTATTCCACCATTCTTTGCGTTTCCCCACATTCCATCAGGTTTTGGCCCCCCATCCCTCCAGTGAAATTTGGTTACATTCTTATATCCCTGTTTCTGATATAGTTCTATTAAAGTGTTCACATTATGATTCACACCGTCAATATCCCCATTTATCTCGCTGAAGTGCGTCCACCCACGGATGTTGTCCTGTTCTCCTGCCGGCATCGACTCGTCCATGAAATGATGATTTTCAGCGATAATCACCTCACCCCTAAATCCAGGGATATTCAAAACAAGATCAATAAAACCCTTCATTGCCGCAAGATTCGTCCTGCCCTGATTCCACCACTGGCAGTTAGGTTTTAGGATGACAATGTCATTCTTACCTATATACCTCTCCATCCCGCCCATCATCTCTATGACCTTGGTCACATTCTGTTGAGGCGTTCCATTCTTGGCCACATAGATATGGGAAACTGGTTGATTATTTGCTTGGGTTGATTGCTTAATTAGGTTCACTGGTTGAATTGGTAGCTTGCTAAATCGTCCGGCAATCCTCCTGATTAATGGCCAACTGGCTGCTGTAAGTCCTACCAATGATAAATAGAGAAAGAACCTTCTGTTGATTTTATGTATCATTAACCGTTACCACACTATGCGTTTCATTTACGGCAGATGGTTTCTTAATACCGGAACAAGGGCTTGGATAAATTCCACCTCATCATTCGGCATAATATCTTCTTTAGGATGATCAAGATTGCTTGAGACAATAATAATAGCCCCATTGGTTCGTCTATGAAGAAGTGCATCAAGCATGGATAGCAATTTTGCCTTATAGTTGTCGGCAATGATCTTTCCATTTAGATCATACCAGAAAAGTACCAAGGTGTCTTGCATACCATCCTTAAACAATGACTTATTGACTCGCGCATTATTGTTAGGGCCAATTGGAATTTCAATCTCTATAGCATTATCGTAAAGATTTTCCAGCCGATAATTGATAAGCTCCTTATCTTGCTTTTGAGATTCAAAGTAACCCACATATAGCATGATCTCATGGTCTGGGGCTTTTCTGTAGGCCCTGGTAATCTCAAAATCAGCCCCTTGAACATTAAACAACCTTTTATTAGCGCCAATATCGCCCCCTCTCCACTCTCCAATAGTCCACGGTAATTCCCTTAGATCCTTTTTTAAAGATACCGGCTCAGGGCTATATAAGAATAAATAACTGCCAAGGCCAAAAAGAACAAAGATTGCCGTAAACCATGCCTGATTAAAAGACCTAGAGTCGAAAACAGGCTCATCGGTTATATCCCTTCTTTTAATATGGGATGTCTTGCGATCTGAAGAAGGAATTTTTCTAAACAGCAGTGTACTAGCAAAAAGGAGGGCGAATCCAACCACAGATACAAAGAGGCCCTGGAAGATGTGGAGTGGGCCGTGTACAATCTCTCCTCCGTTAAATGCCCATATACCGATAAGGGCGACGCGTATCCAGTTTGTAACAATACCTATAACAATTGCTATTCCAACGAGTATACTCCTCCTAAATAAGGACTTCTGAGAAAAATAGGCCAGAGGTATGCCAATGGCAACTATCGATACCAGATAACCTACGCCGCTGCATGCCTTTGCAACCTCGATTGATATACTAGAAAGTTCAAGGTATTGGGCATGGCGGAAGACAGGGATATTTAAAAGCTTTAGCATCTCCGCACTCATTGCGGCCGTGATAAGTTGAAAGGGCCAGTGAATCTTCTCAATAAAAAAACCGAATACCGGAACCATGAAAATAAGATAAGCCAGAGGAAGGGAAAGGGCCTTTAAAAATCGTGATCCCAAAAGTAATAATACCAGTCCAGGAATTACCACAATGATGGAAATCTGCTGGATGATCAAAACCCCCCCAATATCTCCCATAAGAAGTATAAAACTGCCAACAAGCGTTAGAATTAATCCACTGAGGATATTGGGTTGGATGGGGAGGTATTTAAGTTCTTGTCTTTCTGCCCATACAAAATAAAGGCTGATTATGGGTATCAGGAATCCGTGAGAGTAATCATCCCGACTCAACCAGGTATTTATTAACGAAGATATAGCGCCGATATAAGTAAATATAAAGAGCGTTACAAGAAGGCTTATCTTTGTCCACATATGCATTGTGAGTGGGAGGATTGCACTTAATGTCTGACTTTTGATTTTATTGGTCATTTAATATCGAAAATGCGGACAGGGGTTTAAATTTAAATTCACCTAGAAAGGCTTGCAACTTTGGTATGGTGCTCTTTAATTTATATAATGCCTCACCTTGGAAAACCTGCTGCCGTTCAATTTTGGCTGCCCGGTATCTATCTCCCATGGGTGAACATAAAGCACAACCGGGTTCTTCTCCTGCGTGTTGATCTTTCTTACGAGAGACTTCGTAACGCATAGCGGCATAAGCCTGAAATACCCGCCTCCGGCAACCGGAAGATTAACACCCAAGATACGATAGGTAGATGGAGGGAATTCGATGAGCCTGCCCTTTTCCCTTTTTATCACATAGGCAAACCGCTCTGCCCCAGGGACACCGTACCGATCGTGGTATATCGGGAATATGCTGGTATCATATACAAATCCTTCCTCTATTAAAATATCGATGGCCCAAAGGGATTTTTTCGTAATGGAGTAACTTGGGGCCCTGAATCCGATAACCGGCCTATTTTTTAAGGTACGCTCCTCTGCAATATCTCCATAAATATCTTTCATTTCTTGACAACAGGCTCTTAATGTGATACAAATTTGTAATACCGATTTTACTTAATAATAAGGAGGTTTGAGTTATGCCCATGAGCCTGCGATTAGACAGTGAACTCGAAAAGAAAATAACCCAGGCTGCAAAGAGATTGAATGTTAATAAAACAGAGCTCATACGGAGGTCTCTAAAAAAGTACTTCTCCGAGATTGCGGAAAAAACCGAACCCAATTTTTCATATTCTATATATCATAAGATTGAAGAAAAAATTCCAGGCAGCGGCCATGGTTATCTTTCCGTGAACCATCGGGCAGAGGTACTAAAAAGAATAAAAAAATAAAGCGCCATGATCATTATCGATACCGGCCCCCTAGTAGCGCTCTTTGACAAGAGCGACCATTATAACAATACATGCAAAGAGACCCTCGCGCATATTCGTGAACCCCTAATGACCACATGGCCTGTCTTAACAGAGGTTATGTATCTTCTGAATTTTTCTTCTCTTGCCCAGGAATTATGTCTTGAATTCATAGAGTCGGGTGATGTAGAAATCCATTCAGAAAATTCACATCACCTAAACCGTATTCTTCAACTAATGAAACAGTATGCTGACCTTCCGATAGATTTTGCTGATGCATCCATTGTGGCATTGGCCGAGAAATATAGGATGACAACTATTTTCACCCTTGACCAAAAGGATTTTAGGATCTATGCGCCAAAACATTTAAAAAGATTCCATTTGATTCCGGAAAAGATCCTTAGATAATAAAGAATCAAACTTCCCTGGCTTTTGCACCTTCAGCCCTTGATCGTCTTTTAATCTGATAAAGTACATATAGGCGTACTGATCCCCCATCCCCGTCGTATCTGTTTGTGATCATATGGTCAGTGTTTGTATCGCCGGCTCGCCACTATTCAAAGCGTCCCCGTATAGACCTCTCGTATGGGCCCGAACGAGAAAGTAGATAACAGCTTTTGAAGTCTTATTTGCGTTCGATCCAGATTTATATAGTGACGAAACTGATTTATACGACTTGTTTTTATCTTTGGCTGATCCGGATCTATCTCCCACGGGTGGAGATAAATTATAGCCGGCTGGTTCTCCTTCTGATTGATCCTTCTCAATCCCCATTCAATAAACCAATAAGGAAATAACCTTAAATAACCTCCCCCGGCAACTGGTATGTGATAATTGAGAATAACAACGGTGGAAAGCGGGCATTCCAGAATTGCATTCTTATTTTTCCCATAGATAAGGTGAGGAAACCTATTTCCATTAGGAATACCATATCGGTCTCTCCTTATAGGGAAGATGCTGGAATCGTACGAGAAACCTTCATCTATCAATATATCAAAGGCCCACAGTGAATCCTTAATAATGGAGTAGCTTGGGGCCCTGAATCCGATAACCGGCCTCCCTGTTATATCCTGAAGGATTCCTTTGGCTCTCCTTATATCTTCCCTGAACTCTTCAGGGGTCAGGTCATAAACAAGCCTGTGGTTGTAGCTATGGCAGGCCACTTCGTGTCCTAAATTATGTATATCCATCACTAGTTTCGGGTAACGTTCGGCAACCCATCCGAGTATGAAGAAAGTGGCCTTGACTTTGTGTTCATCAAGTATCTCCAGTAGCTTGATTGTATTCCTTTCAACACGGCTCTCATATCTGTGCCAGTCCTCAAATTTAACTACGTCGGTAAAGCCGGAAACCATGTAGTAATCTTCAACATCTATAGTTAAGGCGTTGATCATAAAAGTTCAGGGTGTAGGGTGCAGGGCTTAGGGTTTAGGGTTATGAGTTAAGAATTCTCAGTTCCGCGTTCAGAGTTCTGAGTTGAATAGTTGGGGCCTTTCATTTTGGAACCTTTCAGGTATTCTATAAGCCCGCTGAATTGCTTCCCCGTTCAAATCCTTCTGCAATAACTGAATGTAAAACTTCAAAGTCTTTTTTATTGCCTCCAACTGCCATTCAAAGGCATCCTTATTAATTTTTCTTTCGATTCCACTATCGCTAAATTTATGAATATAAAAATCCGTGGGATGTCCCGTGTAAAATAAAGCGATAGCTTTTTAAAAAACGGCAGATTTAGGATGAAGACCTTCAATCCGTTCTTAATCGAACTTTTCATTAAATCCTTGCCGTCACTTCTTAAAGATTATTATACCCCTTGGCCATTTTCTCTATGGAATAATTGCTTAATGCCTTCACTTTGGACTGTTCAATCATAAATCCGTCAGTCTTTTATATTTTTTCACATAAGCAGCATGCCTAATGGTATTGCCCATAGACGATCACCGAGTTTTACGGCTTGTGTTCCGTTATAGGCAAGAACTCCGGCAACGCAATGAGGTGTTGAGGCAATGAAAGCCTTAAGTCCGGCGAGGTCTCTTTGTGTCCATCTACTTCCTGACTTAACCTCTATTGCTATGCAGTTTTGTCCTGCCTCTATGATAAAATCTACCTCATGTCTTCCCTGAATATTCCAAAAATAAAGTTTTGCATCGCTCCACCTTGCATCTATTATTCCTGCGAGATTTTGTGCCACATAGGTTTCAAGCATTGCGCCCTTAAGAGTTACCTGAGCATTCTGTTCTAGATTTTTTATGCCTGCCAGGTAACATGCCATGCCTGAGTCACTTATAAATACTTTAGGAGACTTAATAATCCTGCCGGCAGGATTTCTTAAATATGGAGGCAGGCGATAAATAATGAATGAGGCTTCCATGATGGATAGATATCTTGAAGTTGTCGCAGCGCTTAATTTTGCATCTCTGCCGAGTTGGCTCGGACTCAATAGCTGTCCGGTACGAAATACCGCGAGATGCAAAAGATGCCTGAAAGAGATAATGTTGCCGATCTGGCTTAATTCCCTGATATCTCTTTCCAGATAGGTCTGTTCATAACCTTTAAACCAAATATCTTTGTTTTCAACCTCATCAGTATTTACTGAAGGCATACCGCCTGTTAATATATCTTCAATTGTTATTGCATTAATATCCGCCGGTTTCGGCAGTACGGGCCGGGCAGAAAATTTTTTCAAAAAAGGTTCTTGCGAAGTTTCCTCCATAAGTTCCCTGCGGGTGAAAGGATGCATAGTGAAATAAACAGCTCTTCCTGCAAGAGTTTCTGAAACTCCCTTCAGGATGGTAAAATTGGCGGAACCGGAAAGTATAAATTGACCGAGGACCCTTTTTTTATCAACTTTTTTTTTGACGGCAATTAAAATTTCAGGACATTTTTGCGCTTCATCAATGGTTAACGGCTCATCTATATCAACAAACCCGTCAGGGTCTTCTTTTGCCGCTGTCAATACGGCAAAATCATCAAGACTTACATACCGCCTGTGTTGAAAATGTGCATCTGTCTTTAAAAATGTGCTTTTACCTGTCTGCCTCATGCCTGTAATAATCACAACCGGCATATTTTTTAGGGCTTCATTTATAGTCAATGCAATATCGCGATCAATGTATGTCATAATGCATCACATCATAATGACATTATGACAGTAAGTCAAGACAAGACCTTTGGTTCTGTGCAGATCAGCATAAATTGTTTTATAATGAAAGTCCTCCATGAGTCGAAAAACCGAGTTACTCCACAATAACCTTAAATCGGGTAGGCGCCGTCAAGTGCATACCCCATTATCTTAATTAACATTTTGTCTTCCTCGGCGATGAACTGGACTTTTTTGATTGGTATGCCTTTCATAAGCTCCTTTCAAGCTGGATAAGGACTAAAAATGCACTACAACCTCTCATTAGATGATCCTCGACTTTATTAAGGAGATAGAAGAATCTATTAACCCGAAACCCGGAACATAGAACTCGGAACAAGGAACAAAACCAAGTCCCTTGCTTTCTGCCGTAGCTTTGTTAGGTAACAGATTTATGTATCCCTCTTTTCTTCTTTTTTCTCTTCCCTTTCCAGCATCCTGCTCATAAACTCTAATATTTTATCTCTCTGGTCCTTGAACATCCTTATGGCCTCCCAGCGAAAATTTAGGTATCTATGGGCAAGGCGGTTGCGTTGAAGGGCAAGACGTGCCAGGCTACCCTGCTCTTCTTCGGAAAGCCCAAGTAGTTTAGCGGCTTTCCTAATGGCATCACTATAACTATCAGCTCCTGTACCCTCTTCCGTGAGTATGGTTCCGCTTACTTCGATGAGGGCCGTAAGGATATTTTCTACAGTCCTAGCTATCAACTTCTGTAGTTTTTTGTCCTCCTGATAATCTTTCCATGTTTTATCTGCATATTCCCCGGCAAACTCCTTCATCTCTTCGGAAATATATTGAAGAGAATCGCCTATCCTTCCCTTTGCATAACGGAATTCAGGCATTTCTCAGCACCTCAAGGTTTTTTCTGGTAACCTTATGTTGCCAATCTATACCAAATATAGAGTAGTCTTCCATCTGATAGATGGCCTCGTTTCGAAGTCTGATATATTTAGCAAGATCCTCAGTATACACCGGTATTCCTGAGACTATTGCATTATAGTATAGCAAAGGTTTTCTAAAGTCTTTATGAATCTCTATGATATTAACGTCTATATCTATTCGCGAAGACAGAGATAAAGAGATATCGTTTATCCTCTCAAAAACTTCATCAGAAGATAGCGCTTCTGAAAATACGATAGCAATATCAATGTCAGAATCAGGTCTCGGGTATCCGCTTGCCCAGGAACCATACAGGAAGGCCATTTCGATCTTGTAATGATGGGCATGATCATTGAGGAAGTCTTTCAAATTATTTATTATTTTTTCCCTTTTGTCCATTAGTCTTGCACTATACTAAAGTAATTGGGGCTCAAAGCCTGAGACGTTGAAGTAATCCTCTTCTTACATCAACCCCTTTGTCTTCAATAAGCCTGCAAGTCGTTCATCTCCTTTCGCATATTCTCTTAAGATCTCTTCTACTGCCTTCTCTCTCTTTATTAACGCTTCCATCTCTCCCTCTTTCTCCTTCATAGCCCTGACTACAGGAGTAACAACACTCCGCCTATCCCATAAGACAAATCCTACCATCCCCATCATACTCGTAAAAAGCAGGCCAAAACCCCACATCATAACTGTCTCTAACCTTTCGAGTCTTCTTTCTATGCCATCGCTCCTTTTGTCCACCTGTTCGAATCTTTTGTCAATTTGTTCGAATCTTTTGTCTATTGATTCAAATCTTCTGTCCACCGATTCCTTGAATTCCTTAAGAGAAATTTCTATCCTTATAAGTCTGTCCCTGTCTTCTAATGTATATGGAATATCTTTAGCAAAGACCTTTGGGTTTATTATCATCAACAATCCTATAATAATAAAGCATATTCTTAGTAATAACCCCTTCACCATAACTCTCCCTTGTAATTATTCAGAGGGTTCTGCCTTTTCTAATACAAACGCATTAATTCAAGTTTAATAAAATCCCCCTAACCTTTTCTAAAGAGGGGGAAAAGGGTCTCCCCCTTTGAAAAAGGGGGACCACGGGGGATTTTAAAATAAATTGCGCATTGCTCTAATATGTATCAATAATCAATGAATTTGCTATAATATTATATCAATTTATTCTTAACCGGTAAAGGAGTCATGGGGTAGCCATCAGAAACCTCTTCGACAAGCAAGGGTTTTAGGTGAAGGTATTTTGTGGCGTTCCGCTTGGTATCGATATCACCGTAGACGCGCTTGACCTGAAGACCATCTCGCGTATTGCGGTCTCAATTCGCTCCGCTTCTTTAGCCGCATCGATCTTCAGAATGTTTTTTGAAAATGACACCCCTTCATCCTCCAGCCTGGACATCCAGGCCCCGCTTTTGGATCTTTCCGGTGGCCGTTTTCGGCAGCGCCTCCCGGAACTCGATAAATTTAGGGATCATAAAATCTTCGAGATGTTTTGCGCAATGACGCAAGATATCATTGGGGGAAAGTTTGCATCCGTCAGTCAATACAATCAGGGCCTTAATCGCCTGGCCCAGAATCTCATCAGGGACACCAATAACCGCAACCTCTGCTATCTCCGGTAATGCGTAGAGAGCAGATTCTACCTCCTTCGGGCTGACCTTCTCCCCGCGCGTCTTGATTATATCGTCCTTGCGGCCAACAAAATAGAGATAGCCCTCCTCATCCATTTTAAAAATATCGCCAGAATAGAGAACCATCTCGCCTGGAATGGGGCCGGGCCTTAACATCCTGTTGGTCTCCTCTGGCATCTCCCAATACCCTTTCATCACATGCGCCCCACGGATCACAAGCTCACCTATTTTTCCTGGACCAACCCGCTCTCCCTGTCCATTTACAATATAGACCTCCGTGTTAGGGATCGCCTTTCCGACCGAGGTTGGCCGAAGATCCAGTTGATCAGGGGGGAGATAGGATACCCGCTTGCATTCTGTAAGACCATACATGGAATAGATCCTTGTTTTTGGGAAAAGTTCCCTCAGTCTTGCTATGTGGGGCGGCGGAAGCGCAGCAGCCGTATTGGTTATGTAACGAAGCTGTGGCAGCGAACCCGGCCTCAACCCCTTCATCTGAAGGAGTATAGCCGCCATGGTTGGAACAATAGGAAATCCTGTCGCTTGCTCCTGGTGGAGCCTTTCCAGGATCACCTGTGGATAGACGAAGGAGCGTTCCAAGATAACTGTTGCACCCACCTTAAAACCCATCAGTATCTGATATAGGCCATAATCAAAAGAAAGGGGAAGGGCGCTCAAGATTATATCATCCCTGGTATTTTCCAGGTATTGCGTAATAGAGTCGGCAGCAGATACCATGCTAAAGTGGGTCATCATAACCCCCTTGGGGAGACCTGTGGAACCGGAGGTATAGATAATAGAGGCCAGATCAACGTCAATAGCCCTACAAGACGGCTCTGAGCTGTCGCCTTTCGTGAGGATTTCGTTAAAGACCAACGTATTTTTCGAGCTTCCATTTAAAGGAATATCTTTCCCGCTAAAGTATATCCACCTAAGAGATTTGACCCTCTCAGATGCCTCGGAAACCACGGCAAGCTTATCTATGCTGCTCATGATAACCGCTGCCTCACAGTTTCCAAGGATATACGCAAGTTTTCCGGTTTTGGTCGTCGGATTTACCATCAAGAATATGCAGCCGGCCTTAAGTATGCCGAAAACGCTTACAACGGCCTCAAAGGAGTTGTCCATAAAAACCACCGCCCTGTCCCCTTTTTTAATGCCTCCGGATATTAGGGCATTGGCAATCCTATTGCTCATCTCATCTATCTCCCTGTAAGTGTAACGCCCATCCTTTGTCGCAAGCGCTATCTTGCCAGGGTATAGCTTGGCGCTTTGCTCAAGAAACTTATTTAACAGCATGCCTCAAGCCTCATTAATCATATCTCGTTCAGACCGAGCCTTTCTTTGGCCATCCTCAAGAGATGTGGAGACTGTACACCGTAGATCTTCTTATAACCCTCTTCCCTATTCATAACTCCATCCCTTACCATGTTGGCAATCTCCCAGACATAAGGATGAAAATTAAAGCGCCTGATATGTACATTATTGGCAAAGGCGTTCAGGAGACAGTTGGTTGAATTGGAGTCGGTATCATCAGGCATATGCCATCCAAGCTGTGAAATATCCTTCACGATCTCTTCTTCATCGTATCTTAGAAATGCAAGTGGGTGAACATTGTACGGAAAGTCTTCAGCATAGGCAAAGTGCCTTTCTTCGAGAAAGTATGCATTGACCTCATCCCCGGCAAGCCTGGAAAGAGGGACCTGTATCGCAGCCTGAGTGGCCTTAATCAATGCCGGATTGGTGCGGATAACCGAGGATTGGATCGGGGCCTGTCCCGGTGACCACCCAAAACCTATCAACATTATCCTTTTTTCCAGTGCCGTCTTAAGGGTTATGGACTTCACGATTCCAATGCAGGAGGTACAGATAGTGCTTGCCCTTTCCAGGGTCTTCTTTGAATATATATCTTTATCTACCGCGCCTTTAAAGATCTTTTTCATCAGATCAAACTTAGGCTTAAATACCATATGATCCACGCCTAGTTTTCCGGTTACATTGCACATATTCTTGAACGCCTGCTCCGAAACAAAGCCGTTGTCAATTGTTAGGGCAAGTACCCTTAGCCCATATCGATCCTTAAGGAGTTTTAAGGTATATGTGCTGTCCTTGCCACCGCTATAAGCCACTAAGCAGTCATACGATCCCTTATCCCTGTATATATCAATAAGCCCTAGGAATTTCTCTTCGAATTCCTCTCTATGGCCCTGCAATACCTCAACTCCTTGAAAATTCTGACAGTGATTACAGACACCCTCTTTATCAAACGTGATCCCCGGGAAGGTGTCCGGGAGGATACATCTGGTGCAAATGTTCATAGTCTTACCTCGTATCCGTGAGATACTTTCTTAGCTCTTCCTTCTTTATCTTTCCACTATCTGTTTTAGGCAAGGAAGAAACAAAATGGATTGCCTTGGGCATCTTGTATAAAGGAAGATTCTTATAGCAATGTTGCATTATCTCCTTTTCCTGGCATGAGCAGCCATCTTTAATTACAATAAAGGCCGATATGGCTTCGCCAAGAATAGGATCAGGCAGCCCTATAACTGCCCCCTCAGCAATCTTAGGGTGTTTTAATATTATCTCTTCGATCTCGCGGGGCGCTATACGATGCGCCCCGCTCTTTATCATCTCTGTTCTGCGACCCAATATATAGACATAACCTTCTTCGTCTATAGTGGCTATATCGCCGGTATAAAGCCATCCATCACGCAATACCTGCAAAGTTTCTTTCTCTTTACCCCAGTATCCAGGCATAATATTATCGCCCTTAGCTACAATTTCTCCCGCTTCACCAGGTTTCACCTCCTCACCGTTTTTATTTATTACTTCAAGGGTTACTCCTGGGATTCCTCTTCCTACGGAACTCCGCTTTCTTTTTAGATCGCCAGGAGGAAGGTAGGATAATCTCGCGGATGCCTCAGTCTGGCCATACATGATATAGACCTTTGCCTGCGGAACTATCTTGGCTATTTCTGCGGCCATATCGTGTGACATGGGTCCGCCGGCCTGTGTGATATAACGAAGAGAAGGGAAAGACATGTTCCTGAAATTGGAGCGGTGAAGGAGGATTGCAAAGGTTGACGGCACACCGGCAAATCCGGTGACAGACTCCCCCACCATGCTGTCAAGGACAACATTTGGATACATGAAACGGTTATCCATTACCAGACTGCCACCCTGCATTATGTGCGTAAGCAGGAGGGAGTTTCCATACGAATAATAAAAGGGGAGGACAACCATTATGCTGTCTTTATCGGTCAGCTCAAGATATTTGACAATTGATATCGCATTGCTGATAAGGTTTTTGTTGGAAAGCATGACTCCTTTGGGATCTCCGGTTGTTCCTGAAGTATAAATAATAGAGGCCAGATCTTCCTCCTTTCGATCATAGGAACAAAAAGAGCCATTTCCGCATTCCAGGCATTCATCGATATATAATACCTTGGTATCTGCTTTTCTACTAGGTTCTGCATGATCGCATAGCAAGATATATTTTAAGAAATAATCCCTTCTGCATGCCTCAACAACAGGAAGGAGATCAGATCTAGTTATGATACCCGAAGGTGTACAATCTAAAACTATCTTTTGAAGGCCGGCAGGTTTGATATCGGGATTGATGGCCACCGTCACCCCACCGGCAAGGACTATCCCAAAATAGGAAACCACGTAATCCAGAGAGTTTTCCAGGGCAATCACTACCCTGTCATTCCGGCAAAGTCCGTGACTCTGCAAGACGGAAGCGAGTTTTACAACGCGTGCATAGAGATCGCTATAGCTGATCCTGCTGCTGCCCTGGACAAGGGCAGTATTGTCGGGAAAACTCTCTGTCGCATTCAGGAGAATTCTGTCGAGCAGCATCGGCCGCGTTTCTATGCCCTCACTGTCTTGTTCAGGATGAAATAGCCGAGTTTATTGATTGAATCGAAATTATCCGGCACAAGTTCCTCGTCAGCTACTTTAACTAAGAACGTTTCTTCTATAAAGGCTACAAGCTCCAGGATACCTGTGGAATCTATTATCCCTTTTTCAAGAAAAGAATCATCATCTGCAACTGCATCGCCACTTTCCCCATATAGAAAGTTTTCTAAGATAAATCCTTTGATCCTCGTCTTTATCTCCACCGATTCCACCTGTCCTCCTATTTGTAAATTTTTATGTCGTCTTCCCTTGGAAGCGGTGCAGGGTCGAATTTCTCAATAAATAAACGATGTGTCAGCTGCGTAGACAATATTCCCACAAATGCCATATTGTCCTTGAAACCTACAATCCCTCCTTTTTTGCATTTATTGATGAGGAATTTAACCGCCTGGGGATTAAAATAGCCATATTTACTGATACACTCGTCAGAAAGAAGATCTTCCACATACCCAGGGGGTTTGCCATCATGGAAGAAACTCCTGCTGTCAGGCGCCATATACGGCTGCTTGGTTCTCTTTACTATCTTGTGAGGCAGGTATGACTTCATACACTCTTTAAGTAGATATTTTTCATTCAATCCCCTTATCTTATAGTGGATTGGAAGTCTTGAACAGAACTCCACAATACGGTGATCGAGGAATGGGAATCGTCCTTCTATGGAATTTGCCATGGAAACCCTGTCTCCCTGCGAAGAGAGTATATAGCCTGGAAGAAGATGTTTAGTTTCTAAATACTGGGCCCTTGCCACAGGCGCCCATGTTAGGAACCCGGAGGGGAGTGACACCCTGAGCGCTTCTTCTGGAATTGTCCCATCTATCCTCTCTTTTAATTCATCCGAGAAAAATAGTTTGGTCTTTGAAGTTGTCTGCCATCTGGGCCTGTGGGAAAAGAATTCATCTGATACATTTGACAGGCCATCATTGAAAAATGACTCTCTGTAGAAATTGGATTGTCCCTGAAAGGCTGGAAGATAGGGATATAATCTCTTGAGCAGGAGAGGACGATACATTGAATCAGGGAAACGGGCCCAGAACTCCCGTATCTTGGTTTCCTTGAATATATCATAACCGCCTAATACCTCATCAGCGCCTTCACCTGTCAGAACCACCCTGAAGTTATTCTCACGAACGAGTTTTGAAAGCAGGAATAATGGGACAGGGGCTGTCCTGAGAATAGGTTTTTCTGTATGCCATATAACCTTTGGGAAATTAAGGCTTATATCATTATATGTGCATCTGATTTCGCGATGGTCTGTGCCCAATGATTTAGACATCTCTATTTGATAGATGCTCTCATCATAATCTTTGTCTTCAAATGCGACCGAAAAAGTTTGTAGCGGTGCGTTGCTGAAATTGCGTATTAGGGCGGCGGTTATAGAGGAATCGAGGCCTCCGCTTAAATAAGCGCCAACCGGGACATCTGCCCTGAGCTGTAACCTTGTGGCATCAATGAGTAACTCACTTAGTGCCTCTATCGCCTCTTCAATAGTCAATGTCTTTAGTTCATCTGAGAATGTGATATCCCAGTATTTTACTTCTTCTATATTGCCGTTCTTTACAATGAGATAGTGGGCAGGTGGTAGTTCATGGATGTTTTTAAAGGTCGTGCGTGGCGGAACATTATGCCAGAATGTGAAAACCTGATCCAGCGCTATCGGATCTATCTCTCTTCTGATTTCTCCTGTGGCGAAAATGGCCTTTATCTCAGAGGCAAAATAAACCCTCTCATGGGACCTCGCATAATATAAAGGTCTTATGCCCATCCTGTCCCTTGCAATGAATAGCTCTTTTTTGTTCTTATCCCAAATAACAAAGGCAAATTGACCATTCAGGTATTCGAGACACTTAGGACCATAATCCTCATAAAGATGAATGATGACCTCTGTATCAGAGCTTGTCGCAAGGTGATGGCCCTTTTTGAGCAAGTCCTTTTGTAATTCAAGATAATTAAATATCTCACCGTTAAATGTTATCCATATGGATCTATCTTCATTAGACATAGGTTGATGCCCGCCGCTAAGATCAATAATGCTGAGTCTTGCATGCGCTAAACCAATAGGCCCATCAACATAGATACCGCTCTCATCCGGCCCCCGATGCCGGATCATCCTGACCATATCCTTTAGGGATTCGGACCTTACGCAAGTATCATTTAAATTCAGGATTCCTGCAATACCGCACATTAGCCGGTCTCCAAGCCGCTTCGCATACACATTAAGGGTGTAGGGTTCTGAGTTAAGAGTTCCTTGTTCCGGGTTCCGAGTTCCGGGTTTTTAGTTCCGGGTTTTTAGTTCAGAGTTCAGAATTCCGAGTTGAATACTTGGGGCTACAATATTTTTTTCAACTCTATTCGTAAACCTTTGAGATAGGCTGATTCTAAGATATTATTCTTGTTATAAGTGTTAGAAAGCGTATATGTGCTATTCTTCAGATTATAAACTTCAATCGATTCTTCCCTGGGTAGCACTATCCAGTATTCCTTCACGCCAAATCTTGCATAAAGTTTCTTTTTCTGCACAAGATCACGATAGGCTGCACTCTCTGAGATTATCTCTATTGCAAGGTCAGGAGGTCCCTCTATATTCTTCTCACCTATAATATTTAATCTCTCCTTTGATATAAAGAGGATATCAGGCTGTACAACATTCTCATTATCGAGGTATACATCGCAGGGGGCATAAAAGATCTTTCCAAGATCATTCTCTGTCACGAATCTCCTAAGCTCAGAGTAGAGATTACCTGAAATCTCTTGGTGGGATGGTACCGGCGCTGGTGTCATAAGCAATTCTCCTTCTATAAGCTCATACCTCTCTTCCTCGGGGATCTTCAGATAATCTTCATAGGTGTATTTTTTCTTTTCTAATGCAGTAGACATTAAAGCATTTCCTTTCAGGATTTGATGTTTATTTTAACATAAAATTCGTAACCTTATCAAAAGGGGTATTCTCTAAAATATAGACGGCGGGAAACCATTTCATCTTAAATACGGAATAATAAGACGGGCTCCCGCCATTCCAGTGCATGCCAGGATCAATACCGACTCTGACTAAATATTCTAACCTCATTCAAAATATGCAGTTTATTTAGGCGTCTTGAGGTAATGATCCTAAATAAATTTTAGATGACTTCTTTAATTATCATCCTCTAATAGGGCAGACGTTAAGATTAATTAGATTAATTTTAACAATCCCGGACCTGTTTGTCGATATATATTTACAAATTCTTGGTATATGCCTGAATAAATGCAACTCCTGTACCAGGCCAATAAGACAGGTTTTCCATTGATTTATTAACGTTTCTAAACTTAAAAGATAACTTTTCGCCACAATAGGGTAATATTTTCCACTCATATAAGAAAAAACAGAACATTCTTAATAAAGGGTATTTTTTCTCCCAGTATCTACATTACATAAATCCTTGACAATCCAAAGCAGAAAAACAAAATTATTAGTGGAATGTTGCTTGCAACATTAGTAGGTATATCCTTATAATATTAAATCTTTGAGGAATTTTTGGGGCTACTATGCCGGCATACTTAATCGTATTTCCATCTATTCTTAGTACCCTTATAGCTATTGCCCTGGGTCTATTCGTCTGGAGCCGTAATTTCCAAAGTACTTCACACCGGCTGTTTGCCTCCGGGATGGCTGCATTGGCAGTGATGGAGACTGGGAATAGCCTGGCCCTTCTATCTTCATCAGTACCGGCCTTCATCTTCTGGCAAAGGATCTCGCTAGTCGGCAAGGTGCTAATGCCGATTACCTGGCTTGCCTTCGGCCTCACCTTTGCTAATGCAGACTTTAAGTTGATCTTAAGCAGACGGCGGGTGCTGTTAATAGCGCTGCTTTTTGCCTCCCTGGTCTTTCTCTTATTCGCAGGCTCAGATGCCTTTTTATATCCCGGATCAGACATGGATACTTCAATCCCGGTATTAAAACTTGGACCTGTTGGACGCTGGTTTTACATCTATCTACTCCTATCTTCTGTACTCATACTTGCCCAATTAGAGAACACATTCCGATCAGCATCCGAGTCCCAACGCTGGCAGATAAAATTTCTGATCATCGGAATAGGAACTATTTTTGCTTTTTCGATCTATACAAGCAGCCAGACCCTCCTCTTCTCAACCATCTTTCCTCAGCTTATTCCGATGGAATCTATCCTCATCCTTATTGCCCTTGGCATGATGGCCTTCAGCCTTGTTCGCCACCGGAACATGGAAGTAGATCTCTTTGTCTCCCGCCACGTTGTATATGGATCCGTCATCTTTATAGCCTCTGGAATCTACCTTTTTGCAGTTGGACTGCTTGCCCGGATACTTAGTTCTTTTGGAAACACTATCAACCCCTTTCTTGCACCACTAATTATCCTGCTTCTAATTATAGGACTGGTTATTTTCCTCTCATCAGGCCTGGTAAGGCGTAGACTAAGGCTGTTTATCAGTAAGCACTTTTACAAACATAAGTATGATTTTCATCTGAAATGGTTAGAGATAACAGAAAGATTTGGGTCAAAACAGACGGCCAGGGAACTTATTTTTTCCATCTGTGAATTCTTTAGGGAGACCCTGGGAGCCAAGGAAGTCCATGTTTTGACCCTTGAAGAGGATAAAAAAGAATTTGTAGGCACAAACATTAAATTTGACGTTGACCAAAGAGTTATTAATTTCATCAAAAAAGGGGTGTCATATATAATCGTCTCTAATCTTCCTAAGACTTTGGAGTTCGAAGGGATAAATAAATTTTGCAGCAGTGCAAAGGCCGAGGTCATAATCCCATTAATTGCAAATGAGAAGCTGATCGGCCTTATTATTGTTGGATCCGATATAGCAGGCAGTCCCTATGTACAAAATGATTATGATCTATTAATGGCGGCCGGAAGACAGGCTGCCTACCACCTTTTTAATATCCGTTTAATAGAAGACCTTGCTATGGCCAAGAAACTTGAAGGGTTTCATGAGATGTCTACATTTGTGGTGCATGAGGTCAAAAACCTGAGCATGACGCTGTCGCTGATGATCCCGAACGTAGAGACACATTTTGACAAGCCGGAATTTAGAAAGGATGCGCTAAAGACACTAAGCCAGATAGTGGTTAAGCTCAATGACTTTACATCACGCCTGTCAGGGTTTTCCAGGATCTTTAACCTTGAAAAGGCCAAGGTGGATATTAACGGATTAATTGCCGGGACTATAGCTACCCTAAATGGCGTGATTAATACAAATATAACCCAGCAACTCGAGCCGCTACTGCCATTAATAGAGATCGACCAGACCCAGATCAAGGAGGTCCTGATAAACCTTCTAATGAATGCCCATAATGCGGTTGGACTAAATGGAACGATTCACATATCTACATTATTAGACGATGGCAGTATGATACTTTCTGTATCCGACAACGGAGTGGGTATGACCGCAGGGTTTATTCAGGACAAACTTTTCAAGCCCTTTAAAACAACCAAGCCTCAAGGCCTTGGAATCGGTCTTTTTCAGTCAAAAAAGATTATTGAAGCGCATGGCGGTTCCATAGATGTTCAGAGCGAACAAGGAAAAGGGACGACCATTCAGATACGTTTGCCTGTTAAATCAGAGAGGTAGTATATGGAAAAAACCAAAATACTGATCGTGGATGATGATGAAACTATTAGGAACCAGATGAAATGGGCCCTCACGGATGAATATGACGTCAATCTGGCAGAAGATGGTGAGGCTGCCATCAGGTTTTTTAAGCAGGAAAAACCATGCCTGGTGACCCTGGATCTTGGTCTTCCGCCGGATCCCCATAGTCCCACAGAGGGATTTAAAATCTTAACTGAGATCCTTTCTGTTGAACCTGAAACGAAGATATTGATCATTTCAGGCAATGCAGAAAGGGCCAATGCCTTAAAGGCCGTTGAGGCCGGGGCCTATGATATTTTTACAAAACCAATTGATCTTGCTGAGCTTAAGATCATGCTCCGGAGGGCATATCATTTATATCTATTAGAAAAGGAAAACAGGGAGCTTCAGAAGAAAATTTCCGGTCAAACCCTTCTTGATATGATAGGTGAGTGCCGGCCGATGAAGGCTGTATACACTGCAATCCGTAAGGTAGCCCCTTCAAGTGTCCCCGTCCTGATCCTTGGGGAGAGCGGGACAGGAAAGGAGCTTGCAGCGCAGGCCATCCATGCCCTAAGTGAAAGGAAAGGGGGGCCATTTGTCCCGATCAATTGTGGCGCAATACCAGGGGACCTGGTAGAAAGCGAGCTATTCGGTCACGAGAAGGGGTCTTTCACGGGCGCCCATGCCCAGAGGAAGGGCCGGATCGAGTATGCCCATGAGGGGACACTCTTTCTTGATGAAATCGGTGAGCTTGGCCTTTCCATGCAGGTCAAGATCTTGAGGTTCCTTCAGGATAAGATCATAGAGAGGGTAGGGGGGAGGGAGTCGATATCTATTGATGCAAGGATTATAGCAGCTACCAACAGGAACCTTGAGAAAGAGGTGCAGGCAGGGAGATTCAGGGAGGACCTCTTCTATCGGATCAATGGGGTGAGGATCTCTCTGCCACCGCTTAGGGAGCGGGATACCGATATCCTGCTTCTAGCCAACCACCTCTTGGGAAGGTTTGCGACTCAGACCAAAAAGAGGCTCAGAGGATTTTCGGCCTCAGCGCAAGAGGCGGTGCTCCGCCATGCCTGGCCTGGAAATGTCCGCGAGATGGAGAATAGGATCAGAAGGGGTGTGATCATGGCTGAAGGGGAGTTCATCCTACCTTCTGATCTTGAGCTGGAGGAGCCAAAAGAGATCAGCCAAAATATCTCCCTTAGAGAGGCGCGGGATAAGATCGATCGGGAGATGATCGTAAAGGCCCTGACAAAAAACCATGGAAACATCAAGGATGCAGCAAGGGATCTTGGGATCACCAGGCAGACCTTGTATGATCTCATCGAGAAGCATTCCATCCAGATTTAATGCCATGTCGGAAAAATAGACACGGTTTTGGCCTGATCTTCCCATTTATTTTGGATAAACTAGGCCCCCGAAATGAATAAACTGTTTAAAATCAATTACTTATAAAATAAGGCCATGCAAATTGAAAGAAAAAGACGTGTCGGAAAAATAGACACGGCCCTTTATCCTGCCAATGCCAAGATAAAGATTGCGACTCGAAAAAATCTTAGTTTGTGAGATTTATCAATAAGTTATAAGGTACACTTTTTCTTTATGCTAAGTATGGCATACCACTTGCATAATTAATTCAGCATGAATGGAATGTTTTGGAATAAAAAATCTGGACAAGAAGGGGGTGAGAAAGTGAGGAAAATGCTTAGTATCAGTAAAGGAGGAAGGTTCTGGTATGGATTCTTTCTGTTTATTCCGATCATGGTTTTAGGCTTGATAGCTGCGCCCCCTGCCCATGCCATATCTATCTTGTTAAGCGATGGGGTAACGACCCTAACTTGCGCTGATGAAACTGCATGTGATTTATTGTCAGGATCCCCTGGGGCCATTATGTTCAGTAGTTCTATTGGAAATTTTATAGTTAATGTTACTACCGCGATAACCTATCCAATACTCGGCACCACTGCCTCACCCGAGATTGACCTCAACTCTATAGATGTTAGTAGTAGCGGCGGCGGAACACTTAGGATCATGGCAAGCGAGGTCGGATATACAGGGCCTATTAATGGCGGGCTGTTCTCCTCCTCCTTCTCTGCCGGCGGGACGACCTCTGGCACAGTGACACTCAACGCCTATCTCGATGATGGTAATACACTTTTTGGAACAACCAGTTCATTGGGTACATTAGGCCCATTTACAGGCGGCGCCTTCTCTGGGTCAACAAGCGGATCAGCTAGCGCTACCGACCCATTCTCACTTACTGTCGGGGCAACAATCACCCACTCGGGTGCTGGCGCCACTAGCTTCAATGCAGTCGTCCCAGAGCCATCTTCTATACTCCTATTGGGTTCAGGCCTATTAGGCTTAGGGATTGTTAAATGGATGAGGGGTAGAAGGGCTTAACACGAGAAAGACAAAACTGAATTAAATCAGCAGACTATGGAATGCATGGGAATGAAAACTTTAAAAAAAGAAGGAGGTGAGAATATGCGTCGCAATATATTATGTATGGTATTAGGCTTATGCTTTGTATTAGCATTAGTTTCATCAGCAAGTGCTCTGGTCTTGGATTTCGAAGGACTCCAAGACTTTGAGCAGATCCTCGATTTTTATAACGGGGGGACAGGCAGTCTGGGAAGCTCCGGCACTAATTTTGGGGTCAGTTTTGGATCTTCCGCCCTGGCGCTAATTGATGCTGATGCAGGGGGAAGTGGTAATTTCGCCAACGAGCCGTCAGCAGATACGATTGCGTTCTGGTTGTCCGGATCATCACTCGTTATGAATGTCGCCGCCGGTTTTGACACAGGGTTCTCTTTCTTTTACACATCGTCGACCGCTGCTACGGTTACAGTATATGATGGCCTCAACGCCACAGGCAATGTTTTAGGGGCAATCAACCTGGTAGCACAACATGACGATAATGGTTGTACTGGTGATCCTTCCGGTAGCTTCTGCAACTGGGATCCCATTGGGGTGGCCTTTGCCGGCACAGCGCTATCTGTCGATTTTTCGGGTACTGCCAACCAAACGGGCTACGACAACATCACGTTAGGTTCAAACGTGCCAGGGCAAGTCCCTGAACCATCCACCCTGCTCCTCCTCGGCTCTGGTTTAACAGGATTAGCCATTTGGAGAAAGAAGTTTAATAATCGCAGATAAGAAAGATCATTATAAAAACAGAGGCGCCTATTGCCTATATAGGCGGGTGCCTCTGTTTTTATCTGGTCATATTTGCCTGCCTGAACCTCAAACCTTTGGCGTCTTGTCCTCCCCGATCATTAAAGCCCTTTTAATGGAATAGATTCATATAATATGCGATAGTAAGGGCAAGATTTGATACTAAGGTGCAATCAAAATTCCCCTTAATCCCCCTTTTTCAAAGGGGGAAAGTCTATTCCCCTCTTTGGAAAACTGACAGTTGGACATTTTTTTGCTGGACAGGGATGATTTATTTTGATGTTAATTCCCCTCTTGAGGGGTGGATGGCGAAGCTGGACGGGGTGGAGCTTTTTATGAGGGAAAATAATAATGTTCAATTATTTAGCATTACCTAAAAATCCGCAACTTAAACAAAAAGCCCGGGAGTTACGTAAATCAGGCGTTTTAAGTGAAGTATTATTTTGGCAAACTTTTAAAGATAAGCAGAAGTTAGGTTGGGATATAGACAGGCGCAAATGAGTTCTTCTATCTGGATGAAGAGAGCATCCTGAAATGGAAGATCGAAAAGGAGTTTCTGAAACCGGTCATCAAGAGCCCGAAGGAATGCAAATCTATCCTCATCAAACCAGAGGATTTAAAATTCAAGATTTTCATGTGCCACACAAACAAGAAAGACCTTAAAGATACTAATGCCCTGAGATTTATTGAATGGGGAGAAAGGCGGGGGTTTCACAGGAGGCCCTCTTGCAAGAATCGACTGAAATGGTGGCAATGCCTAGATATGGCCGGCAATTTATTTTGGGGAAAAGAAATTAGAGAGAGGCTAGGAGTTTTTGTTTCGGATGAGTCAATGTACGCAGATTGCCGGCTTTACTTCGCAAGCATAGATAATTCAATAGGAGCAGTATTGAACTCAACGTTAACAGCTTTCATTTGAAAAAAAGAGATTCACCCTTATAATCTTCAATTGCTCAGACTGGTTGCTATTGATTTCATTTCTTAGCTTTACCCCCTTACTCTTGTAGCTGACATCCTGTATGTGCTAATTTAGAAAACATGAGTTCCAAGAAAAGCATCCTCTATGTCTGGCTTCCATGTAAGAAGATCTATCCCATAGGTCCTACGTACCTGGCAAACTATATCCATGCCCACCACCCTGAGGTAAGGCAGAAGATCCTGGATCTCTCGGTGGTCGAGAGAAAAGAGAGATTAAAGATATTAAAAGAGGTTATAGACTCCTTTAAGCCGGATGTAATAGCCTTTTCCTGGAGGGATATCCAGATATTTGCACCGCATGAAGGTGACTCCTCTCTCAAGTATGCCTTTGAGTTCTATTATTCGCCGAGCCTTATAAAGAGGATCAGGGCGTCTTTTAAGGGCCTTGAATATATCTATAGGTATAGGTCAGGTTTGACGGAAAACCTGGGATATATCAGATATGTCCATAGGGGCTATCCTGGAAAGCGGATAATCCTCGGAGGCGGCGCCCCAAGCGTCTTCTCAAGGCATATTATAGGCCTGCTCCCGGAGGGGGTTACCTGTATCATGGGCGAGGGGGAGGAGGCCCTGTTAAAGATCATGGAGGGGAGGGATCTCCTGGATGAACGATATATAGAAAGAGGGGACGGAAGGGTCGTTGTAGGAGAAAAGATGAGACCGGTTTCAATTGATGAGCTTAAGATCGACCTAAAATATGTCTCCTCCATATTCGACCGGCATGCGTCGTATAAAGGAGAGCTTATTGGTGTCCAGACAAAAAGGGGATGTCCATATTCGTGTCAGTTTTGCCTCTATACATATATTGAGGGGAAGAAGGTGAGATACCGGAGGCCGGAGAATATTATTGATGAGATCTTGCAATTTTATCATCAGTGGGGAGTCAGGAGGTTCTGGTTTTCTGATGCGCAGTTTATACCCGGTGCAGATGCTATCCCCATCTGCAAAGAGCTCCTGGAGAGGCTTGTCTCAAGCGGTATGGATATAAGTTGGTCAGGATATATCAGGGCATCGCTGATAGACAGAGAGTTGGCCCGCCTTATGGTAAGGTCTGGCCTTGGGGACCTTGAGGTTTCGATAACGTCCGGATCCCAGAGGGAAATAGATGCACTTAAGATGGGGTTTAAGATCGATGAGTTGATGGAGGGCCTGAGAAATCTGAAAGAGGCCGGCTTTAAAGGGAGGCTGCTCTTAAACTACTCCCTCAATTCACCTGATGCGGATATTGATACATTGAAAGAATCTATTGCCTCTTATAAGAGGATATCAGAGATGATGGGTGCAGATATGGTGTTCCCCTTTATCTTTTTTTATGGCATACAGCCTAATACCGGATTTGAAAAGAGACTGATCAAATCGGGGTATATCCCGAGGGGATACAACCCGCTGTCATTAAACCCTTTTACAGTCAGGAAGCTTCTCTATAACCCCCCGCCTCTTGACAGGCTGATTGCAAAGGCGCTGCTTTCTGCCTGGGAGGATGGCGGTCAGGATGTGGGAAAGGCCGCCTTTAGGCACCTTGAAGTAGAGCTAAAGAAGGTTCAGGTTAAGGTTTAGGCCGAGCTTTACCTTGACCTTAGCCTCAGCCTTTTTCTTTGAAGGACCTTATTACCTCTGTCAATGCGAAGACGATAGACACCAGGATAGAAAGAAAGAATAGGCCGCCGAAGGGCATGAAGAATATTTTTTCAGCCAGAGAGAAGGAGTTTTGCCTTCCAAGGAATGGGATGAGGATTGTAAATAAGAGCCATCCGAATGGATACAAAAGGCCCATGGATATGAGCAGGGTCAGTGGTTTTTTATATCTGTCCGGGATCTCAAGATTGATTACTATGAGGGATATAATAAATACGACTATTGCCAGACCGTGCCCATGGAGATGGAATGTGTGAAGCCTTGCGAGGACCTCAGTTGATGTCCTGTCTATGATAACCCTGTCAATGTCCTGAACTCCCACAAGCCCATGGGCTGTAGGATGGTTTATAATGATCCTGTTCGCAGCCTCCTTAACCTGTTGCGGATAGCCGCCCAGTATGGCCCCTGCCATCTCTGCAAGACCGAAGAGTATAAGGCAGGCTAATATAGTGATAGGGTATGGTTTCTTAAGCATCCTCCAGGATCCCTGATTTAGAATGATTTTCATCATATATAGGATTAAATATAATGTCAATCCTTTAATGCGGGGAAGATCTTCTTGACCCGGATAGATATGATGTTTATAATAAATTTTGATGGAACCCTTTAGTTCTATGGGTAAATTATTTATCATATTCGGCATTATAATGCTTGCCGTTGGGGGTATTATGTTCTTTGCTGAGCGCATACCATGGATAGGCAGGCTGCCGGGAGATATCTATATCCAGAGGAGAAACTTCACGGTCTACCTTCCGCTGACTACAGGTATTATCATAAGCATCCTCCTTTCCCTCTTCTTGTGGTTCTTCTCAAGAAGATGACAGTCAGGCATCTCATCTTTAAGATCACATACTTTATCTTTCTGGGATTTATATTTTTTCAGTATAATATTGCATATGCATCTGTTCACATAAGGGTTGCCATACTCCAGGGCGCCGGGGCTGTAAAGATATCAGCGCCGGGCAGTCTGAAGATTGGCGTAGGCGGAATTGAGATGGTCTCTAAAAAACCTGCCGGGTCGATTGACGTTGAAAACAGATCAGGGACCCTGACTATTGATAAAAAAGAGGCGACAGGAGAAGTTGTCAGGATAAAGCCTGCACGTGGTGATGAACTCATCGTCAATAATGGCCGTTACCGGGGGGTTATTGAGATAAAGAAGAAGGGTGAAGGGCTTCTGGTTATAAATGAGCTTGACATAGAAGATTACCTGAAGGGCGTCGTACCAATCGAGGTATCTGCCTTATGGAGCATGGAGGCTTTGAAGGCACAGGCCGTTGCCTCCAGGACATATGCCCTTTATCAGAGGAGGGCTAATATCAATAAGGAATATCACTTGGTCTCTACGATAATGGATCAGGCATATAGTGGAAGGGATGCCGAGGATTCCAGGACATCCAGGGCAGTATCGGCCACAGAGGGGATTGTTCTGAAATATAATGGCGATCTGGTACTTGCGCTATTCCACTCAACATCCTCCGGATCCACAGAGGATGCATCTAATCTCTGGTCAATAGATCTGCCCTACTTAAAGGGAGTGGAATGCCTCACTGATCAGGCCTCACCATTCTATGAGTGGAAAAGGAATATCGGTGTCTTGGAACTTGAGACGGCTCTAAGGAATGGCGGATATAATGTCGGTTCAGTTGCCAATATTACCCCATACCTGTGGAGCAGGAGCGCCAGGGTTATGGGAATCAGGATAATCCATTCCGGGGGAGAATTATTATTGAGGGGTGAGGATCTAAGGCGGCTGATCGGCTACTCAAGGCTTCCAAGCACCAACTTTGAGATCAATGAGATTGGAAAAGAGATCAGTTTTTCCGGCAAGGGTGCAGGTCACGGTGTAGGTCTCTGCCAGTGGGGTACCAAGGAGATGGCAGAGATGGGTTTTGTGTATCAGGAAATCTTAAGATATTATTTTCCAGGTACTGAAATAGTCCGCTATGATTCTTCGGAATAACCAGTCAACGTAAATCTATTTATATGAATTTGTCTGATTTTGATTATGATCTCGATGAAAGGCTGATTGCCCTGTACCCCAATCCGACCAGGGACAGATCAAGGTTAATGGTCCTTGACAGGAAAGAGAAGATGTTTGAGCATAGGGTCTTTGCCGACATAGTAGGGTATCTTAGGCCAGGGGATCTGATGGTCTTAAATGATACAAAGGTCTTTCCGGCCAGGCTCAGGGGGAAAAGAAAGGATACAGGGGGTAGGGTCGAGATTCTCCTTATAAAAGAGGAAGGAGATAATACCTGGGAGACGCTTGCAAGAGGGAATCTCAGGCGGGGGGTAGTTATATCCTTTGACTATGGCATAAACGGCGAGGTAAGGGAGAGCTTGGGGGATGGCAGGTTCCTTGTAAGGTTCTCCCATAGCTCTGATATATTGACTGCCAGGATAGGAAAGGTTCCGCTTCCTCCCTATATAAAAAGGGAGGAGGAGAAGGAGGATGAGGGGAGGTACCAGACCATATGGGCAAGATCAAGCGGATCAGTAGCTGCGCCAACTGCCGGCCTTCATTTTACTGAGCGCCTCTTAAAAGATATACGTTCATCAGGGGTTGGGATAAGATTCTTGACCCTCCACGTTGGACCCGGGACATTTCAGCCGATCTTGATCGACAGGATTGAGGATCATAAGATGGCGGTTGAATACTATGCTGTAGAAAAGGAGACAGCCGATGCTATAAAGAGGACCAAGGAGGATGGGAGGCGGGTTATTGCTGTGGGGACTACCGCTTGCAGGGTTATTGAATCTATATTCTCTCCAGATCTGTCTGTCACGAGCTTAAAGGGACATACAGGGCTCTTTATCTATCCTGGATACAGATTTAAGGTCGTTGACTGTCTGGTTACTAATTTTCACCTCCCGAAATCTACCCTCCTCTTGCTTGTTTCCGCCTTTGCAGGCAAAGACCTTACTATGTCTGCCTACAATGAGGCAATAGGGTTAGGCTACAGGTTTTACAGCTTCGGGGATGCCATGCTTATCTTGTAAAGGCTGAGGGGAGCCGGCCTCTCTGTATGCTCAAGACCTTGCGTATCTGCCCTAAAGCATGACCTTTCGCTCCTTCGCGGTATGCTCTAATACTATGAGGGCGCTATGGATCCGCTGCAGGCGCATATTTCTCTGTCGTAACTTAAGCGTATCGTGCTGAGGAAATTTTTCTCCCCTTATATCAACCTGGATCTTCCTGATCTGAAAGTGAAGACTCTTAAATTGCTCAGGATCAAACTTCTTCAGGACAAGGGGGTTTAAGAAGAAATACCCATCTGCTATATCTTTGGCAACTGCGGCTACTGACTTTCCTCTGATCACACCTTCGGCCATGGCTTGCCTATATAGACTAATACTTTGATGCTCACATGTCAATATCCATATCCGGCAACTCAGACGATTACGAAGACTTGACAAACGAGATTATAACTTTGTAATATGATCACCTAAAAAAAGGAATAAATAAAGGAGATTTCATATGTCTATCACATACCGGCAACCTAGCAACCTGAGGCGGAAGAGGACCCACGGCTTCCTGGAGCGGATGAGCACAAAGAACGGGAGGCTTGTCTTAAAAAGGAGGCGGCAGAAGGGCAGAAAGAGACTCACCGTCTAAGATTTGGAAAGAGATTTACGCCTACCTCCCTGGAAGGTCGTCAGGATCAGGAGCAGTTATGACATCAACCTGATCTTCAGGGAGGGGAAGAGGATCAATAGCAGGTACTTTAACCTTACCTATCTAAAAAATCCCTACGAATATAGTCGCTTTGCTATAATTGCAGGAAAGAAATATGGAAAGGCCCATGAGAGAAACTATATCAAAAGGGTCTTTCGCGAGATCATGCGGGAAGAAAGAAAGGGGATGGTTGGCGGGATAGACATCCTGGCATTCCCTAAAAGGGAGATTAAGGAGATCGACTTCCATGCAATAAAGGAGAAATTTAAAAACCTTATTGCAAAAGAAGGATTTACTATCGGATCGGCAATACCGTAGATATATATGAAATATGGGCAGGTTGTTAATAAGATTGATCGGTTTATATAGAAGATATATCTCGCCCTTTCTTCCGCCGGCATGCAGGTTTATGCCAAGCTGTTCAAATTATGCCATAGAGGCAATAGGAAGGTATGGTTCACTTCGCGGTTCATGGCTTGCATTATTAAGGATACTGAAATGTCACCCCTTCCACCCGGGGGGCTATGATCCCCTGGTTTAAACTATATCCATCTCTTTCTGTTGCCTACAACCCTTTCGCTTAATATTCATATGTTACTCAATGGGCTGTAGACAACCAGGCTCCTACTTTAAAATAGTCGGCGGATATATGGTATACAAGAGCAGATAGGTTGACGTTGTTGTGAT
>CAZYNY010000009.1:0-41784 GCA_964648095.1 uncultured Nitrospirota bacterium | reverse complement strand
TGATTTTATTAAGGGAGGTTTTGAAAACTCGGCTCCAACTGTCGAAAATGAGTCTGAATCAGCTTATGGAATTGTGGTATCAAACTTTTTTCTCAAAAAATTATTGAAATGGATCATATTATTGATATGCTGTTTATTAGGTTATTCTATCCAGTGTTTTTTGTTATGCTCAAAATAGCTGGCTAATAAAGTATAGCGCAAAGCAAGGTCAGACCGTTTAATGGCCCGCCACTTCACAAGTTGTTCACTTACAAATTTAAATGCCCTATCATAAACTTCAGAATCTATATCTGTCGAACAGTATTTCTTATATCCTGGGCCAAGGTAATCAATAATATGGTATCCATCATAGTCAATTGCTATCATTTCAAGGCAATGCTGAGCAACCCTCTTGTTGAGGTAAGAGTAATGATTTGTCTCTTCTTGCATTGAATGAGCCTTTAGAAAGTCGATAAATTGCTCACCTATAACAACGCGAGGGCAGCCAGCGACTTTGCTTTCCAACTCATGTGATTTCGCGATAACACAGCCGTAAAGCTCGTTTTCTTCGAGTTCAACTCCCCATGCAACCTCAATCCCAATTCTTAATGGTTCTCCCGTAGCTAGGCCAAGCAAACAGAGACCTCCACAGGCCCCCATTAGACCAAATATACCATTTAAAGGGACAGGAACAGAGGGATCACCAAGCGAAACATAAGCGACTAAACCATCAGAGAAACGTTGAAATTTGAGATTTGTCTTTCTCATTCTCTCGTATTCAGATAAAGCTTTAGGCGATAAGCCTTTCACCCAATCACCTCGATAATTTGTAAAGTTATTAAAAATGTCTTGAAATGACTCATGAAGTTTTTTTACGGCACCTATGGAGTTTTTTATTACAGATAAGAACTTGGAACGTGAGGCTTCGTCCTCTTTATCAGGAACAAGGGAACAGCCTTTCAGTGCTTCTTTCTGCCCCAGTAAATCAATAAAGGCTGCTGCATAATTGAAAATTCGATCTTCGCTCGACATAACAATTTTTTTGTTGCTTAATATTATCTTAAACTTATTCCATGAATGACTGAATTATATAGTTGGCCTATTGGGGTGTCAATTTTTTCTTTTTTACATTCCATAACTCATTGCCCGATAAGGTTTTTTGTGGTATTTTTATATATATCTTGGTATCTATCATGAAGATAAAAAGTCAGGAAGAGATTATATTAGACTGCATAAGTGATGGCGTTATCACTATCGGTTTAGACAGGAAGATCAGGTATATCAATCAGGCAATGAGGCTCATGCTGGGTCTGGAAGATGATTTGGATACCAGGGATCTAAGCTGTGAGGATCTGGTCCAGTCTGATATCTGCAATACTGATGAGTGCATATTTCATAAGGTGTTTCTTACAAAGGAGAGGCTCTCGAATTACGAGACGGTGATCAGAAACAGGGAGGGCATCTATATGCCCGTAAGCATAAACACCAATTTCCTGAAGGATAATAACGGGGATGTAGTAGGTATTGTAGAGGTATTCAGGAATCTATCTATAGTTAAGGGGCTTGAAGGGAATATAAAGGAGCTTGAGAGCAGGATTGCCGACAGAGGCAGGTTTGGAAACATAATCGGCAACAGCAAGGCTATAAGGGAGATACTGGCCGTACTTCCGACTGTAGCAAACTCCAAATCTACAGTGCTCCTCGAGGGAGAATCGGGAACCGGAAAGGAGCTGATCGCAAATGCCATTCACCTTAATAGTTCCAGAAGGGATAAGTCTTTTGTGGCTGTTAACTGTGCGGCGCTTGCGGAAGGTGTTTTGGAAAGTGAGCTGTTCGGTCATGTAAAGGGGGCATTTACCGGTGCCTATTATGATAAGCTTGGGAGGTTTGAACTTGCAGATAAAGGCACTATATTCCTTGACGAGATAGGCGATGTAAGCCTTTCTACTCAGGGAAAGTTATTGCGGGTCCTCCAGGAAGAGGAGCTTGAGAGGGTTGGCGGGTCAAAGAGTATAAGGATAGATATCAGGGTCATTGCTGCATCAAACAAGGACCTTCTCTCTCTGGTCAAGAAAGGCGAGTTTAGAGATGATTTATATTACAGGATAAGGGTCTTTCCGATAAGGATACCGCCGTTAAGAGAGAGGAAAGAGGATATTCCCCAACTGGTAAGACACTTTATCTCTATATACAACAAGGAGATGGACAAGGATATAAAGACCATATCCCATAGTGCAATGGCTGTACTGTTAAGCTATGATTATCCCGGTAATGTGAGAGAGCTTGAGAACATCATAGAGCATGCATCCGTCTGCTGCCAGGGGGATACCATACAGGTAGAACATCTCCCCAATGATATAATAGGGCACAGGGATATTGTTGATAAGGCCTCAAAGAGCACCGGATCCCTGAAGATAATGGAGAGAGAATTGATGCTTAAGGTCCTTGATCAGTCTGGTTGGAACTATAAGGAGGCGGCCAAGATCCTGGGGTTAAGCCGGACTACACTCTGGAGGAGGTTGAAAGAATTTAATATCAAGAGAGAGAAACGTTTTAAAATGCAACGTTACATTAGTTGATGCCGCTTTAGGTCACATATTTTGACAACCCCTTAATATTTTTAACTTTTCAGTCTATTTCCAAAGGTATTTATCCCTATATATATTTCATTTTTGAACATCAACGCATAATCCACCAATCTGAATCTGTCCATATCCATATGAAACTAAAGCGATTATTCATATTTTTTTATAGGTGGTATACTGCTTGCATAGTACTATATTTAGGAGGGATTAAGATCTCAGTCTTATAATGAGAAGATCTACTTAAAAAGAGTTTTGAGGGGAACAGAGATGTTTCATCAGGCCGACTTGGCTAAAAGGACGAGAAAGGCGGATTGTCCTGTCTGTCTATCAGTAATTATCCTGGAGGTCGTGGCCAATGATGGAGATGTGATTCTCTGTCCGCACTGCGATGCTAAATTAGTAGTCTCCGGTTTAAACAGAAGACCGACTGTACGTAGTATCGACTTGTATAGGTCGACTTCATAATAAGGAGCCCAAAGATGAGATGTTCAAGGTGCAGGGGGATGATGGTGAATCAGGTTTTTGAAGATTTAAAAGAGACGGGCGATTTCTTCTTTTATGGATGGAGGTGCGTTAATTGTGGAGAGATAATCGATCCGGTTATAGCTTCGAATAGGGGTGTAGAGGTTGAGTTACATAAGAAGTATGCAGGCATCGCTGCATGAAGAATCATAGGTCCTTATGGGTGATCAGGGTTGATGAAAGAGGGAATAATAATAGTGTATCCATAATTTATTTTATATGAAGGAGGAAAAAAAGATGAGGCCAAATGTGGAAGTAAAAAGGAGGACAAAGAGTGAATTGACACCAGCGGAGAAAAAAGAGATATGCGACGAATTACTGGCTATATATAAGAAGAATGGCAAGATTTTAAACAGGGATCTGCTCAGGGTCTCGGCAATAACAGGGACAAGTTATCCTACAATTGTAGAGATAGAAGATGAACTTAGCCTTGAGTCCAAATGGAAATCAGTGGCATAAGGAGAGGTGCGAGATGTCTGATCCAATAGAAAAAAGGCTTCTCGAGATCTTGAGAGTGGCTATTGAGGATGAAAGGAGGGCACAGAAGAGGTATAAAAGGGGTGCCCTCCTTGCCGGTGATCCGGAAATAAAGGAGATGTTTAACCGTCTTTTGGCTGAGGAGTGCGAGCATGAGAGGAAGCTGACAGAGACGTACCGGGATATCAAGAAGAGACTTGGCTTAAAGATCTTTGCGGAGGATCAGAAGGATGGGGTAGTTGTTTCAGAAATGAATCAGATTTAAGGTTTCTAGCCCTGTTTATCTCTTATTTGTGGTCTTAATTATGCAGAGTCTGCTTGCGTTTGATGCTGGAATGTGTTAAAATTTAACAAGAAATCAAGGAAGTAGAAATATCAAGGAAGGTACAAATCTTTAAATTTAAGTTTGACTCGTGCGGGTATTGAGGCCCAGAAGGTCAAGGTAAAGCCGCCTTAGAGTAATTTCCTGGACCAAGGAGATCGTAAGAGGTACCGCCTGGTCTATGAGGGCGGCTTTGAGTAATTAGCATAGATGACGCTAAGGTAAAGGTAGTTTTGTGGATCACGTTCTAATCTCTATTGAAAGGATATATGGATCGGGGATAGGGTTTTCACTCTGCCTGTGAGAAGAAGAAGGCAAGAGATAGAATATCGAGATCTCATTGGCCGGCGTGAATCATTCGATGCCGGCCATTTTTTAGAACCTTGGAATAAGGAAGAGGAATAAGAAAGAGATAGACATGGGGGTTGATAATAAAGAGGGGAGAGGCATCTGGGCCGGTCTGGCTTTGGCAAATACGGACGAGAGACTGCATGATGTTGCTATAGTAGGGGTCCCATATGATAACTCTGTATGCTGCAGGAGGGGTGCGGCCCTTGCCCCAAAAAGGATTCGTGAGATATCGGGATTCGTCCCTCCTGTCCTTGATACGGGTGAGGTACTGGAGCTTCTTGTAAAGGACTTTGGTGATATCCAGGTTGATCCGTTGTTCAACACGACCTTTCAGAGGATTGATGAATGTTTGTCAGATAAGCTATTCAAGGCCTTCCTCCTTACCATAGGAGGGGATCATTCTGTCTCTATACCCATTTTCAATCTCCTGTCTAAGCTTTCAAATGGGTCTATAGGAATAATTTATCTGGATGCCCATACTGATCTTAGCGATATATTTGATGGATCACCCTTCTCCCATGCGTGTCCCCTGAGAAGGGCCCTTGATAATCAAAATATCAGGCCTGAGAATGTCCTGCTTGTCGGGACAAGGTCCTTTGAAATCGAGCCTTTGAGGTTTATTGAAAAGCATAATATAAAGACCTACACACCGGATATGATCATGGAGAGGGGGATGAAGGATATAGCAAGGGAGGTTGCGGTCAGGCTTAAGGGGATCGAAAATATCTACCTTTCAATTGATATTGATGTCCTCGATCCGGCATTTGCACCGGGGACCGGAATCCCGGAGGCAGGAGGTATCTCAACCTTAGATCTGGTTACCTTTATCAGGGGGCTTGATAGACTCAATATAGTAGCCGCAGATCTCGTTGAGGTCTCACCGCCGCTCGATGTCAACGATATCACAAGTTTTGCAGCACTAAGGATAATAAAAGAGATATTTGGGATGGTTCATAGGAAGAAGGTCCTGTCAATGAACAAAAGGGGAGGAGATGGTCTATGGTAAAGGTTAAGGAGGATGAGGCAAAGAAGAGGGCCAAGACATGCAGCGTCTGCGGAAAACCATCGGAAAAGATCATTTGTGACAATTGCGAGGCGAAAATAAGGGGTGAGGCTCTGGAAAGAAAGATAAAGGATGAAAAAGAAGGAAGGACTGATACCGGGAGAAGATAGATAATGGCAGAAATAAGCAAAGAAGATGTAATCGCTGCATTAAGGGGTGTAAGGGAACCTGAACTGGGGAAGGACCTCGTATCCCTGGGGATGATCCGTGATTTAGAGGTATCAGACTCCAGGGTCAGTTTTACGGTGGTTCTTACTACGCCTGCCTGTCCATTAAAGCAGCAGATTACCTCTTCGGCCAAAGAGGCGGTGGAGAAGGTACGGGGCGTGTCCGAAGTAGAGGTTACACTTACCTCTAATGTTACCTCCGGCAGGGATACAACAAAGGAGGAGCTGATACCCGGGGTCAAGAATGTAATAGCGGTGAGCAGCGGCAAGGGCGGGGTAGGGAAATCTACGGTCAGCGTATATCTGGCCCTGGCACTTGCAATGGATGGGGCAAAGGTTGGACTCCTTGATTGCGATATATATGGTCCTAATATACCGCTCATGATGGGAATTAAGGAGAGGCCGGAGATGATAGATGACAAGATCATCCCATTGGTAAATTATAATATAAGCCTGATGTCTATGGGTTTTATCATTCCGGATGACCAGCCGGTGATCTGGCGCGGTCCGATGTTGCATAAAGTAATTCAGCAGTTCCTTGGAGGTGTTGAATGGGGGGAGCTTGATTATATGATTGTAGACCTCCCTCCGGGAACTGGAGATGCCCAGATGTCTATATGCCAGCTTGTTCCGCTTACGGGTGCAGTAATAGTAACAACGCCACAGGAGGTTGCCCTTCTCGATTCCAGGAGGGGGCTTGCCATGTTCCAGAAACTTGGGGTGCCCGTCCTTGGGATTATAGAGAATATGAGCTATTTCTCCTGCCCGCATTGTCAGGGGAGAACGGAGATATTCAGTCATGGAGGCGGGAAAGAGGCCAGCCTGAAACTGGGCGTGCCATTCCTGGGGGAGATACCGATTGATACAGATATAAGGAAGGGCGGAGATAGCGGGGTCCCGGTCATAATCGTGGATAGCAACTCTCCGCAGGCGGGCATATTTCATGATATTGCTTCAAACCTGGCTGCCAGGATCAGCGTATTTAACGCATCCATGGCGGAACAGCAGCAGAAGGAGAAGAGATAGTGGATCTGTCAGGCAGGGTGGCGATTGTGACTGGATCCAGCAGAGGGATAGGGGCTGCAACCGCAAAGGCCATGTCGAGGGAGAAGGCATCGGTTGTTGTAAATTATCTTACCGGTGTTGACATGGCAGAGGAGGTAGTGAAAGAGATAAAGGGAAAAGGCGGTAATGCCATTGCCTTCCAGGCAGATGTGACAGAGAAAAAGGATGCGGAAAGGCTTGTAAGGGCTGCAATAAAGGAATTTGGGCAGGTTGACATCCTTGTAAATAATGCATTTCGGCCCATGCCTTCCAAATCGTTCCTTGATCTGACATGGGAGGAATGCCAGGATCAGATTGATCGTTCCCTGAAGGCTGCATTTAACTGCGTCCAGGCTGTTGTTCCCAAAATGATGGAGAGGGGGTCCGGGAAGATCATCAATATAGTAGGCGTCCTTGTTGATAAGCCCGTTGCAGGGACTTTGGCATATACCGCTGCAAAATCAGCGCTTATAGGGTTTACGAGGGCCATTGCGCTCGAACTTGGCCCCCATGGGATCTGTGTGAACATGGTCTCTCCCGGGATGACACTGACAGAAGGGACGATGCGGATGGAGGAGTCTTTAAGAAATGCAGTTGCACTGGAGACACCTATGAGGCGGCTTGCAACACCGGACGATATAGCCGGGACTGTTTTATTTCTGGCATCCGATCTTGCCTCTTTCATAACAGGAAGCTATTTCCCTGTGTCCGGCGGATATGTGATGTCTTAGAGGAGAGGGCTTAAGAATTGAGACATGCCAATAGAGAGGTTGTATTAAAACTTGATAGGATAGGGACTCTAAAACGATCAGAGAAGATCGGAAAGGTATGCTGGCTATTCTCTTATTGCCTTATGGCCATGGCATCCAAGAACCCCAAGATGGTTTTTTTGGAGCTTGCCAAGGTCACAGCAGACCTGGCAAGAAAGATAGGTTGGACGGAGAATATTGGGGAGAGGTCCATTATTGACCTGATATTTAACGGTGATCTGTTTCAAGTGGAGATTATATCTACCGGTGAGATTATTAGGGGTAAAAAGGCCTTAAGCAGTCTGGATTGGAATGGACATTACTACATCGAGATCTACCCTGAGTATTTCCCCTTTGTTAAATATATCAGAAAGTGGTGTGTTAACGAGATGAGGGAGATAACAAGCGAAATCGATACTGACCGAAAGGGAGCAGCTATTCCTGGTAAGCTTAAGAAGGCAGTAGGGGTTTAACGTCGCCCCTCATGCCGGGCGTGGATTGAAACAACTTTAGAGTATTGTCGGAGGAGACCATGATAACAATGAATGAACTGAAGGTCGGGGACCAAGCGCCCGATTTCACACTTAAGGATCAGGATGAGAAGGAAGTTACACTTAGCAGCTTCAGAGGGAAGAAGAACATGGTTCTTGCGTTTTATCCTCTTGATTGGAGCCCGGTATGCACCAAAGAGAATATCTGTTTTACCAGGGATCTGTCGAGGTTTGAGGACAATGATACTGCTGTATTGGGGATCAGCATTGACTCGACCTGGTCTCATAAGGCATGGAAAGAGTCTCTTGGTCTAAAGCATACCCTGTTAAGTGATATGAACAGGGAGGCATGCAAGAGCTATGGTCTCTATCTTGAGAAGCCTAATATCTCGAAGAGGGCAACGGTGATCGTGGATAAGGAGGGTAAGATACGCTTCTACAAGGTGCAAGATATTAAGACCCAGAGGGATAATGAAGAGATATTGAAGGTATTAGGAGAGTTAAAAAGGGGATGATCAGGTGAAGAATCTGCCGGAGCATGTCGGGAAAAGGATGGTTGATCCCGACCTGCTGGAAAGGGTCAAAAGATGGGCCGAGAAATCCTCCCTATGGCCGTTTACATTCGGCCTTGCCTGCTGTGCTATTGAGATGATGGCTATGGTGGCCTCACGCTATGACATAGCCAGGTTTGGCGCCGAGGTATTCCGTTCCTCACCAAGGCAGGCGGACCTGATGATTGTGTCAGGGAGGGTCTCTATGAAGATGGCCCCGGTGCTGAAGAAACTTTACGATCAAATGCCTGAGCCGAAGTGGGTGATTGCCATGGGGGCATGTGCATCCTGCGGCGGGGTGTTTAACAATTACGCCATAGTCCAGGGGGTTGATAAGATAGTCCCTGTCGATGTATATGTACCCGGATGTCCGCCGTCTCCCGATGCCCTGATCTACGGGATTATGAGGCTTCAGGAAAAGATTGAAGGCAGGATATCGGGGGAGGCGTAATTAAAGGTGTGATTATATGGCTGTTCAAGATGCAGGGTCGATTATCGAGAGGTTCCCCGGGGTGGCACACGAGAATAGATCAGGGGGCCTGGATGTTATAGTAGTCCCCAAAGATAAGATCCCCGGAATAGCCGAATTTCTGAAGAACGATCCCTCCCAAGACTATAACTTCTTATCAGATATAACCTGTGTAGATTACCTTAATATGAGGGCGAGCCTTGGGGCTTTCTATAACCCTTCAGGCGGCGGGTTACGCCCTATACCCGGGCATCCGGAAAGAAGGGAGAGGTTTGAGATTATATATAACCTCTATTCGATCCCGAGACGCTCCAGGGTATTCCTTAAGGTTTATATGGATGATAAAGACCTTGAGCTTGAATCCGTCACCGGTGTGTGGAAGGGTGCGAACTGGTTTGAGCGCGAGGTCTATGATATGTTCGGTATAAAGTTTAAAAACCATCCGGACCTAAGACGGATCCTTATGCCGGCAGCGTGGAAGGGGCATCCGTTAAGAAAAGACTACCCTATAGGCGGAGAGGAGGTAGCTTTTACAGCTAACAAGGATACGATCGACCCTCAGGATGTTGACATCAAAGAGCTGTCAGTCGGGGATGATGAGATCTATGCCGCGATGATGCTCAACCTGGGCGGCGGCACAAAGCTATCGACGATCAAAGGAGATGAGCCTGTTAAAAAAGAGTCGGGTGAGCGGAGGATAATACTGAATCTGGGGCCCCAGCATCCGAGCACCCATGGTCTTTTAAGGCTTGTGCTGGACCTTGATGGCGAGAGGATCAAGAAGGTGATGCCTATTATAGGCTATCTCCATACAGGTATAGAGAAGAACTGCGAGCAGCTTACATACCAGAAGGCCCTTACCCTTACTGACAGGGTCGATTATCTTACGCCCCTTTCTAATAACCTGGCCTACTGCCTTGCAGTAGAGAAGCTTCTGGATATTGATATTCCACTTAGGGCTCAGTATGCCAGGGTGATACTCTGTGAGCTCAGCAGAATAGCAAGCCATCTTGTCTACCTTGCAGCCCAGGGTCTTGATGTCGGGGTGATCAGCCTCTTTTTCTATTGCTTCAATGAGCGGGAGCTGATACAGGATATATTTGAATATATATCCGGTGTAAGGATGATGACGAGTTATATAAATATTGGCGGCCTAAGGTATGATCTACAGGAGGGCTTTAAAGAAAAAGTGACCGCATTCATAGACCGTTTCTCCTCGAAGATAGATGAATTTGAGGAACTACTAACCGACAACCCGATCTGGATAAAGAGGGCAAAGGGGATAGGGATGCTAAGTCCTGAGGATGCCATCAACTATTCGGTCTCAGGTCCTTCCCTGAGGGCGTCCGGTGTTAATTGGGATGTCCGTAAGGCAGCGCCCTATTCCTGCTATGACCATTTTGACTTTACTGTCCCCCTTGGTGAAAAGGGGGATGTCTTTGACAGATACGTGGTGAGGATTGAGGAGATGAGGCAGAGTCTTAATATCATAAGACAGGCATTAGCCGCCCTCCCTGATGGGCCTTGCAGGAGTCAGGACAGGAAGATACTCACTCCTCCAAAGAAGGAGCTTGCAAAAAGCATGGAGGCTGTTATACATCACTTCCTGATAAGCAGCGCCGGATTTCCTGTACCAAAAGGGGAGGCATATTCCAGTATCGAGAGCCCAAGGGGTGAGGTTGACTACTATGTTGTCAGTGATGGGAGCGGAAAGCCTTATCGTGTACGGATCAGAGGGGCATCATTTGCCAATCTCCAGGCCATATCCAGGGTCTCAGAGGGGTTTATGATTGCTGATCTGATTGCAATAATCGGAAGCTTTGATCCTGTATTGGGTGAGGTAGACCGCTGATGGAGCTTATCCTCTTTAAAGACAGATCTGTCCCTAACCTGAAGGATATTGATATATATATCGGAAGGGGCGGGTATCAGTCCCTTGACAAGGGTTTAAGGCTATTAAAGCCTGATGAGATAATCGATATTGTAAAGAGGTCAGGCTTGAGGGGCCGCGGCGGGGCAGGATTCCCGACAGGCGCTAAGTGGGATTTTATCCCGAAGGGGAGGGGGATCCGGAAATATCTCTGCTGCAATGCTGATGAGTCGGAGCCGGGGAGCTTTAAGGACAGGGAGTTGATGGAGTTTAATCCCCACCTCCTTATCGAGGGGATTATCCTTGCCTCATATGCCATAGGGGCCTCAGTGTCTTATATCTATATAAGGGGCGAGCTTGTGCATGCCTCCAGGATTTTAGAGAAGGCGATAAGTGAGGCCTACGAAAGGGGTTTCCTGGGAAGGGATATCCGCAGTTCCGGCTTTGATCTGGATGTCTTTATTCATCGCGGCGCAGGCGCATATATATGTGGAGAGGAGACCGCGCTTATAGAGTCTCTCGAAGGGAAAAGGGGGATGCCAAGGGTAAAACCGCCATTTCCTGCCTTCTATGGTCTCTATGGAAAGCCGACAATGGTGAACAATGTTGAGACCCTATGCAATATACCCTATATCGTAACAAATGGGCACGAGAGGTTTGCATCCCAGGGCAGACCGAGAAATACAGGGACAAAAATATATTGTATGAGTGGTGATATAAACAGACCGGGAAATTATGAGCTCCCTCTGGGTATACCTCTCAGACATCTCATATATGATGTGGCTGGCGGGATAAGAAGCGGGAGGGCATTAAAGGCGGTCATTCCAGGCGGGGCTTCAGCGGCAATGTTGACCCCGGATCAGATCGATATCCTAATGGACTTCGATTCCCTTGCTGCTGCCGGATCAATGCTCGGTACAGCTGGCGTGATAGTAATGGACGAGACAAGGTGCATGGTTAAGGTTGCATTGACCCTGTCAAGGTTTTTCTTCCATGAGTCATGCGGTAAGTGCACGCCATGCCGTGAAGGGACATTCTGGATGCATGAGATCTTGAAAAAGCTGGAGGCCGGAGCAGGGAAGGATGAGGACGTCGATCTCCTCCTTGATGTGGCAAATAATATTGGAGGGAGGACTATCTGTGCCCTGGCAGATGGCGCGATTGCCCCCGTGATCAGTTCGATCAGACATTTCGGGGAGGACTACAGGCTTCATGTAAAAGAGGCTGGATGTCCCTATGATAGGATAATGGCAAGGGCCTGATGATCCTGGAAAAAAGTTAAAATGGATAGGGCAGGAGATAAAGAATTTAAGAAGATCTCGTTGGTTATAGATGGTAAGGCCATCTCTGTTCCTGAGGGGACCCTGGTTATTGAGGCCGCAAGGATGCTCGGGATTGAGATACCCTATTTCTGCTATCACCCGAAGATGGATCCTGTGGGCGCCTGCAGGATGTGCCTTGTGGAGACCGGCGGACGGGCTAAACTTATTACAGCCTGCACAACAAGGGTCGAAGAGGGGATGACCATATCAACGGATTCGATATCGGCTAGAAAGGGCCAGAAAGATGTCCTCGAATTCCTCCTCACAAATCACGCCCTCGATTGTCCTGTATGTGATAAAGGCGGGGAATGCCCCCTTCAGGATAATACCTATAAATATGGGCCGGCTGTAAGCAGGTTTACCATAGATAAGTGGGGCTTTAAAAAGCCGGTAGAGCTTGGGCCGCACATACTCCTGGATCGGGAGAGATGCATTATGTGCATGAGGTGCACAAGGTTCTCTGATGAGATAGCAGGCCATCCGCAGATAGGGGTTGTAAATTCGGGAAGAGGAAGCGAGATAGGTGTCATGCCCGGTCAGGAATTTAACTCGATCTTCTCCGGTAATACCATAGAGATATGCCCTGTCGGGGCACTGACCAGCAAGCATTTCAGGTTCAGCGGGAGGCCGTGGGAGTTTAAAAACAGGCCCGGGATCTGCGCCAATTGCGCAGTAGGGTGCAATATTAACTGGACAATAAGAAGGCACGAGATATTAAGGGTCCTTTCCAGAGAGAATCCGGAAGTTGATGATGGATGGCTGTGCGATAGGGGGAGGTTCGGCTACACCCATATCAACAGTCCTGACAGGCTCACCTCTCCCCTTATAAAGAAGAATGGAGGACTTGTCCCTGCAGGATGGGACGAGGCGATATCCTATGCTGCACAAAGACTGGATGAGATTACGCACAAACATGGGAATGAGAGTATAGGAGGGATCGGATCGCCTACACTTGCCAATGAGGAGGCATATCTCTTTCAGAAGTTCATGAGGAAGGTAATAGGCTCAAACAGCATAGATCATTGGCCAAAGGGTAATGGCGCAATCATCGAGAACATGTTTGAGGGATCGGCGAAGAATGGTTTAAGGAGATTTGCCTATAGCCATTTAGATGAGGCAGACCTTATCTTTCTGGTGGGTACTGATATAAGCGGAGAGCAGCCTGTACTTGACCTGAGGTTAAAGAAGGCCGTTAAGAAGAGGGGTGCAAGGCTGATAATACTACATCATGAGAAGACGGATCTTACCAGGTACTCAAGTCCTTGGCTTAAGTATAAAGAGGGGGAGGAGATGCTCCCAATTGAACTGCTCAAGAGGATAATCTTAAAGGGCGCTTGTGAGGAGGAGATAAAGGATGAGGCAGAGGCAGGGTTTTTTTCAAGCAGACTCGTCTATGAGGCCGGGATGGCCCTATCCAGCAGCAGAAGAACTGTGATTCTCCTTGGTAATCATCTTCCTGATGGGGTGATCCGTGCTATGTTCGATCTGGCAACAGGGATTCCCCGGCAGTCTGGTGAACAGCGCGATGACCAATGGATATCATTGGGATTATTGATGGGCCATGCAAACTCCCAGGGTGTGCTGGATATGGGGCTTGATCCCGATTATCTCCCTGGCTATGTGAGGATTGATCTGGATGGGCCGAGGGCACGTTTTGAGACTGCATGGGGATGTAAACTTCCGAGGGCAAAGGGCCTCTCAGCGAATCATATGTTAAACGGCGGCGATAATGGGGCAATAAGGGCCCTTTTTATGATGGGATCAGACCAGCCTCAAGTTCAGTCTTTAAGCGGTGCCTTAGGTCTGAAGAGGGAGGAGATCGAGTTTTTGCTTGTTTCTGATATAACCCTTTCTGATAAGGCCAGGATGGCCGATGTTGTCTTTCCATCCTGTACACATGCGGAGAAGGATGGGACATTTACCAATGCAGGGAGGCGCGTACAGGGCTTTCAAAAGGCTATCAGGCCGGTTGGTGCTTCCCTTTCCGGGTGGCAGATCCTCTGTAATCTTGCAATAGAGATGGGTGAGCCGTTTAATTATTCATCGGCATCAGATATAATGGATGAAATTTCAACCCTTGTTCCTGCTTATAATGGAATTAACTATCCCCTCCTGGGGGATAAGGGGATTCAGCTGCCATGAGAAATGTGGTAGTCTTAAGAAGAGATATCTTCTCCGGATCCATCAAGGAGGCATAAAAGATGTTAGCCGGGTTTTTAAAATCCCTCTGGGTAACATTAAGACATATATTCAAAAAGCCTGTCACTGTGCAGTACCCCCATGAGAGGAGAGAGGTCTATGACAGGAGCAGGTGGAGGCATGTACTATTAAGACATGAGGATGGGCTTGAAAAGTGCATAGGCTGCTCCCTTTGTGCCGCCGCATGCCCTGCCGATTGCATCAATGTCATAGCCGGGGAGAACACGCCGGATAACAGGCGCTCGCCCGGCGAGAGGTATGCCACGGTATTTGAGATCAACATGCTGAGATGTATATTCTGTGGTTATTGCGAGGATGCATGTCCCACAGGTGCGATTGTTTTGACAGAGAACTTTGAACTCTCAGACTATAATAGGGATGACTTTATATATGGGAAGGACAGGCTGCTAATCGACATTCCCGAAGGCGTTGCCCTGATGAAGGACATATTAAACAGGGGTAATGTTTTAAAGTATGAGGATAAGGCTGAGGCAAAAGATGAGGGGGAGCTTGCACATACAGCTAAGCCATAGGCAAAGAAGGATGAGGTTTAGGTCGGAGTTGAGGGAATACTCCTCTTTTCAACTTGACCTCAGCCTTAACCTTAACCTTTATTTAGGGGTGTCATAATATGGATATTGATAAAAAGGATCTGCTACGGCTCTATTATTATCTTAAACTAACCCGCTCCCTTGAAGACAGAATAACAAATTTATACCGACAGGGTAAGATAGTGGGCGGGGTTTATACAAGCAATGGCCAGGAGGCTATTGCCGCAGGCTATGCCTGTGCCCTGGAGAAGGATGATGTAATTGCGCCATTTCACAGGGACATGGGGGCATTTCTTGTAAGGGGGATAACACCGAAAAGGGTAATAGCCCAGTATCTCGGCAAGAAGGACGGGCCTACAAAAGGGAAGGATGGGAATGTCCACGTAGGTGACTTAAAACTTGGTGTTATCTGTTTTGTAAGCCACCTGGCGGATAATCTACCCGTTGCTGCCGGTATTGCCCTCTCATTTAAGCTGAGGGGAGAGAAGAGGATAGTTGCCACCAACACAGGTGATGGAGCAACAAGCAGGGGCGATTTCCATGAGGCGCTGAATTTTGCAGCAATACACAAACTCCCGGTGGTTTTCTTTTGCAACAACAACCAATATGCCTATTCTACGCCGCTTCGTCTTCAGATGGCTGTAAAGGATGTTGCGGAGAGGGCATCAGGATATGGGATCCCCACAGAGATAGTAGACGGCAACGATATTATTGCGGTATATAAGAGCGCCAGGAATGCCTATGCCAGGGCACGGGAGGGCGGGGGGCCGACATTTATTGAATGCAAGACCATGAGGATGCACGGCCATTCAGAGCATGATGATGCAAAGTATGTCCCGAAGGAATTACTGGAGGAATGGCGGGCCAGGGATCCTATCTTGAAAATGGAAAAGTATCTCATCGGGAATAATCCGGCAGACGAAAAGATACTGAAGGAAATAGAGGATAAGATAAGGTCAGAAATAGATGAGGCTACGGATTTTGCTGAAAAGAGCCCATATCCTGAAGGGAGGGAGACCCTTGAGGGTGTTTATGCTGATCCCATCGAAGAGGAGGTGACGGTCAATGAAAGAGGTAAGCTATCTGGAGGCAATATCACAAGGGTTGCGGGATGAGATGCGGAGGGATAAGAACGTCTTCATATTAGGCGAGGATGTAGGTGTCTATGGGGGCGCCTTCAAGGTAACGCAGGGCCTCTATGATGAATTTGGGCCAGAAAGGGTGATAGATACCCCCCTTGCGGAGTCCGGCTTTACAGGCGCTGCTATAGGCGCCGCCTTAATGGGGATGAGGCCTGTTGTGGAGATGCAGTTCTCCGATTTTATTACCTGTGCCTTTGATCAGATTGTCACAATGGCAGCAAAGTCCCATTACAGATGGGGCGCCGCTGTCCCGATAGTTATAAGGGCGCCCTACGGGGGGATGATTCATGGCGGGCCATTCCATTCAGGCTGTCCTGAGGGTTGGTTCTTTCACACGCCGGGGTTGAAACTTGTAGCCCCCTCTACCCCGTATGATGCAAAGGGCCTTATGAAGGCGGCCATAAGGGATAATGACCCTGTTATCTATTTTGAGCATAAATATCTGTACAGGAGGATAAAGGCGGAGATCCCTGATGATGATTATATAGTCCCAATAGGACGGGCAGAGATAAAAAGGCCAGGCAATGATATATCCCTTATAACTTACGGAGCAATGGTACATGTAGCCCTGGAAGCAGCAAAGATACTGGAGGGGGAAGGTATAGACCTTGAGGTAGTAGACTTAAGGACCCTCCTTCCCTTGGATAAGAGGACCATTTTTGGGTCTGCAAAGAAGACCAATAAGGTGATAATACTCCATGAGGCTTCGAAGACAGGCGGTATAGGCGCAGAGGTCTCTGCGCTTATAGCAGAGGAGCTGTTCGATTCACTGGACGGTCCCATTGTGAGGATAGCTGCGCCTGATACCCCTGTCCCGTTTAGCCCCCCGCTTGAGGAGTTCTATATGCCGAAGGCAGGGGATGTGATATCCGCCGCAAAAAGGCTCGTTGCCTATTAAGACACGGCGGATATTTGATTGCAGCGGGTCTGCCACCCTGGATCCTCAGGGTGGAAGCTATTTTTTATAACTGTTGGTCCTAAAAACCAGGGGGTAAGGTTATGCCTGAGGATGTAATAATGCCGCAAATGGGAGAAAGTATAGTAGAGGGGACTATCCTTAATTGGCTCGTTAAGGAGGGGGATGTTGTTTTGAGGGATCAGTCTATTGTAGAGATCAGTACAGACAAGGTGGATACAGAGATACCGTCGCCTGCAGCAGGGAGAATAAAAAAGATCCTCCATGTAAAGGGTGAAACGATTCCTGTCGGGACTGTAATGGCCATTATAGAGGAGGAGGGCGGGGCTGCTTTGGTTGCTACTCCAGCCGCGACTCCCGGTCCAAAAACTGATAAACCGGCGCCTGCTCCCCAGGTAAGCACAGAAGAAAAGGAGAGGTATTCCCCTTTAGTTAGAAGGCTTGCTGAAGAGCATAGGATAAACCTTGAAGAGGTAGTCGGCACAGGAGAAGGAGGGAGGGTTACAAAAAAGGATGTCCTGGATTTTATTGAAAAGAGAGATTTTATTGAGAAGAGAAAGGTGAAAGCTGCTCCCGCCATATCTGCCGAGAAGATCCCCCTTACCATAATGAGGAAGACCATTGCAGAGCGGATGGTTGCAAGCAAGAAGACATCACCTCATGTTACTACTGTCTTTGAGGCAGACATGAGCAATCCTGTCTCGTTCAGGGAGAGGGTTAAGGATCTGTTTCTGAAGAGGGAAGGCGTGGGTTTAACATACCTTCCGATCATAATCAAGGCTGTGACACAGGCCATACTCGATTTTCCAATCCTGAATTCATCCTTAGTCGGGGATGATATCATAATAAAAAGGGATATCAACATAGGGATTGCGGTTGCGATAGAAGACGGACTTATTGTCCCTGTCATAAAGGGGACAGATAAAAAAGACCTGGCAACCATAGCCAGGGAGACCCATGATCTGGCAGAAAGAGCAAGGGGAAAGAAGCTGATCCCCGAAGATGTCCAGGGAGGAACATTTACCATCACAAACCATGGTGTATTTGGCTCTCTCTTTTCAACCCCCATTATAAGTCAGCCACAGATAGCAATCCTGGGTGTAGGGACTATAGAGAAAAGGCCTGTTGTGATAAATGATGCCATTGCAATAAGATCTATGGTCTACCTAAGTCTTTCCTTTGATCATAGGGCAATTGACGGGGCGATAGCTGATCAATTTATGAAAAGGATCAAGACATTTCTTGAGACGGGCGATATTTCACTCTGGTATCAGGCTGGAAAGGGTTAGGTATAAGGGGCACGGCATCAGATAAATTAAAAGGAGGATGGAGTCATGGCAAATAACAGGATAAAAGTGAAGGAGCTACCCAAGTCTTTACAGACATTTATCAAGACACATCCCAGGGTATGGGAGGCGCATCAGATGCTTGGAGTTGCATGCAAGGATTCCGGGCCGCTCGACAATAAGACATTAGAGTTGATCAAGATCGGTATTACCGGTGCAAGAGAGAATATGACATCTTTTAAGACACATGTCAGACAGGCATTAAGGGAAGGCGCCAGGAAGGATGAGGTCGAACATGCTATTCTGCAATTGCTCCCTGTTGCAGGGATAAATACGATGATGATGGAGCTTTTATGGGCAAGAGAGGTAATTGCAGATGAAAAAGGGGGGAAATAATGGCGGGATTGAAGGCAGGCCCCCAGAAGGCGCTGAAGATGGCCATTAAACATGAGGAGAAATCTTATCAGATGTATAAAAAGGCGGCTCTGGATGTAACTGATAAGGATACAAAGAAGGTATTCGAGTTTTTGGCAGAAGAGGAGATCAAGCATATGAAGATGCTTGAGGATGAATATGACAGGGTATTCAGACCTGAAAATTAAAAATTGTGGAGGAATCTGTTCAGATGGACCAGAGAAATGATAAGTCAAAGGTCATGGAGATGCTTGAAAGCGCAATAAGATCAGAGATTGACGGGTATAACTTCTATCTCTGGGCCTCTTTGAAGACCAAGGATCCAAAGGGGAAGACTGTTTTCAGGGAACTTGCAGAAGAGGAGATCAGGCACCTGAGGATGCTGGAAGGTGATTATAAAAGATATGGAGGTGTAAAGTCCTGGAGAGAACCGGAACCTACAGAGGTAAATAAAAAAAAGACATTTGAGATAAACTCCAGAATCAAGATGAAGGTCTCCGAAGGAACATCAGCTGAAGATGCCTTTAAGCTGGCCCTTAGCATAGAAGAGGACGCAGAGGAATTTTATCGAGAAATGGCAGAAAAGACGAAGGGTCAGGATATCCATAAGACATTGCTCGATCTTGCTGATATGGAGAAGAAGCACCATGAGTTAATAAGGCGCCACTATGAGCAGGCGGCAGGTTCAGGGGGGTAGTATAAAAATCGCTGCAACTTTTAAATCTAAATATAATTATGGAGGGGAAAAGGATAGATGTCTAATAAGGATTATTCAAAGACAGATGCGCTCAAGATTGCCCTGAATATTGAAAGGGATGGTTTTGATTTTTACACGGTTGCTGCAACAAAGACAAAGGATCAGAAGGTCAAAGATATATTCCTGATGCTCGCAAATGAGGAAAAAAGACACCTGAGCATGATCAGAAAGATCCAGGATGATATGGTAGATCCCTTGGCATATTTCATTTCTGATGAGGCCATGGTGGAGGAATATCTGAGGCGGATCATTGAGAAGAAGGTATTTATTGAGGTTAAAGATATTGATGATATTCTGGAGAAGGCAACAGTTGAAGATACAATAATCCTTGCCATGCAGGCGGAAAAGGATTCACGGGATTTTTTTTTCAGGATGTCCGAATTAACAAAGGATCATGAGGGGCAGGTCACATTCCTTCAGCTTTCAAGATTTGAAGAGAATCATCTGATTGAGCTTGAGAGGCTTCGGGATTATATTACCAGACTAGCAAATCAATAAATCATAAAGAAATATCAGTTTTTTAAAAAAATAAGGCAGAATCTTGATGCTAAGATCCTGCCTTTTCTCCCTTTATGCCAGATCTCTATTTTATCTTCATCGGGTCCTGATAAACCATTAGGTGGGCATATGGTGTTCCCGCGAACATAATATAGACGCCTGAGGGGTTAGGCCGTACAGGAAGACCTGTGAGCTTCTCGTCAAATGGCCACATCACCATCCAGTGGGCCGGCTCATTGACAAGCTTTGCATTCTGCTCTTCCTTCATGAGAATCTTGCCATCTTTTTCCCAGTGTTGTCCGCCCTTTGCCATGTATGATATCCCGGGAATGGTATTTGCCGGCTTAGGTTCATTGTTCATCATGGATGTGGCCCACTGATTGGCTGCCTGGTCAAGGCAGATTGGATCGAGGGCAGGGGTGTCAGCTAAGTCAGGGAGACATGTGAACCCATTTGAACCTTTTTTAGCTTCTACCAGTTTCCCATCCGCCCCAGGTATTAATATAGTGGCGTCCTTTGCTATGGCGGTGGGCGCAGCACTCTCGGCCAGCTTCACCCACTCTTCAGGGGTTACAGGCTTCTTTGCCGCAAATAGCATAGATACTGAAACGGCTAAAATCATTACTACTAACAGGATTGGTATGTATCTCATCTTCATATTCTCCTCCATTATTAGTTTGTATTCTATTGTTCTATACAATAATATTAAGCGGTTAATCCTCTCCCCATCAATCACCCGAAAGTATGCTTTTTATCCACCCCAATGGGGGAGCAGAACTTAGGGATCCGTGATTTTGCAAAGTTAAGACTATATCTCACTTGAAGCTTGTCTAGGAGAGGCCCTTTGTAGTATTTTATGTGTGATGAAGGTCTACGAATCACAAAAGGTCTATTTTGAAGAGGCCTACAGGACAGGGGAGCATGGCTGGCCTGTCACTGAACCTGAGAGATTTGTAACGGATTTTCTGAAAAAAAATAAAAGATCCCTTGCCGGCAAAAGGCTTCTCGACATCGGTTCCGGTGAAGGGAGACATACGATTGCAGCGGCCATGGAGGGGCTAGTGGCCTATGGCATGGACTATCAGTTTCTTGCGGTTAAAAGGGCGATTGGGTTTTCAAAGGGGAAGGATACTAAAGGAAGTCTCCATTTTGTTGCAGGCGATATATTTAATATACCCTTCAAGGATGGTGCATTTGATGTCCTGATAGATTATGGTGTTCTTCATCATATAAAGAAGCCTGATGTGATCGACTATATAAATAGGCTCCCTTTGCTCCTGAAAGAGAGAGGCTATTTTATCCTCTCCTGTTTTTCGAACAGGTTTAAACATTACGAGGGGGAGAGGAGGAAAAGGGACTGGACAGCCCATAGGGGTCATTACGACAGGTTCTTTAAGAAAAAAGACCTCTATAAGATCTTCGCGGACACGTTTGAGATTATCGATGTTGCAGAAGAGATTAATGGACTTCATGCATTCTATCACATCCTGATGAGGAAGAGATAATATGCCGGATATTGCATTTGTAAATGGGAAATTTATGCCCTTATCTGAGGCAACTGTAAACGTAGAGGACAGGGGCTATCAGTTTGGCGATGGCGTCTATGAGGTAATAAGGACATATAACAGCATCCTCTTCGGGCTTGAGGGCCATATAGTAAGGCTTGAGAGGAGTGCGAATCAGATACAACTTGAAATGGTCTATTCTAAAGATGAATGGAAGAAGATCATCCTTGAGGCCTTCAAGAAAAGTGGATATAATGAGGCCAAGGTATATATCCAGATTACAAGGGGTGTGGCGCCCAGGGCCCATCCGTTCCCATCAGGTGTTAATCCGACCTGTGTAATAACAGTCAGGGAGCTCGACCGGTTATCTGAAGATGTGAGAAGAGCGGGTGTTAAGGCTATCACAACTCCGGATATAAGGTGGGGCAGGTGTGATATAAAATCCTTAAACCTCCTTCCGAATGTGCTTGCAAGGCAAAAGGCAAAGGAGGCCGGCGCCTTTGAAGCGATCTTTATAAGGGATAAAAAGGCGACAGAAGGGTCCGGGAGTAATATGTTTATTGTTAAAAATGGCAGCGTGATAACCCCGCCGCAGGGCCCTTATATCCTCTCCGGTATTACAAGGGAGGTTGTAATAGAGGCGGCAAGAGGGGCCGGCATTATAGTTGAAGAGAGGGGATTTCCTGTAAACGATCTTTTCTTGTCTGATGAGGTCTTTATTACAGGCTCTACCATTGAGGTAGTCCCGGTAGTGGAGATAGATAACAGGTTGATTGGTGATGGGATCCCCGGAAAAATAACGGGCATCATAATCGACCATTTCAGATCATTAGTGTCAGGCGGTTCTCACTGAAGCAGGGGCGTTGCAACGTACCCCTGCACGACTGAAACTCTAGGAAGGAGAAGGAATTGATAAAAAAGGAGATCTTCCGGGAATACGATATAAGGGGTATTGCAGGTAAGGATCTAAATCCGGATGTTGCAGAGCTGATCGGGAAGGGTTATGGGACTTATGTCAGGAGAAACGGGAAAAAGAAGATCTCCGTTGGGAGGGACGTAAGGGTCAGCTCGGATGAGCTCTTCCATGCACTTGTATCGGGAATAGTCTCAACAGGCATGGATATAATAGATCTTGGGGTACGCCCCACCCCCCTTGTTTATTTTTCTCTCTTTAATCTCGATGTTGACGGCGGGATAATGATCACAGGCAGCCACAATCCCCCGGAATTCAATGGATTTAAGATCTGCCTCGGAAGGGAGACTATATATGGAGATGAGATCCAAAGACTAAGGATGCTTATCGAATCAGGAGAGTTTGAGAAAGGAAAAGGGAAGGTAAGCAGGCATGATATCGTTTCTGATTATAAGAAATACATAAATAAGAGGTTTTTAACTGGGAATGATGGAAGAAGGAGACTCAAAGTAGCGGTAGACTCAGGAAACGGAACAGCCGGACTCATTGTGCCAGGGTTATTCAAAGGGTTTGGACATGAGGTGATCGAACTCTTTAGTGAGCCGGACGGGAGGTTTCCAAATCACCACCCTGATCCTACTATAACAACAAATCTTGATTCGCTGATAGATAAGGTAAGAAAGGAGAGGGCTGATGTTGGTATTGCCTTTGATGGTGATGCCGACAGGATAGGTGTGGTGGATGAGACCGGAGAAATAATATGGGGCGACAAACTGATGGTTATATTTGCTCAGGATATATTATCGAGGAAGGCTGGTGCTACCGTCATATCTGAGGTAAAGGCATCATCGCTCCTCTATAAGGAGATAGAAAGACTGGGCGGCCGTCCGATCATGTGGAAGACAGGCCACTCCCTGATAAAGGCCAAAATAAAGGAGACAGGCGCCCTCTTAGCAGGCGAGATGTCCGGTCATATATTCTTCGCAGATGATTACTTTGGCTATGATGATGCCATATATGCTGCATGCCGGCTTATCGAGATAATGACAAAGAGAAAAGAGAAGGTCTCATCAATGCTCTCCTACCTGCCACGGACCTGCTTCACGCCGGAGATTAGAATAGATTGTCGGGAGGAGGCTAAGTTTTCTGTTGTTGAGAACCTAAAAAAAAGGCTTAAAAATAGATTCAAGGTAATAGATATAGACGGGGTGAGGATAGAATTTGAGGATGGATGGGGCCTGGTGAGGGCTTCCAATACCCAGCCTGTCATTGTGATGCGGTTTGAGGCAAATAGTCCGGAAAGACTGGAAGAGATAAGGACGTTAATGGAAGGAGAGCTAAAAATGGCATGGGGGAAAAGCATAGGTTGAGGTTGAGGTCAAGGTTTAGGGTTATCTTCTTAACCTTAGCCTTAACCTTAGCCTTTCATATCTTAAATGGATGTCAAAGAGGTAAAGGTTTTTTATACCAGAAACCGATCTTCAGGGAGACCGGAAATACCCCTAGATCAGTCACTGCGGCGGATTTTAATAAGGATGGGTCTATCGATGCTGCTGTGGCCAATTTCAGCCCAAATGACGGGGTATCGCTCTTCCTTGGAGATAAGGCCGGCAGGCTCTCTTATAAAGGACGGTTGGATACCGGAAAAGACCCATTCTTCATCACATCCGCTGACCTTAACCTTGATGGCAGGGTCGATATAATTACTGCCAACAGCGGTAGCAATGATATATCTATTCTCTATGGGAAGGGTGACGGTGATTTTACTCCACCTGAGCCAATCGGGACAGGACGGTCGCCTAGGTCTGTTGTAGTATGTGATATGAATGGTGATAAGAGGACGGATCTGGCTGTTGTAAACAGCCTTGATAACAGCATATCTATCTATTTGGGGGATAAAGAGGGAGGTTTTGCCTTCATGCAGGGTATAAAGACAGGTCTGCATCCCTATTCTGCCGCCATTGGCTATTTTAACAGGGATAAAAAACCTGATCTGGCCGTTGCAAATGTTGAGAGTAATGACATAATGATATTCCATGGCGATAAGGATGGAAGATTTAATAATGGAATAGCAAGAGGTGCAGGGCTTGGGCCTTCTTATATTGCAAATGCGGACTTCAACAGGGACGGAATAGACGATCTTGTTGTGGCAAACTTTAAAAGCAATAATGTCTCGATTTTATCCGGGATGGGGGCAGGGGATTTTTCCAGCAGTGCCATTATATATTCAGGTATCAGACCCATCTCTATTGCCGTAGGCGACTTAAATCTTGACGGATATCCTGATATTGTTGTTGCAAACTTCGGGAGCAACTATATTTCAATCCTCCCGGGCAGGGGTGATATGACCTTTGCCAATGCAATTAATATAGAGGTCGGAAGCGGACCATCATCCATTGCCATCGCTGATTTAAACAGGGATATGAAGCCTGATCTGATTGTTACCAACTCTAATAGCAACAATATAGCTATACTTATTAGTAAGTGATTTGTTTGTTGTTACGAGATAGCTTATACCATCAGTGACACGGCAGAATCATAATGCTAGATAGAGATTGGAAGGAGTTTAAACCCTTCCTTCCTGGCAGCCTCTCTTAATCCATGGTCAAGGCATACAATATGATGGCCCCTCGGATTTTTAGTTGTCCAGATTAAAGCAGCAGAAAGCTGCAATGCATCCGCTGCACGGAGCGGATGCACAGTCAATATTCGTTCAGCTGTCTCACGGACGGTCTCTGTCGGGAGGACCTCTCTCCAAGACCCAGCTAATTTCATAAGTCCAGTTCGGGCCTGCTCTTCTCCGCTAAGGTCCAGAATCCCTTCCCTTGTTCGGCGCATAAATGCCGAAATACACTCAATCCGTGCAGACCACCAGACAATCATTGCCTGATCCTTTTTGAGAATCTCCATTATAAGCTGTGAGAATGGTTCACTTACACAGAGCGGTACAATAGCAGAGGTATCCCAAAACCTCACCTTCCCTCCCTACGCTCTTCGATAAGTGCCTTTAAGACTAATCCTTTAGGATCCTTGGGTCTAGGCAGATCCCAGAAATCCTTTGGAAGTTTACCTTTCCCGGACGAAATCAGCCCCCTTTTTTCCATTTCTTGAAGATCCTCCTGGCTTGTTTCAGAGCGGTCAATCGGAATAATCTTGGCAATCGGTTTTCCCCTGTCTGTTACAATAACCTCTTCGCCTGCCTTTACCTTTAACAGATATTCGCTTAAAGAGGCCTTCAGTTTAGATATTGCAGCCGTCTTCATAAATATATCCTCCTTGGTCTATTTAATATGACCAATATAGTCTTTTAATATAAGTTTGTCAATAGCAATTCTCAAGAAGGAACGATTTAAGAATATCATGCGTAAGACTAAGGTGACGACCCATTGCGGAATTCTATCCAAGGTGATCTCTTATAACCCTTCCTCGCCATCATCCGCCCATAAATGTGATAACCAATAAGGCCAACATGGCTAGAAGCAAGGTTAATACATGCCTTCTCATTTTTATAACTCCTCTAATTATTAAAATCTTAACAAAGGACAATCATGCAGTCTATCCCACTAAACAGGTATTCATAAAAGAAATATCGCAAATTCTATGCCATGATGTTATGCCTTGAAAATCAAGGGAAAAAGGTTGTCAAACAGTTTTAATAGTGTATCTGAAGAGATACAGGGATTATCTAAAAGGATACATCTTCGGTAGAAAAAGGATTCCGCTTGGTGCAATTTACATATATATTTTAACGCCCTCTATATAATTGTCTTCAAAGATAATTGTCTTCAAAGAGACATCCAGATGTGATACTATTATCAACTATTAAAGTGCCTAAAAAACTATGAATATCGATGAAATTGATGAGATAAGAAAGGTTGCCGAGAAGGCCGCAAGATCTGCCGGCAAGATATTGAAGGAGGGTCTCACAAGGGATTTTGGCATCAGTTACAAGGGCCCGGTAAATCTTGTGACAGAGATTGATATGGCCTCAGAGGATCTTATCGTAAATATAATAAAGGAGAGTTTTCCGGACCACCTGATACTTGCCGAGGAGGGGCACAGGGATGGAGAAGGATCAGGGTATAAGTGGATAATAGACCCCCTTGACGGGACTACCAACTATGCCCACAGGTTTCCATTCTATTGCGTCTCCATCGGGTTTGAGGCAGATGGAGAGATCGTCTTTGGCATGATATATGATCCGATAAGGGATGAGATGTTTAGTGCAGAAAGAGGAAAAGGCGCCTACCTGAACAATAAGATGATTTCGGTGTCAAAGGTCGCAAGCCTTTCTAAATCCCTCCTTGTTACAGGGTTTGCCTATGATGTGCGGGAGGCGGCAAGAAACAACTTTGATCACTTCTATAATTTCAGCCTTGCGAGTATCGGGGTAAGGAGGACGGGATCAGCGGCCCTTGATCTATGCTATGTTGCATCAGGGCGTCTTGACGGTTTCTGGGAGATGAACCTCTCGCCATGGGATACAGCAGCAGGCTGGTTGATGGTAAAGGAGGCGGGTGGAAGCGTGACAGATTTCAGGGGAGGTCTTTTTTCCATCTACTCAAAGGAGATCCTGGCCAGCAATGGAAGGATCCATGATGAGATGGTTAGTATAATCCAAAGAGGAATAAGATGAACCTTTCGAAAGTAAAGGAAGCGAGGGGTATATGAATCCTTTTAGTCCTGAAAGAAGGGCACACCAGAGACATGCTGTCCATCTGCTTGTCGAATATGCGGCCAAAGATTCATTCAGGTCCGACTATATAGCCGATATAAGCGGTGGTGGCCTATTCATCCAGACACTGACACCTCTATCTGTCGGTACTGAGATTGAGTTTAAGATTGCCTTTCCATCGATCCCTAAACTTATCGAGACAAGAGGCGTTGTTGTGAGGATCAGCGAGCAGAAAACTAATGATGGGCCTCCCGGGATGGGGATCAAGTTCATTGGGTTAAAGGAGAACGACGCAAGATTTATTGATACATTGACCCTGCCTGAGACTTGATCTTCCCGGGATGGACAGATCATTAATTGTTCTAGCCTTTTTTCCTTTACTGAAGATATTCAGGTTAAGATATCTGTTTGGAATCTTAGTAGCTTTCTACCTCCCTGGTCCTGATACAGCCGCTTGTTACGATTTAGCAGATATACCTTTACAATCTTTAAGCTACGGGCCTGATTTAAATTATAAGGGGACAGGAGGCATCTATCCTGGTGATATCGATTCGCCTCCAGATACCTGGATAAGATATAGGCTGGCTGATCCCATCAGATTGGAGATATCCTATGCAGGATTAGAAAAGGATGACAGGAGGCCCAGGGAAAACTACGGTGGGGAGTCATTTTTTGATGGGTTAAACTATCAGACAGAGATAAGGAGCTGGATAGAGATAGGGAAGTTCTTTAAGGTTAACATCAATCCTAAGCTGATAGGTTGGCATAACAATGACGGTAAGAATGACCTTGTATTTAAAGAGGCGTACGGGAGGTTCACCATATCCAATATCCAGCTTGAGGTAGGGAGAGATTCGCTCTGGTGGGGACCCGGATATCATGGGGCGCTTCTTATCTCGAACAATGCCTTCCCCTTTGATATGCTGAAGCTTGGCAACGCTGAGCCCTTTCAGCTTCCATGGATCTTTGGGAGTCTTGGATATTTCAGGATTACATCCTTCCTAACCAGGCTCGAAGAGGATAGAGACTTCCCGAGAACAAAATTATTTGGCTTCAGGGCCGAACTCTCTCCCTTCCCGTTTCTTAATCTCGGTATATCAAGGGTTACTATGTTTAATGGTGAGGGTAGGCCTGGGCTATCAGTTACCGATTTCTTAAGGTTATATTTCAGCAACCCTAACAGAGGCGGCAAATTTGATGTAAATGAGATAGCATCAGCGGACTTCATGATAAAGATACCAAAGACAGATTACTTATTACCTCTTTCCAGGTCTGTAGAGTTGTATGGTGAGATCGGTGGGGAGGATGAGGCCGGTTTCAGGCCGTCAAAGAATGGGTACTTATTTGGTGTCTATATGCCAGGTTTCTTAAAAGACGACAATACAGACCTTAGGATCGAATATGCAAACAATCATGTCCAGGGATCGCCTGATGTATGGTATAATCACGATGTCTATACATCGGGATATGTCTTCAGAGGGGATATTATCGGCCACCATATGGGGGGCGATGCAGATGATCTTTTTATCAGGGTTACAAGATACCTTGCAGATTGGCTTCAGGTCGGGATTCAATGCGATATTGAAAGACATGGCTTATCCAACCCGGTAATTGAGAAAAAAAAAGAAGTGGCCTTGGATAGCAGTATCTATATCTCCAGGCGTATCAGATACATGATCGGCTATGAGTATGAGATGATCGAAAACCTGGATAGGGACGGGGATGCGCTAACGCATAATCCCATTCCGGGGGAGGATACAACAAACCACTATGTATCGACATCAATATCCATCATTTTTTAAAACATACTTAAAGCGTTACGGCATATATAAGGCCCCTTATAGGAGAGGGGCTATCCTCCTATTCATCGGCCTGCTCTTATTTGCTACAGACACCATTGGCGGGCATACCTCAAAGGGAAAGATGGATGACCACGTCAGATCCCTTTCGAGCGGGGAAAAACTTGTCTTCGATATTACCTGGATGGGGATAAGCGCCGGGACCGCCTCACTTGAGATCAGAGACAGAATAAAGATGAACGGGAGGGAGATATATCATATTGTCTCTACTGCAAGGTCCAACAGCGTAGTCTCTCTCATCTATCCTGTTGACGACCTTATAGAAACATTTGTTGACGTGGAATGGATATATCCTTACAGGATATCTATTAACAAGAAAGAGGGGAGGAGAAAAAAAGACAGGGAGATTGTCTTTGATCAATCAGGACATACTGCCAGGGAAATGGATGGGGGGAGGGAGATTGTCTCCGAGGTACCGCCTGAGGTCCAGGATCCGCTGTCATGCCTCTATTTCTTCAGGACATTCAGAGATCTGGGGAATGGGAAGATCCATACCATAGATGTGTATGACACCAAGAAGAACTGGCGGATGGAGGTCAAGGTGCTGGGGAGAGAAGAGGTTACAACACCGGCAGGCACCTTCTATGCCATAAAGGTAAAACCGGAGATATATTATGAGGGACTCTTTCAGAACAAAGGCGATGTATATGTCTGGCTTACAGACGACGAGAGGAGGATCCCCGTACTGGTAAAGAGCGCAATTAAAATCGGGTCTATCAAGGCCGCCCTGATCTCCGCTATCCCTGGTAATAGGGCAGCAGGATTGGCTACCCAACCACATTATACTCCCTGACCCTGAAATTTACCCCTAATTCCTCCAGGACAATCCTTCTGCAGGCAGTTAAATCTATTTCAGGCAGATCAACCACTGTGACTCCTACTATTGGTATATATTTCTTGGCCTCAAGTATAAACCTTTTTATCTCGTCATATGCCTTTTTCCCGAACCTGGGCCGGCATATCTCATAATACTTCTCCGGATCTTCGGCATTCAGGCTGACAGAGACCTCGTCAACAAGACCGGAGAGTTCCGGGAGGATATTCCTGTTGTGTATCAGATTGCCTTGCCCGTTTGTATCTACCCTCACCCGTCCGCCATTTTCCTTGACCCAGGTTGAGACCTCCTTTACAACATTAAGCCTGATAAGGGGTTCACCATAGCCGCAGAATACGACCTCTTTATATTTTTTTGGGTCTCCTATGGCCCTGATCAGATCACCTGATGACGGCTCTTTTTCGATCCTTAGATTATGGCCCTTTACGAAATCAGTAGAATATCTGACGCAGAATTTGCAGGTATCAGTGCATTCATTTGTGATGTTCAGATAAAGGGAATCCCTGATCTGATAAGCAATCTTACCTGCCTTCTCCATCATCCCTATCCCAAAAAGAGTTCTTGCGTTAAGGGATGTTATCCTTGCAATATCATCAAGAGTGAGGCCCTTTATCCCGGCCAGTAACTCTGCTATTTTGTCGACATATGATGGTTCATTCCGCTTGCCCCTGTAAGGGACCGGGGCCAGGTAAGGGGAGTCTGTTTCTATCAGTATCTTCTCTATGGGTATCTCCTTTGCTATCTCCCTTATATTTCCCGCCTTTGGAAATGTAATTATCCCTGAGAATGAGATGTAGAATCCCATATCTAATGCGATTCTGGCCATATCTATATCACCCGAGAAGCAATGAAATACACCTCCTGCCTTTCCGGCATCCTCCTCCCTGAGGATGGCAATGGTATCCTCCCTGGCCTCGCGGGTATGAATGATGATTGGAAGCTGTAGCGACCTTGCTATGCGAATCTGTTCCCTGAAAACGGATCTCTGAATCTCTCTTGGTGAGTTATCGTAATGATAATCAAGCCCTATCTCACCCCATGCTACTACCTTTTTGCTGCCAGTTAGACCCTTTAAGAAATCAAAGGTGTCGGCATTCACAGATTTGGCCTCATGGGGATGAATACCAACGGCAGAATAAATCCTGTCAAATCTCTTTGACAACTCCACAGACCTTCTGCTTGAATCAAGGTCAGAGCCCACAGTGATTATATATTCAACGGAGTTATCCCATGCCCTCTTTATTACCGCCTCAAGGTCGTCCTTAAACTCTTCCATATCAAGATGGGCATGACTGTCAATCAACATCAAAAAACCCCTTCAATTTTATTTTTATATTATAAGTCCTGGCTGTTTAATGATCAATAGCCAAAGAGTGACATAAAGGAATCTCTATAGGGCCGGCTCTTGGTCTGTGTTATTGCTGAAAAATAATCCCGCCCGCCAAATCTGTTAGAATATAAAACAAGCTCTTGACAGATAATCTTACCTATGATAGTATGATGTCATAAAGGGGGGGATTTAATGATCATTTATGCGAAAATAGGTCACCGCATTAAGGAGTTGAGGAAAAAGACAGACATGAGCCAGGATATGCTGTCACAGAAGATGGGCATATCACGACCTGCCGTTTCCCAAATCGAGAACGGAGAGCGGAAAATCTCCGCTGACGAGCTGCAAAAGCTTTCTACGGTTTTCCGTGTTTCGGTGGACGATTTGTTGAATCCGGCAAAAGAGCCGGAAGTTCATTTGCATAAAGGCAAGGAAGAGAAATCGTCTAAACCGCAAATGCGGATCAGCGTGCCGCAGAAGAATCTCCAGAAATTCAAGGAAGTTCTGTTGTACATCCTGAACAAGGTTGGGGCCAAAGAGAACATCGGCGAAACTGTCATCTATAAGCTCCTCTATTTCATAGACTTTGATTTCTATGAAAAATATGAGGAACAGATGATCGGCGCTACGTACATCAAAAACAAATACGGCCCCACGCCGGTCGAGTTTGTCAAAATCGTCGAGAGAATGATCGAAGAAAAGGAAATAGAGAAGGTTAAAAGCGAATATTTCAATTTTCCGCAGACCAAGTATTTGCCTTGTCGGAAGTCTGACCTCACGAAGTTCAAGGCGAACGAAATTGAGGTGATCGACGACGTCTTGAATAAGCTTTCCGAGATGAACGCCAACCAGATCAGTGCCTATTCTCATAATGATGTGCCATGGATGACAACGGCGGACGGTGAGGCCATAGAGTATGAATCTGTCTTTTACCGCACCCCGCCCTATTCTGTGCGGGCCTATGCGGAAGAGACGGATGAGTGACCCGTTCTACAGTCCCTACGTTGGGACGCTGTTCAAGCGGATTTCCCATGTCCGGGAATTTGAAAAGGACCTGAAGAGGCTTAAGCGGTTCTCATCGCTCGAAGAGGATTTGCGGATATTTATAAAGGTTGCTCTCAATGCCTTTCACAAGCAGAACATTGACAGCAGGGCGATCTTTCACATATCCGATCTTGGCATCCGCTCCCCGAAAATCTACAAGGCCAGGAAATTCGCCTGTAAGGCGCTAAAAGGGAAGGGTGCGCAGTCTGGGATTAGGGTCATCTATGCGTATCATGAAGTAGATGACCGGATAGAGTTCATTGAGATTTATTATAAGGGGGATAAGGAGAGCGAGGATAGGGAGAGGATAAAGAAGTATTGCAGAGGAGAATGAATTTAAGCGAAACATGCAGTTGGATTTACAAAAATAACACTTTAGTATAAAATGTGGTTTATTATTAAGGTGCCACAAGAAATGCCCCAGGAAATAAAAGAAAAATGGATGGAGAATCACTAGATATTAAGCAGGCCAAGCTGCAAAGGCTGAAAGGGCTTTTCCCCGAACTCTTTACCGAGAATCAGGTAGATTGGGAAAAGCTTAAAGCAGCTTTTGGTGATGATATCAACTTTGCGCATGAACTCATCATTGCCCTGGATGCTATGCATGAAAAACTCATAGAGCAAATCATTTCTTCCAAACCTCAAAAGGTCATTACCCTCGATAATAGTCTGTTCACTGGCAACGACCAGCTCAAAACCAATACAGTCCTGCAAATGCGCGATGCGGGGGTAGATTTTAAGACGATATGAGCGATAAATTAAATTTCCTTAAACTGTTTTCAGCCATGAATAAAAAGAGGGTTCGCTATCTCGTTGCCGGCGGCGTGGCAGTCAATCTTTATGGAATTGAGCGGGCTACAGGCGATATAGATATCGTTGTCCATCTGGAGAGGCATAATATTGAAAAGTTCGTGGAAGTTATGAAGGAGTTAGGCTTCAGACCTAAGGTTCCGGTGAAACTTGAAGAACTTGCCGGTAAGGAGATGAGGGAAGAATGGGTTCGTGAAAAGGGGGTGAAGGCTTTCAGCATTTATGACCCGCAGAATCCTTATTTCCTGTTGGATGTATTTGTCGAGGAGCCGTTTGACTTTGATAAGGTCTATGAAGAGCGAAAAAGTATCAAGGCAGGGAATGTAAGGATTCCTCTGGTTCCCATAAAACGGCTTATTGAGATGAAGAAAAAGGTGGGCAGACCACAAGATATTGCTGATGTCCATTATCTTAAAAAGATAGAGAAGGAGTGGGGTGATGAATAAAGCGCCGTTATTATACTACAGGACTACAGCGCAGATAGAAGAGTACCGAAAAAGGCCGGTTCTCCAGAAGATTAAGTGGCTTGAGGCACAGATGGAGTTCTTCTTTTATGCCATGCCTGATAAGGCAAAGAAGATTCGGGATCGTATGCACTCAGAAAAAGGGGCGTAACCCTTTAATAGATAACCTGTTCACCGGCAACGACCAGTTGAAGACAAACACCGTATTACGGATGCGGGGGTGGATTTTAAGACGATATGAGCCTGAGCAATTTAGGAGATCCTTATATCTTATAAATTGACATAACGGATGAAATATATTAAAAATACTATCTAGGTTCTGACTTATTTTGATTGCGTAAAAGGAGGTTCCAGATGGGTAAGGTATTAAGTGTCGATAATAGTACATGGGATAAAGAAGTATTGTCGGCAGGCGGGCTGGTAATGGTGGATTTCTGGGCCGTATGGTGCGGGCCGTGTCAGATGGTAGGTCCTATTGTTGAGGAGCTGGCATCAGAATACGAGGGGAAGATTAAGGTATTAAAGCTTAATACAGATGACAACCCCGAGATAGCAAGCAGATACCAGATCATGTCTATCCCGACCCTTAACTTTTTTAAGGATGGAAAGGTGATAGACAGGATAGTCGGGGCTGCGCCCAAGAAACAATTTAAGGAGAAGATAGACCAGATTCTATCAAAGGTCTGATCTGCCTCCTTATTTTGGATCTATGGTAGTCTTGTAAAGAGGCTGTTGCCCAGCTTCCTTTTTTACTTTAAGGGAATTTTAATAAAAGGGTTGGCAACGGATTCTAAATCCATGCTGAAAGAATTACGTATCAAGGATTTTGCCATAGTTGACAGCCTTGATCTTTCCTTCTCCAACGACCTGAACATCCTGACCGGCGAGACCGGCGCAGGCAAGTCGATCATAATAGACGCAGTAGATCTTTCTCTGGGTGGTAAGGCCTCTCCCGAACATATAAGGAGCGGTTCTGATGAGGCCGTCATTGAGGCCCTGTTCGATTTACCTGACAAGAGTCCTGCCCTGGCAAGGCTTTCTGATATGGGAATACTTAAAGGGGATGAGAGGGAGATCGTTGTGAGGAGGCTGATTTCCAGATCAGGGAGGGGCAAGGTTTTTATAAATGGCGGGATGTTGAACCTGTCTACACTTAAGGAGCTGATGGACGGCATTGTCGATATACACGGCCAGCACGAACACCAGTCCCTGCTCAATAGGAACAGACACATCGATTTACTTGACGCCTACGGGAGGCTCGAGGACAAGAGAGTGGGATTTGGAAAGGTATTCCTGAGGATAAAGGATCTGAATGATGAGCTGTTGGGACTGGAGAAGGATGAGGCTGAGAGGGTAAAAAGGGTTGGCTTTATTAATTTCATGATAGATGAAATAACCGGGGGAGGGCTTAAGGCCGGTGAAGAAGAGGAACTTTTGACGGACAAGAAGATACTCTCAAGCTCGGAGAAACTTGCCAGACTTTCTGATTCCGTATTACAAGAGTTATACGAATCAGGAGACCCCCTATTTACCCGGCTTCAGGCAATAAAATCAAGCCTTAGGGAGATGAAGGAGGTAGATCCTGCCGTTGATGATATCGAGAGGATCTGGGATGAGGTGATCATCCAGGCAAAGGAGGCCGCTATGCTGGTAAGGGGATACGGGAGCAGGATCGATCATGACCCGGCCAGGCTGGAGCAGATCAATGAGAGGTTAGATCTTATAGGGAGACTAAAGAAGAAATATGGTTCTACAATAGATGAGATCCTGGATGACCTTTCCAGGAAGAGGATTGAGTTGGAAGAACTTAATTCCCGCGAAGAAAAGATAGGAAAAATAAGGGAGGATATTGAAGAGGCGACCAGAAAGGCATATGACCTGGCCAGGGCCCTCTCGGAGGGGAGAAGAAATGCTGCCGGCAGGCTTGAGGGTGTGATAGAAAAAGAGCTATCAAGTCTTAAGATGGAGAGGACCAGATTTATTGTGGATTCAGTCCAGAGGGAGGAACTCGATTCAAGGGGGATAGACAGGATAGAGTTTCTGATCTCATCGAACCCGGGCGAAGAACCTAAGCCGCTGTCCGGTGTTGCCTCCGGAGGGGAGCTATCCAGGATAATGCTTGCATTGAAATCGGCCTTAGCAGGGGTGGACAATGTACCTACCCTTATATTTGACGAGATCGATTCAGGTATAGGCGGGGGGGTCGCCGAGGTGGTGGGGAGGAGGCTTTATAACCTGTCAAAGGACCATCAGGTCTTCTGTATTACCCATCTGCCTCAAATCGCATCATTTGCCCAGAACCATTATTTTGTTGAGAAGGTCGAGGATGGGGGTAGGACTATCACCAGGGTAAGCAGACTTTCTGAAAAGGAGAGGATCTCTGAGATCGCCAGGATGCTTGGCGGTGTGGAGATCACTAAGGCCACTATAAGGCATGCCGAGGAACTCATAAATCTCAGAAAATCCGGCAAGACTACCTCTTTCCCCGATTAGAACAATCTCGTTAATCCGGGCGAAGGCCTTATCGGCTGTGGACATGCTGCAGGCGCAACGGGTATAATGCAGGACAGTTGTAGGGGCGACTAAAAGCCCCTTTAGATCTACCGAGCGAACAGCGTGAGCGTGTGAGGGGGAGGCTCCATCCGGCTTTGCCGGTGGAGGGGGCGACGCAAGCCCCTGTAAATAGAAAAGGAGGGCAGGATTAGAGGAAGACCGGCTATAATAGGCACAGGCTCTTATCTCCCTGAGAGGATTATACCTAACAGGCTGATAGAAGAAGAGATAGGTATGCCTTACGGGGCGGTGAAGAGGAGGACCGGTATAAACGAGAGGCGCTGGGCAGCCGACCATGAGGCGACCTCGGACCTTGCCACCAGGGCTGCCGAGAAGGCATTGAAGCAGGCAGCAACAGGGCCAGGTGATATAGACCTTATAATGGTAACAACAACGTCTCCCGACATGGTCTTTCCATCCACTGCCTGTCTTGTCCAGAGGAATATAAATGCCGGGAATGCTGCGGCCTTTGATGTGTCTGCTTCATGCTCAGGTTTTATATATGGTCTATCCATAGCTGATTCCTATATAAGGAGCGGATCTGTCTCGGTGATACTCCTTGTCTCTTCAGAGGTAAAATCCAGGTTTATAAGCCGGAGCGACCCTTCAACCTATATGATATTCGGCGATGGCGCAGGTGCAGTAGTTATCGGGGGTGGGAATGATGAAAGCGGTATTTTGTCTGTACGGGTTTCTTCTGACGGATCAAGGTCTGATATAATAGAGCTTCAGGGGGGAGGCTCAAGAAATCCGATCTCTGATATGACGTTAAAGAGTGGACTCCACTTTGTGAAGATGAAGGGTGGTAGGCTCTTTAAGGTTGCAGTGAAGAAGTTGCATGAGGAGATATCTGACCTGGTAAAGGAAAATGGGATCGGTCTTAGCGATATAGATCAATTCATAATTCATCAGGCCAATTTACGGATACTCCAGGCCGTGGCAGAAAGGTTGGGGATTCAGGAGGAGAAGATCTTTATCTCCCTGGATCAGATAGGGAATACCTCTTCTTCATCTATTCCTATTGCCCTTGATATGGCAGCCAGGGGAGGGAGGATTAAGAGAGGAGACCTTATTCTCCTTGCCGCATTTGGGGGCGGATTAACCTGGGGGTCAGCATTGGTGAGGTGGTAGCAACAAGATGAGGCTGAGGCGTGAAGAAGGCTGAGGCTGAGGTTAAGTTAAGAACTTCCTAAACCTAAACCTTAACCTAAACCTATTACGATGGAGGGGCAATGGATTCTGATTTTGAGTCTATTTATGAGAGGGCGGAGAGGCTTTATGATGACAAAAAATATGAGGAGGCAGAGAAGATCTATCTTGATCTCCTTGGTCGAAGTCCGCATGGCTATGCAGATATCTTCAACAAGCTGGGGCTCATAGCCAACCAGAGGGGGAGGCTTGAGGATGCTGCACGATACTTCAGAAAGGCGATCAATCTAAACCCCCAATATACTGAGGCATCATTGAATCTTATTGTGACATATAATGACATGGGGAAGTTCGAAGATGCCAGGCAAGTATTTTCAAAGGCCACAACCGTCGCGAGATCAGGGGAAACAACCATTGATCCATATATAATGGGAAAGCTGGCCAATGAGCATAGCAAGCTGGGCGATCAATACCGTATATTAGGCCTCCAGAAGGAGGCGCTGGAAGAATATAATAAGGCCCTGGCCCTAAAGCCCGGTCTGGTTGATGTTATTACAAAAATCGGGGCAATAAAGATGGAGGAGGGGCTGCTGGATGAGGCAGTAAATCTCTTCTTGATGGCTAAGGACAAAAACCCTAAATATATTCCAGTCTTCATTAATCTCGGGATCACTTATTATAAGAAGGGTCTTCTTGATAAGGCCCTTAAGGAGTGGGGCAAGGCCAAAGAGATCGACCCATCAGTACGGGAGGTCGAGGTCTATCTCTCCCTTGCAAGGAGGGAGAAGAGGCCCTAGTATGATTTGAGCTGCCTATTAAGCATTCAAGACCTAAGGACCTATCTATACACAAGAGACGGAATAGTCAGGGCAGTAGACGGGGTTGACCTGGAACTTGAGGAAGGCGAGACCCTCGGCATCGTAGGCGAATCCGGGTGCGGAAAAAGCATGACTGCCCTCTCTGTAATGCGCCTTATACCCGCCCGCCAAGGAAGAATAGTCTCCGGAAAGATCATCTTTAAAGGATACGACCTGGCCACCCTCCCCGAGGAGGAGATGCGGAGGATCAGGGGGAGAAGGATCTCCATTGTTTTCCAGGAGCCGATGACTGCCTTAAATCCGTTGCTTACTATCGGAACACAGATCAGGGAGATGCTCAAGATCCATCTTGACATGAAGAAGGGGGAGGCTGAAACCCGCTCCCTGGAACTATTAAACCTGGTTGGTATATCATTGCCGGGCAGGCGCATAAAGGAATATCCGCATCAGTTAAGCGGCGGGATGAGACAGCGCGTTATGATAGCAATTGCGATCTCTTGCAGGCCTGATATTATCTTTGCAGATGAACCGACCACGGCCCTTGATGTTACCATCCAGGCACAGATCCTGGATCTCCTTGGGAGGTTGAGAAAGGAATTTGGCATGTCCATGGTCCTTATATCCCATGACCTTGGCGTGATTGCAGAAGTTGCAGATCATGTAGCCGTGATGTATGCGGGGAGGATCGTTGAGTATGCCGGAACAGAGGAACTCTTCGGAAGCCCCCTCCATCCATATACAAAAGGACTCCTGGCCTCTATCCCGCGCTTTGACCGTGATGGCGGAAAGATTAAGAGACTTTACGGGATACCTGGTATGGTACCAAGGCTATCGGATCTTCCATCCGGATGTAAATTTCAAACCAGGTGCCCAATTGTTATTGACAGATGCAGGGTCGAAGAGCCTCAGCTAGTTGAGTTATTCAAGGGGCACAAGGTGCGCTGCTGGCTGGCAGGTTAGAGGACCTCTATGGATAACCTGATTGTTCTGAAAGGGGTTAAAAAATATTTTTCTCCTAAGACCGGATTATTCTCTAAAGGAGAGGGAGTTGTCCATGCAGTAAATGGTGTTGATCTGGATATTGCGCCTGGAGAGGTAGTAGGCCTTGTAGGCGAGTCCGGCTGCGGAAAATCAACCCTCGGAAGGCTTTGTATAGGCTTGATCGAGCCGACAGGAGGAAGTGTGATCTGCAAGGGCGAGGATATATCCAGGATTGACAAAGAAGGCATGAAGAGACTCAGAAGTGCATTTCAGATCATCTTTCAGGATCCATATGCCTCTTTAGATCCGAGGATGAGGATAGGCGATGCCATCGAGGAACCCCTTATAATCCATAGGGTCGGCAAAAAGGAGGAGAGAATTGATAAGGTTGCCGGGCTCCTTGAAAGGGTCGGGATGACCAGGGAAGCAATTAAGAGGTATCCCCACGAATTCTCGGGTGGAGAAAGGCAGAGGATAGGGATCGCAAGGGCCCTGGCCCTGGAACCTGAATTTATCGTGGCCGATGAACCTGTATCATCCCTTGATGTCTCGATCCAGGCACAGGTAATAAACCTCCTTAAGGACCTGCAGCAGGAGTACCAGATCTCTATACTCTTTATCTCCCATGATCTTAACATGGTAAGATATATTGCCGATCGGGTGGCAGTGATGTATCTGGGTATGATCGCGGAGATGGCTGATAATAGCGAGTTCTTTGGCCATCCGCTCCATCCCTATACAGAGGCCCTCCTCTCGGCCATACCCGTACCGGATCCGAGGACAAAGAGAAGGCCTATTATACTTCAAGGGGATCTACCAAGCCCTGTAGACCTCCCTCCGGGATGCCCATTTTATTCCCGATGTCCAAAGAGGATAGAAATCTGTAACAGGATTAATCCGGAACTCAGGAATCTGTATCCCGATCATTTCGTGGCCTGCCATGTGGCAAAGTAGGGATATTCTGATTTCTATCGGTATCTTTTGTTTTGGGCAGGAATTATGCCAAAAAACGCGTACAAATACTTGACAATCCGACCTATTTGATCTTTAATTGGGATTATCTGCCTTATAGGTCGTAGATCTTTTCCCTTTAAAAGGAAGGAGAGATACAATTCAATGATAGACAATAAACCGTGAGATTATACAGATGAAGATTCAGATTGATCCTCATACGCTTGAACGAGCAGAGGAACGAGGCACTAATGAAGATGAAATCAAAGATGTTATCAATACAGGGTTTCCTATCCCAGCCAAATATGGAAGAATGGGAAAAGCGAAGATTTATGAATTCAAGCAAAGCCGCCTTAATAAATATTATGATCAAAAACGGACTGAGGTATTTTATGCTATTGAAGGGAATCAAATTATAACGGTTACCGTATATGTCTTTTATGGCAAATGGGAGGTGTAAAAATGAACATTACTTACAATGATAAAACTGACCTTCTTTACATCAGGCTTGACGATAGAAAGCAGGATGTAATTAACAGGCGGGTTACAGAAAATATTGTTCTGGATATTGGGGAAAACGACAAGATAGTGGGGATTGAAATCCTTGATGCTTCAAAGCATATTGCACTGGACAGACTTTTGCCAGTAAAGTATGCGGTTTAAAAACATAACCTTACTGGGCATAGCCTCGCCGAACAGATTGTCTGGCAGAATGTGAAAATCAGAAAATTGGCAGAAAATTGGGGACACATCCCAATTACTGATCTTGGGGATTTTCTTGACAATCTAATTTTATTGTGGTTTATTCAGAACTAGTCTTTTATTATCTCTCGCCTTCAAAATGCAGGTATGCATGTTAGACAAACAATTTTATGAGGTAAGACTGTGAATAAACATCGATTGATGGTGTCCTGGATGATCTTTCTTATTTACACCGCCCTTTATTCCCAGGCCTTGGCCATGGAAGACCTTCCGGCTATTGTAAAAAAGATCGGGCCATCTGTTGTTGCAGTGCAGACCTATGACAAAGAGGGTAAGGCCCTTGGCCAGGGAAGCGGATTTTTTATAAATGAAAAGGGCAATGTTATTACCAATCGCCATGTGCTTGAAGGTGCAAGCCATGCCGAGGTAAAAACCGTTGATGGGAAGGTCTATCCAGTTAAGGAGGTCCTTGCAGAAGACAGAGAGGGCGATATCATCCTCGTCTCTGTGGCAATTCCCGGCAAAGAAGTCCGTCCTCTCCCTGTAAGCGCCTCCTTGCCTGATGTTGGTGAACGGGTGGTTGTGATTGGCAACCCCTTAGGTCTTGAGCAGACGGTCTCGGATGGCATCGTCTCGGCAGTTAGAGATGTCCCATCATTTGGAAAGGTCGTTCAGATCACCGCACCCATATCTCCTGGCTCAAGCGGAAGTCCTGTGGTCAACATGAAAGGGGAGGTTATCGGGGTTGCAACCTTTCAAATGGTTAAAGGGCAAAACCTGAATTTTTCTATCCCCGGCAAAAGGGTGGCAGATCTTACACCGGGGAAGGGGATAGTCCTTGCTGCATGGGAAGAAGAAAGAAAAAAAAGGCTTGGCTCCGCAGAAGAGATCTACTCTAAAGGGCTCCCTTTTCTTTGGGCGGAAAATTATAAAGATGCCCTCCCATTTTTTGAGGAGGCGGTCAAGAGAAACCCCAGCTACGCTGAGGCCTATTTTCAGATCGGCGTGTGCAATGTCTTTCTTCTACGAGACGAAGAGGCGATCAGGGCCTTTACGCTGGCAATCCGGATCAAGCCCGATTTTGCTGTTGCCTACTACAATCGGGGGACTGCCTATAAGAGCAAAGGTCTTTATGACCAGGCCATCTCTGATTACAATAAGGCATTGGAGATAAACCCGAGACTTGCCGAGGCCTACTACAGTCGGGGGGGTGCCTATGCCAGCAAAGGCCAGTTGGACCAGGCCATCTCTGATTACAATAAGGCAATTGAGATAAACCCGAGGTATGCTGCTGCCTACAACAATCGGGGGGTTACCTATGATGACAAAGGTCTTTATGACCAGGCCATCTCTGATTACACGAAGGCGTTGGAGATAGATCCGGGGTATGCTGTTGCCTACAACAATCGGGGGAATGCCTATAAGAGCAAAGGTCTTTATGACCAGGCCATCTCTGATTACAATAAGGCA
>CAZYNY010000008.1:20190-42843 GCA_964648095.1 uncultured Nitrospirota bacterium | reverse complement strand
GGCTCAAAACTAGCACCTTGTCTGATAGTCTTAGGTTGCACTCATAACATCGTATAACCCTTAGGATCCACCTTTCGGATGAAAGAAACCTTCAGAAAATAATGGATGCCATTCACCTTGCATCGACGAATCATCCGCCTGTTACGAAAGACACCTGGTTGAAGAACCAAGAAGGTGGATTCTTCGGTACTCCTTTATCCCAAAAGGCTTCTGAATTCAAAGGCCTGGTCTGAATAAGCTTAGGATGCTAGACCGGCGCAGAGGCGGGTGATCGGGACTACCAGAATCGCCGCAGGTCGAAGGAGAGCTGACGGTGGTGTTTGATGGACAGAAAAATCACCTGATGGTCTCTGTGCAAATACAGTATCAGATAGTCGTCCACGATAAACTCGCGAAGCTCGTCCCCTTTTTTCAGAAAGGTTTTCAGCTTTCGCGATAGAGATCGGGCTTCTATCGACCGGATCGGATGCTGGAGAAAGGCCATGTTTAATATCCTGCAATCGGATTTATAGCCTTAAATCCGATTGATTGTATTATACCGCAAAGTGTTTTATCGGCAGCAACAAATACCCAATCATCTCCTGAAATGAGAGTGAAAGTGCCGATATGCAAGGCATCCAATGTTCTAATGCCTTGTCTCTTGCCGGCCTTCCTCATCAGTGATTCTGCTTCCCTAATAATTGCCTGTCCCAGCGGTTCGACATTAAAAGAAACTATGGTTTCATTGAATCCTGAAATTGCCTCGTCCAGTTTTTCCTCTGTTATTTCTTTGTTTCTAAATCTCCGCAGAAGCGCGCTTAGAAATTCTATCCTTGCAAGTTCTGAGACCCATATTTCATTGTCCGGGGAAGTCATTAATTCCGTAACATTTTCCGAACCATCTTCTTCATGAAAAAACTTGACAAGCGCAGAGGTGTCAAAGAACAGCCTCATATCCTGTCCGTGCGGGCGCTGAGTATGTCCTCAGTCAGGGAGCCTTTGCATCCTTTCAGCGCCTCTCTTACTTTTTTGTAAGCCGACACGACTGGAAATGCCCTTTCAGTCTTTTTGCCTTTTAATGATAATATCAGGTCATATACAATAAGTAGCTCCGATGGCTTTAATGTATCCAAATCCTTTATTGCCTGCTCTTTTATCTTCATAAAAAACTCCTCCTTTTAGAAAGTCCTTTGTCAGTCTTAAGCCTGTTTAACTGCCCTTGGGCTTCATCAGTGAGATAGATATCAAACAATAATGAGGTCTTCCCTGCGGTTTATCGCTCTGGTCATGCCGTCCCTCCCTTTTGTTTAAGGATATTATATCAGATTTAACGAATTTTATAAGACCTTTTTAAGGGCACGAATTGCCTGCAACACAAAGGATGACGAAAGAGCCTACCTACATCACGGCCATGTCAAAGTTACCAAGACGATCATAAGTAAGCGGACGATTTCTTTCTAAAAACCAACGCCCCCGCCTTCGGCACCCCCTCTTGTCCCCCTCTTTGGTTAAAGAGGGGGAAGGGGGAGTTACCCTTTGGAAAAGTGGGATTAAGGGGGATTTAGATTGCACCTTAGTATCAATATCCCAGCGAGGCGTAGGGGCGACCCGGCGGGTCGCCCCAACTCTCCCAATACGTCATTGCGAGCACCCAAAGGGTGCGTGGCAATCAACCCTCTCCCTTACCCTCCCCCTGGCAGGGGGAGGGAGGGGTGGGGGGATTGCTTCGCTGCTCTCACAATGACAACCTTCTATCGGCATTTCTCGGTGCTAACTGGTAATTTTTTACAATGGTAATTTTTCACACAAATTTCCCTTGCAAAAGACATCTATTAAGAGTATATAAGATATCCTATACAGTATGGAGATGCATATAGAAATATCATCTTGTCTGTGTAAGGGGCCAACATATGGCTGGTCTAGCTTTGCTTATTATCTTTAATCAAACAATCATTTAAAAGGGAGGTTATTTATATGAGAGATGAGATAGTTATCCTTTCGGTACTGACCCGGAATCGGCATATGCTCATGGGCTTTACCCTGGTAATCCTTCTTCCTTTATTGCTCATATCCCAGGGCTGCTTTGGCTCCAATTTCACTAAGCTTACAAGTGGCGCCCAGGCAACTATGTCAGGTGAGATCGAGAATATCATCCGAACAGAACTTCCATATAAAAAAGAAATGCTTTCCATCACATCAGTTGGTTTTGCCTCAGGCCAGGGGATCTCTCTTATCGGCCTTCACCCCGGGCTCACCAAGGGGAAAAAGATCCAGATCCAGGCCGAGTTCTTCGAGAATATCAGGGGAACAGATGTCTTCAAGGTGATCCAGGTTGTCCCTGAACCCACACCTGAGCCAACAGCGACAAAGTAGGGGATGCGTGAGTAGCAATGAAAGTGTTAATGAAAAGGAGATATAACATGAAGGAGAAGGTAAGAGATGGCAAGATATGGTATTTGATATTAGTTATAATCCTCTTTATGGCAGGATGTGGAGGGGGGACAGACACTAATACTACAACCAATACCACAACCGATACCACGGCCCCAACAAATACAACTCAGACTAACTTTATAAACAGCGGCGCAGCATCAACAAACACAACCGCAGTTACCCTTGCGCTAACAGCAACGGATACAGTAGGTGTGACAGGATACTATCTCTCGGAGTCCTCTACCACACCATCCACATCTGCAACAGGCTGGACAGCGGTTACATCTACTACCTCTTATTCCTCAACCAGCGTATCATTTACACTTAGCAGTGGAGACGGTACAAAGACGGTCTATGTATGGTTTAAGGATGCAGCGGGGAATGTGTCAACAGTTGCCAGTGACTCAATAACCCTTTCCACCTCAACCACTGGCACCTGGACAACCACCGGCGGTATGTCTACTGCAAGATCAATTAACACTGCTACACTCCTATCTGATGGCAAAGTTTTAGTAACAGGTGGGGTTGGGAGTGGGGATGTCGGGCTTGCCTCTGCAGAGCTTTATGACCCGGCAACTGGTCTCTGGACCACAACAGGCAGCATGGCCACCCCCAGAATTGGCCATACCGCCACGCTTTTGTCTAATGGCAAGGTACTGGTTGCAGGAGGCGAGAACAGTGATTCCTCCGCCGAGCTATATGACCCAGCTACTGGCACATGGTCTGCAACAGGCAATATGGGTACTGCCAGGGGGGATCACACCGCCACGCTTCTGTCTGATGGCAAGGTTCTAGTAGCAGGAGGAAGTACTAACATCAGCAATCTCGACTCAGCAGAGCTATACGACCCACTTTTAGGAACATGGACTGCTACAGGGAGTATGGCCACTGCCAGAACTGCTCACACTGCCACGCTTTTGCCTGATGGCAAGGTCTTAGTAGTAGGGGGAGGTGCGAATGTCGCTTCTGCCTCAGCCGAGATCTATGATCCGAGTTCTGGTACATGGTCTGCAACAGGCAATATGGGTACTGCCAGGACTGCCCACGCCGCTTCGCTTTTGCCTAATGGTAAGGTCTTGGTTGCAGGGGGCGATAACGGAAACGCCAACTTTTTCATGCTCGACTCAGCAGAGCTATACGACCCTGCAACTGGCCTCTGGACCGCAACAGGCAGTATGACTGAACCTCGGGAGACCCCACCCCAAGTCATACTTCTACCTAATGGCAAAGTCTTGGCAACTGGATCCGGTGGTGGAGATATTCTTACCCCCCTTGCCTCAACCGAGCTCTACGATCCATCTTTAGGAACATGGTCTGCAACAGGCAGTATGTCCACTGCCAGACAGTTCCACAGCGCCACACTCCTATCCAATGGCAAGGTCTTAGTAGCAGGAGGGCAAGGGAGTGATGGTATTGTGCTCAATTCCGCCGAGCTATACACGCCTTAGGCAGGGCCGGTACTACAAACCATAAATGCGACTCATATTATTTCAGATGCAAGAAGGCCCCTTTTTCCAAGGGGCCTTTCTTAATTGGAGAAAATGGTTTGGAACGAAAAGGTGGATAACGGTTCTTGAACCAGCAGGAAGGGGGATTATTTTTTGAGAAAGAGCCAAAGATGATGGCAAAAAGCATTGACATTACTCCTATAAGGCAATATAGTTATACTAACTTAAAAATGTGGAGAGGTGCATATGCAGGCCATCAGGGCTATATATGACGGGCATGACATAAAGCCGCTGGAGCCCATAAAAACAGATAAAAAAACAGAGGTACTGGTTATCTTTCCCGATACTGCTGAAAGAATTCCATCAACCGAGGCAAGAAGGCTTTTAAAAGGCGCTGGAAAGGGGGAGCATCTAACGGAGAGGCTGTTAAAAGCAAGGGCCAAGGATATGGAACTTGAGCAAAAGTAATGGCGAAACTTATATCCTTGATACTTCTGCCCTCTTGACATTCATCGAAGATGAAGATAGTTCGGATGTTGTCAATGACCTGTTGATCAAGGCAGAGGAAGGCGAGATAAGGATTTGCCTGGCTTTTGTAAGCATAGCCGAGGTCTTCTACATCACCTTACAGGAGAGGGATGAAGCAGAAGCACGGCGGAGAGTAGGGCTGATTCAATCCATTAGGAATGGGGTGGGGGGGTGTTGAGAAGCCCTCTATCTTCGAGGACCTTGCCGAGGAGTTTGCGTACCTCCATGCGAGGGTGCGTTCACCTTAGCCCCTTGGGTTCCTTCCCCTTCGGGGGGATTAAGGAGGGGGTGATGGGATTGCGGAGCCTGTTCCGAGCAAAGCGAGGAATCTGACCCAAAAGATCATTGCGTTTGTATTAGGAGGTTCATTGACCTGCCATAACCTGTGTGTGATTGGAGTTGGTGTACAATTATAGAAACCCATCCCACAGTTTTTGGTTGATTTTTAAACTGAACACGGCTATCTTAAAGATAGATAAAGGAGGATAAAAATATGCAGAAGGTGATCTTACGGGCCGAAATTTTCAAGGAGGGAGATCTGTATGTGGCGCTTTGTCCTGAGTTGAATGTCTCAAGTTTTGGTGAGAATATAGAAGACGCCCGACGATCATTGCAGGAGGCGGTTGAGGCCTTTCTGGGGGAATGCGAGCAGATGGGCACGTTAGAGGAGGTGTTAGAGGAATCCGGTTTCAGTCGGCAAAATAGAGAATGGATCTCGCGCCAACCTGTTGTTGAGGAGATGCTGGTAGTCTCTGCACATTGATGATCGAGCGGAAGATCACCCCGGTTCATTATACGTTGCTTGTCAAGTTGTTTGAACAGGAGGGTTTTATCGTAAAGAGACAGAAAGGGGATCATATTGTAATGGTTAAGCCCGGCCTCAAACGGCCATTGGTCATCAAGACAAGTCCACGGCTTGTACCGGTAGCCCATATCCGAACCAACATGACCACAGCGGGTATGAGTAGGGAGCGATATTTTGTTCTTATGGATCAGGTAAGGTAGAGATAACAAAAAAAGAGAGCATATAACCAAAAAGCTGCCTCCCCCTCCTGGTAATATTTCACACAAATTTCCCTTGCAAAAATATTTTTTCCTGCTAGACTTTTGTTACACAAGGATCAATCCTTGGTATTGTAGAAGATTATATTTAAGGAGGATATCATGAAGGTATCGGATTTAAGATTAGGAGTATTAGGCGTTTTGTTTTTAGTATTTCTTTTCGCATGTGGTAATACAGAAACACCCCCCCCGTAACACCCACTCAGACCTTTACCCTAACTGTAACCAAGGCAGGCACAGGAGGTGGCACAGTTACTTCCAGCCCTGCCGGCGTCAACTGCGGGACAGACTGCTCAGAGGCATATAATAGCGGCACATCTGTGACCCTCACAGCAACAGCCGATACAGGCTCAATCTTCTCAGGCTGGTCAGGAGGTGGATGCACCGGCACAAGCACCTGCACAATAACCATGACTGCAGATACATCAATCACAGCAACCTTTGACCCTGTATCCACAAGTGGCGTCGGCAGCCCATTTCCCATCGCCCAAACCACAGAGAATGAGTTTTCCATGAGCGTAGCCTTTGATGGGACAAACTATCTGGTAATTATAGATGATGGCTGCTTCTCCAATGTCGGCTCTAATAATCCAGGTAATATCGGCGTACAATTTGTTTCTCAATCAGGGCCCCTTGTAGGTTCCAAAATCCCTGTTGGTAACGGCTTCTGCCGTCCACATTTTGTTGCCTATGATGGCACTAATTACCTTATGGTTTGGGGAATTACAGGTGCAGCACTTGACTCTGGATCTATAAATGGCCAACGTATAGATAAAAACGGGAATCTGCTAGGTACAGCCTTCCAAATCACATCCTGGACTCCTGATAACGGGGATCTTGCCGGCATAGCATATGGGGGTGAAAAGTATCTGGTAGTTTACTTTAAACAGGGAACGGCGAATAGTATAGTTTATGGAAGATTAGTATCTCCTGATGGCTCCATGGGAGGAGAGATTCAGATCAGTACGGGATTCGGAGAATTTGGCCTAGACAATGTTGTCTTTGATGGGACAAACTTCCTTGTGGTCTGGACCGATGATGTGGATGATTCTACGGTCAAAGGGAGATTTGTAAGCCCTGCTGGGACATTGGGTACAGAGTTTACTATCAATGCAAGCACATCTCCGAGCGACAATCCCCTGACTGTTGCCTTCGATGGAACGAATTACCTGGTGGTCTGGATGGATGAGGTGGGAGGCTTTGACAGCGGTGAGTGGGATCTCTTTGGCCAACTCGTAGATACCTCAGGCAATCTTGTAGGCGGTGTAATCAATATAAGCACTGCACCGGGAGAACAATTTTCCCCATTTATCGCCTTTGATGGAACTAACTATCTTGTAACTTGGACAGACATGCGAAATGATGCTAGCAAAAACTTTGCCTGTGACGCTGGTGAAGGCACATGCTTTGATATATATGGTCAGTATATAAGTAAGTCAGGAACTCTTGTAGGATCGGAGTTTGTCATCAATGCTGACTCTGGCAACCAGCTTGGTGGGGCAGTAGCCTTTGCAGGAGGGAAATATCTTGCATTGGTAAACACTGGCGTTTCATTTGATTCAACAGGAGAATTCCTAGGCGGTGATGTCATTGGGACATTTATAACACCATAGAAGCAGTCTGTATCATATCACGGATACAAGAAGGCCCCTATAAAAGGGGCCTTCTTGTATCGCTATGCCATTCACCATAAATCTGGCACTTCAATATTTAAACAGGCAACAGCCTTATCCTGCTCCCCGCATCGTCTACTGCGGAGAAGGCTGTCAATGCCTGCAAATCTTCTCACTTTTTTCCATCTCTTGTCAGTTCTTTAACCTTATTCTGCAATGCCAATGAGTTTCATCTCCTCAAGGGTGTGGATATTTTTTATAAGTTCTTCATAGTATATCTCTTCATCGTTTATTACTATTGCTAATCCCTCTGCCGCTGCAACAAGTATCGCAGGCGAAGTATACTCATCATCAAGATATCCAATCTGAACTTCAAGGGGTTCAAGTTCATCCACTATCTTAAATCTTATCTCATTTCTTTTATCATCAGGTACACCCTTTCCAAGATATATACCTATATCTATATCAGACCAGTTATCTGCCTTGCCTGCTGCATAAGAACCAAAGAGAAAGGCAAACACGACCTCTTTTTTATACTTTTTTAGAACAGATCTAACTTTTTCAACAATATATTGAGCATCCGGTATATTTCCAACAATCTGAGATGTTTTTTCCTGTATCATAAGAATTTTTATTATACCATAATTGATAGGAATTTGTTTTTTTACGGCTGGAGACCCAGGAGTTACACTTTCAGGACAACCTTGTCAATAGGAAGCAGCCTGTATCATGTCAAAAGCATAGAAGGCCCCTATAAAAAAGGGGCCTTCTTACCTAATTATTCCCTTTCTTAAAGTGTAAGACAGAGGTCTTTATTAACAGGCTTTAACCTGGAAAAACCCTCTCATTGACTCTCAAAAATACGTATGCCGCCCTTAAAAAAGGCGAGGAGGCCGGGACATGACCGACGCTACAAAGGTCAAAGAGATCATCCATAAAATAGCCAATAAAATAATAGAGAAATACAAACCTAAAAAGGTTATCCTCTTCGGCTCTTATGCCTATGGAGAACCAACCAAGGAGAGCGATATCGATTTTCTAATTATCAAGGACACCGATTTGAGACCCATTGATACCAATTTGCCTTCATTCGGCTACCGGCGTTGGCTTCGTCGTCGGCTCCTCAACGTACAAACCGTACGCCTGCGTCGCCTCCTCCTCGCCGCCTTGGTATCCTGTTGAATGCGAATTGGTATGACAGATGGATTAAGGTTAAAAGACTATTGCGGAATCTTCACCTAACAATACCTGTCTCCCCTCTTGTTTATACTGAAAAGGAGATCCTGGATAGAATTGCTATAAAGGGTTTCTTTATCAGGGAAATATTGGAGAGGAAGAAATAAAGGGGACAGTCCCCTTTACCTTTACGGAAAAGAATTCAACTTGGGTTGGGGAGGTCGAGACAGGTGGATTGATTGGCCTTATATGCCATGTATAATTAGTTTTGTGCTATACTGACAGTATTAATCAGGATGTTCGAAGGCATATATACCTAAATGAGCAAAGCGATACGATTTGATAGACATGCAAAGAGGAGAATGAAATGGAGAAAGATTTCAGAGGAAGAAGCTCTCTCTGTTATAAATGAGCCGGATAGTAACGAGGTATCCATAAAAGGAAGGATTAATCTTTATAAAAAAATGGGACAGAGATACCTGAAAGTAACCTACAAGGAATTTCCAGAGGAAATTTTGATTATCAGTGTGGTGGATAAGGGAGGTGATTTATGAAGATTGAATACAGCAAAGAGGCAGATGCCATTTATGTCTATTTCAAGGAAGAGTATGTTGCAAAGAGCAGAGAGATAGAGGATGGGGTTGTGGTAGATTTTGATGAAAAAGGTCAACTGATCGGGATAGAAGTTCTGGATGCGAGTAAAAGGTTTAAACTATCTGATATTGTCAATGTAAATATAGAGAATCTTCCTGTAGAGGCTGTACCATAAAAACAGTCATATCGACATCTATATTCTGACTTTTGAAAAACAAAGCTTTACCTAGATGATATCGCATCTATCAGGATCTTCGCCACCTCCGGCCTTGTGAACTCCTCAGGGGGGACTACTCCGTTCTTTAGTTTAGCATCTCACGCACCTTTGTCCCTGAGAGGGATACATGTTCCTTTGAATCGTGAGGGCAGGTCTTATATGATGCCATGGCGCCACATCTTTTACAGAAAAAGGTGTGGTCAAAAAAGAGGGGAGTAATCCCAAGCTCTCCATCCTCAAATTCATCGAATATATAATGCACATCGGCATCCCTGTGGGTTCAGAATTTCCTATCAATACAGATGCCGGAAATCAAATGGGCTTCGCAATCTTTGCCGGCGGGAAATATCTTGTAGTGATAGCTACAGGATTTACTCCAAATACTTTTATAGAAGATGATATTGTAGGCGGTGATGTCATTGGGACATTGGCAAAAAAATACCCGCCGGCTAAAGGAGATGCTAAAACCTCTGAGCAATAATGGATGAGATCAAAAAAGAGACAAGGAAGGATTCAGGAATGCCCCGAAAGGGGCATTCCTTCTTTGGGTAATGCCTTTCTAAACCTTTTATTTTACAATTGCCATTTATCGTGATAATTTGCCATTATAAGGAGCATTCATGTTAGAGGCGACTGTAGATAAATTTGGTAGGATTGTTATCCCGAAGCAGCTTAGGGACGATCTTGGCCTTAAGCCGGGGTCAGTATTGCAGTTCGAAGAGAAGGACCATGAGGTTATCCTTAAACCGCTGTATGAAGAGCCGCAGTTGGTCAACAAGGATGGGGTATTGGTTTTTACCGGCACTGCTGCAGGGGATTTAACTAAGGCCGTTAGAGCCCATCGCGAAAAACGGCTTTCAAAACTTACTACCCGATGATGAAGGTATTATTTGATACATCTGTCCTTGTTGCTGCCATAGTTGAGCCCCATCCCATACAGGGCAGGCGCTGCCATGGCTGAAAAGGGCCAAAAAGAAGGAATTTGAGTTTCTGATTTCCAGTCATTCATTGGCCGAGCTTTATGCTGTCTTAACAACTCTTCCTGTCAACCCAAGGATCAGCCCCCGGACTGCTTGTCATCTTATCCATGAAGATATAGAGGCTTCCGCTAAAATCATACCCTTGTCTTCGGCTGATTATATCGCCACTATCAGGAAAATGGCCGATTTAGGGCTAAGCGGAGGCTGTATTTATGATGCCCTGATCGCGAGGACTGCAAATAAATCAGGCGCTGATCGTCTGCTGACCTTTAATGTGGACGATTTCAAACAGGTATGGCCGGAAGGAAAGAATATCATTTATTTGCCACGGGAAAGTCATTAATTCCGTAACATTTTTGAGCCATCTTTTTCATGAAAAAACTTAACCAGTGCAGAGTGTCAAATCGAGATTAAAGCAAATAACCATGCTGGTTTAGAATGACAACCTTCTATCGGCATTTCTCGGCGATTTTGTTTGACATGTCTGCGTCAAAACCTATATCCTTATTTGAAAAAAATAATAGAATTGGTGACAAGATCAAGACCCGTTCCAGCCACAAAGAACCGGCAAACCACGATAAATTTTGCTTTAACCCTGGTAGATTAGACTACTTCTAAATGGAAGACAAAGATATAATTATGATATAGTAAGAGGCAGGGACAACAGATTTACCGGAAGGGAAAAACCAGCACGAAATGGATTGCTTAAAGGGGAATAATTTAGAAGAATTGACCACCGAAGAGATCTGCCTGCTTGTCAAGGAGGGGGATCTTCCGTCTCATATAGCAATTATAATGGACGGGAATGGGAGGTGGGCAGAGAAGAGGGGGCTCCCCCGGCTTGCCGGTCACAGGGAGGGGATAAAATCCGTCAGGGACGCGGTCACGCTGTGCAGGGAACTGGGTATATCGGCACTCACGATATACGCTTTCTCTGTTGAGAACTGGATGAGACCAAGGAGAGAGGTAGTAACACTGATGAACCTCCTCGAAGAGTATCTGCAAAGGGAATTAAAAACGCTATTGAAAAACGAGGTAAGATTTAAGACCATAGGGCGGATTGAGCAGCTTCCCGCCTCTGTTATCAGGTGGATCAGGAATGTAGAGGAGAAGACAGAGAAAAATGACAAGATGACCCTGACCCTGGCGCTAAGCTACAGCGGGAGGACGGAGATCATTGATGCTGTCAATAAGATAATCAATGATGATAGCAATGGGAGACTAAAAGACAAGGAGATAACCGAGCTTACCTTCTCCGGATATCTATATACAAACTTCCTCCCGGAGCCGGACCTTTTGATAAGGACCAGCGGGGAAGCGAGATTAAGTAATTTCCTTCTATGGGAGATAGCCTATACAGAACTATACTTTACCGGAACGCTGTGGCCGGATTTCAGAAAGAGGGATATGCTGCTGGCAATCCTGGACTATCAAAAGAGGGAACGGAGGTTCGGATTGATAAAGAAACAGGCGGCAGAAAAAGGCATTAAGAGGTCCCGTGGTGCGGAGTAACAGGCTCTTTGCGGCGCTTATCTTTATACCGGCATTTTATATTATAATAAGGCACTTTCCGCCATTTATATTCTTTCTGTTTGTCTCAGGTTCAATCCTCATCGGACAATATGAATTCTACAGATTCTATTATGGGAAAACGATGCCTCCCCAGATCATTCTGGGATTATCCCTCGGGCTCTTTCTCTCGGTGAGCTTCTATTTAAGAGGTCACTTTTCCCATGGCGCAATTGTTACGACCATGATTATTTCAATAATGATCTATCAGGTATTCTTCAAAAAAGAAATAAAAGACGGGCTTGTGGACTCTGCCATTATTCTGTTCGGGGTTATATATATAAGCTGGCTGATGAGTCATTTAATACTGATCAGGAATTCTATAAACGGCGGATCTCTAATCCTCTTTCTCTTTCTTGTCACCTGGGGATGCGATGCAGGGGCCTATTATGCCGGGACATATCTCGGAAGGTCAAAGCTTTCGCCTAAAATAAGTCCGAACAAGACAATTGAGGGAACAATAGGCGGGCTTGCAGTATCCATTATTGCGGCAGTAGCGGGCAAGATCTGGCTCCTGCAATCCTTATCTGTACGTGATGCATTAACTATTGGTCTATTCCTTGGAACACTTGGGCAATTAGGCGATCTTGCTGAATCACTCTTAAAGAGGAGCGCCGGCGTCAAGGATTCAAGCAGTCTGATTCCGGCACATGGTGGACTCCTGGACAAGGTAGACAGTCTCCTTTTTACAGCGCCTGCACTATATTACTACCTTTTAATCAGGGAATATGCCGGATCTATAATCGTTTAGGTTGAAGAAATAAAGATGAAAAGAATCGTCATATTAGGTTCGACCGGGTCAGTTGGTAGAAACACACTCGATGTGATATCTAAATTTCCTGATAAATTCAGGGTAGTCGGGCTGACAGCAGGCTGGAACAGCGATGAGCTTGAAAGACAGATAAGGAAGTTTAGCCCGAAGATAGTGTCCCTTGCCGGCGAGGAGAAGGCAGAAAAACTGAAAAAGAGGTTAAGGGACAGGGACATTACGGTCTGTTCCGGCGTTGAAGGATTAATACGTGTCGCCACATTTCCGGGTGGTGACCTTGTGGTCTCGGCTATAGTGGGCGCAGCAGGCCTGATACCAACATTGTCCGCAATAAAGGCAAAGAAGAATGTGGCCCTTGCCAATAAGGAAACAATCGTTATGGCAGGGAAGATAGTCATGGAGGAGGCCGCTAAAAATGGGGTTGAGATAATACCCATTGACAGCGAGCATATAGCCCTGCTCCAATCTATGGCCGGACACAGGCGGGAAGACGTGAGGAGATTGATTATTACGGCCTCAGGCGGTCCGCTCCTTGATGCCTCATTATCGAGGAGGAGGGCGATAAAACCTGACGAGGCGTTGAGACATCCGACCTGGCAGATGGGGGCAAAGATCTCAATTGACTCAGCCACCCTTATGAACAAGGGATTTGAGGTAATAGAGGCCGGCCGGCTCTTCGATATGCCTGCAGGATCAATCGAGGTGCTGATCCACAGGCAAAGCATCGTCCATTCTATGGTAGCTTACAAAGATGGATCTATAATAGCTCAGTTAGGCGTCCCTGACATGCGTGGTCCGATCTCCTATGCCTTAAATTATCCTGAGAGGCTTGAAGTAGGGCTCCCCCAGCTTGATCTCGCGGAGATTGGAAAACTTACATTCAGACAGCCGGATTTGAAGAGGTTCCCATGTCTCGCATACGCCTATGAGGCCATGAATATCGGAGGCACTATGCCGGCAATGCTCAATGCAGCCAACGAGGAGGCTGTAATGGCATATTTAGATGGAAATATCGGATTCCTTGACATCCCGAAGATCATAAGGAAGGTTATGGACTCAGCTTCTGCAAAAAAGGTAGAGAAGCTTGAAGATGTCATCGTGGCCGACGGATGGGCAAGGGAAACGGCATCGGGATATATTAATTCCCTTAGCTAATTAGGAGGAGTTTACAGATGTTTAGTCTGCAGTCAATATTTGCATTCGTCTTTGTCCTGGGGATACTCGTCTTCTTCCATGAATTGGGACATTTCCTGATTGCCAGGAGGATCGGGGTAAAGGTATTAAAGTTTTCCCTGGGATTCGGGCCAAAACTCGTAGGGAGGAAGATAGGCGAGACAGAATACCTTGTATCCGCTGTCCCCCTTGGAGGATATGTAAAATTACTGGGAGAAGATCCGACAGAAGAGATGTCTCCTGAGGATAAAGGAAGGTCATTTTCTGATCAGACAGTCGGAAAGAGGATTGCTGTAGTAATGGCAGGGCCATTGTTCAACCTGATCCTTGCCGCGCTGATCTTTGTCTTCCTCTTCATGGCCGGTATCCCGCTCCTTACAACTGAGATCGGCGATGTTATAGCGGATTCTCCGGCCATGAAGGCAGGGGTCTTGCCTGGTGACAAGATCGTTGCCATCAACGGGAAGGAGATATCGCTCTGGGATGAGATGAAGGAGATCATCGAGAAGAACAGGGATCAGGCGATGACCTTCACTGTCCAGAGGGGGGATAACCGGATAGACTTAAAGATTACACCCATGGTCGTTGATGATGAGAATCCCCTTAAGGAGAAGGTGCGGGTGGGCAGGATCGGGGTCAGGCCAAAAGGTACCTTCATTATCAAAAGGTATAATCCGGTCTCGGCTGTAATGTTGGGCATTGAGAGGACATGGAATATAACAGAATTAACGGTTTTAGGGATCATAAAGATCTTCCAGAGAGAGATACCGGCGGATACTATAGGCGGGCCTATTCTTATACTCCAAATGGCAGGACAGCAGGCATCAGAGGGTTTTGTAAACATAATGCTCTTTATAGCCATCCTGAGCATCAACCTGGGCGTCATTAACTTATTCCCGATACCTATCCTGGATGGGGGGCATGTCCTCTTTTTTCTTATCGAGGCGGTTATGGGAAAGCCTGTCAGTATCAAGAAGAGGGAGATTGCGCAGCAAATAGGCCTATTCCTCCTTGTTTCCCTCATGCTCTTCGCCTTTTATAACGATATTATGAGGTTTTTCATAAAACAATAATCAATATGTTTATCGAGAGGAAACCTACCCGTCAGATATCAGTCGGCCAGATCAAGATTGGCGGTGGTGCGCCTGTCGCGGTCCAGTCAATGACAAATACCGATACGAGGGACCTGGGGGCTACTGTTTCCCAAATCAGGAGACTTGAGGAGGCAGGTTGCGAGGTTATCAGGGTTGCCGTCCTTGATCATGAGGGTGCAAAAAAAATCTCAAGGATAAGGTCGAAGATCAGGATACCGCTGATCGCAGATATACACTTCGACCATAAGCTTGCTTTATTGGCTTTAGAGGAGGGCGTTGATGGCCTCAGGATCAATCCGGGAAATATCGGTTCGAAAAAGAAGATAGAGGCTATCATCCTGAAGGCAGGAGGAAAGAGGATACCGATTCGCATTGGTGTTAATGCCGGATCCCTGGAGAAAGACCTGCTCAAAAAATATGGTCACCCTACGCCTGAGGCCATGGTTGAGTCGGCATTGCGTCACATAGCGATCCTTGAGGAGTTTGATTTCCGCGACATCAAGGTATCCCTTAAGGCATCAAACGTTATAGATACTATACAGGCGTACAGGATATTTTCAAGGCAGAAGGACTACCCCCTCCATATAGGGATATCAGAAGCCGGTACGACCTTTTCAGGGACCATTAAATCTGCTATAGGTCTTGGCATACTCCTTTCGGAAGGGATAGGCGATACTATCCGGGTATCACTGACTGCCGATCCTGTTGAAGAGGTAAAGGTTGCCTATGAGATCTTAAAATCCCTTGGCATCAGAAAGAGGGGTATAAATATCATCTCCTGTCCTACCTGCGGAAGGAGTGAGATAGATGTGGAGAGGATCGCCAGGGAGGCAGAAGTGAGGCTTTCCCACATAAAGGAACCGCTTAATATCTCCATCCTTGGTTGTGTGGTCAACGGGATCGGAGAGGGAAAAGAGGCCCATCTCGGTATAGCCGGCGGAAAGGGTAAGGGCATACTTTTTAAGAATGGCAAGGTTATCAGAAAGATAAAAGAGGAGGAGATGGTAAAGACCCTTGTAGCAGAGGTGGAAGAGATGGTAAGGGGCCTTACCTCCTGAATTGTCACCAGGGCAGTTGCGGTCAAGTTTATTCTTCTCTTATAAACCTGTCTGCCATGACACCCATACCTCTTCCAATATAATCCAGAATCTTCTTGACAACTAGATTTATAAACCTGTAATATGTACCAGCGTCTTTTTTAAGGTTTTCTCGAATTCCTGTGTATCTGGTATTTTGGTAGTATGTTATTTGCCGCGCTAGTTAAGGAGAAAATAAGTGAAACGAAGCAACAGCTACCACCCGCAATTTTATCCTCTAATAATATTATTATCCCTTAGCCTGATCTATATCCATCCCTCTTTGGCCTTCGCCGAAAATGAAGCATCTCTTGACAACCATGCAGAAAATACCTTAATAATCAACAAGAAAGAACTTCCCTCTTCATTAGACAAAGAACCAGGGCCGGACAGCACAGCAACCAAAGACCTCCCTGATAGGGAAGACCAGAAGAAGGCCGAGGTTAAGGCTGAGGACTCCCTGAACGTTAACCTACTTTCTTCAGAGGCTCCTATTAGGGCGTCGGATCCTGGGGTAAAATTAAACATCGATGCCGCGTTAAACCAGGAACAAGCAGATCTGAATGTCCCCGAAATGACCATAGTGATAAATAAACATGTGGTAAACCATATTACCTATTTTCAAACAAGGATCAAAGATAAATTCACCCTCTGGCTTTCAAGGTCCGGCCTCTACATCCCTATGATGAGGCAGGTCCTAAGGGAATATGCCCTGCCTGAAGATCTGGTCTATATATCCCTGATAGAAAGTGGATTTAACCCAAACGCTTATTCCAGGGCAAAGGCTGCAGGTACATGGCAGTTCATTAAATCAACAGGAAAAAAATACGGGTTGCGCATAGATGATTGGGTAGATGAACGACGCCATCCAGCCAAATCGACCGTTGCGGCTGCCAGGTATCTTAAAGACTTATTTGAGATGTTCGGAGACTGGGATCTTGCCATGGCCTCATACAACGCAGGTGAGGGAAGGATCCAGAGGGCATTGTTAAAGACAAAGGGGGGTGATTTCTGGGATCTTGTGGATACAAAACATATCAAAAGAGAAACAAAGGCGTATGTCCCAAAATTCATGGCAGCAACATTAATAGCAAAAAATCCTGAAAGGTATGGCTTCGAGGTAGAATACAAAAATCCGATGCCTTATGATGAGGTTACTGTAGATAGCCCCACTGATCTTGCCATTATCGCAAGGGCATCAGAGGTCCCATTAGAAGAGATTAAGGCGTTAAACCCTCACCTCAAACGCAATATGACCCCCCCGGGGGAGAAGGAATTTGTAATCCATATCCCATCTGGAAAGGGTGAGATTTTTTATAAAAATTTTAATTCCATCCCCAGAGAGGAACGCCTCAAAACCCAGAGATACAAGGCGAAAAAAGGGGAGACCCTTGCCACTATCTCCAGGAAACAGGGTATTCCTGTAGATGTCCTGTGTGCAATAAACGGATTTAGCAAAGATAAAGTCCTAAAGGAAGGGGATTACATAACCCTTGCACCGGTTCTTGCGATACCCAGGAAGAGATTAGAATATGCAAGCATTGAAAAAGGTAATAGCCCAAATCCGCGTACGGGAAATAATGATGACCTCATATACAGGGTAAGCAAGGGCGATACCCTTTGGGATATATCAAAAAAGTTCAATATCCCAGTTGGACAGATAAAGAAGTGGAACAGCATTGGGCGCGGCAATATCATCAAATCCGGTGATAAATTAATCTTACGCACTGACGGTGCCACAGCCTAAATTTCTCCAACCCGCATTAATGAGTTCCATGTCCTGAATTAGCCATTTTATCATAATGTTAAAAGTTGGTATTCTCCTTAAAAACCTGTGTTATTATTTTAAACATGCCTAAGCTCAGAGGACACCACCTAATATGCCTCCATTTCTTTAGAGGGGATGGCTATGATGCCGCCTTTGTTGAAAATCTAAAGGGAATCTTGGTGAGGACTGAAAGTGATATCGTAGATATCAGCGAGGGGGGAGATGACGTATGCATTAAGTGTCCTCATCTTAATGGTAACAAATGTATCTATACTAAGGACGCAGATGAAAACATAAGAAAAATGGACAAGAGGGCCTTAAATCTGCTCAATCTCAGTCCGGGCGCAAAGGTAGGGTGGCAAGAAATACAGGCAAGGATTCCTGATATTTTTCATGAATGGTACAAAGCAGAATGCATTCGATGCAGATGGAAAGTGGCATGTGAGAAAAATAGTCTTTATCAACAATTAAGTGCAAAGGATTGAATCTATGCTCCTCTACCTTGTTCGGCATGGAGAGGCAAAGAGGGAAACGGAAGACCCAGTAAGACCTCTTTTAAGGTATACACCAAGCACATACGCCTCCCTTTAGTCTGGTGTTAGCCATCCACTGGCAGGGATGAACCTCTTTTTTTCAAGGTCTAAAGCAACAATGTAGGCCCCAAGGGCGCCAATCCGCCTGTTTGGTCCATACGTAATCCCCGGGGTCAAGCCTGTCTCAAAATCATAAAATCCCTCCAGTACATCTACCAGCTTCTCACGGCTAAGATCCTTGCCTGCGATCTTTAGCCCCTCTGCTAATATCTTTGCGGCGCAATAGGCCGAGATCTGGGCCGCGGGATGCCGGGTAAGAAGCCTGTGCCTTTCGAGAAAAGAGCGGTACTCAATAACCCCCTCCCGGGTCAGATCAGATGGAAGAGTTGGATAGGTCAGGAAGATCTTATCCTTAAAGCTTAAAGGGGCATCGATGACCTCCTTTCCTGCAAGCGGCCCTGAAAGAAAAAAAAGGGAGGTCCAATTGAATTTTTCGGACTCCTTCCATAGACTAATCCCTTCCCCGCCGGAACCAAAAAAGAAGATAAAGTCTGCACCTCCTCCCTGCAATCTCCCAGCTATCTCTCCCGCCTCAAATCTCCCCTTCGGATAACTTATCCTGGCAATCGAATTCCATCCATATTTTCTGGCCTGTCTCTCTATCGCACCTGTTATCGCCAGGAAGATCTGAGACTCAGGGTATACAATTGCTATCCGGGGATCCCTGATCTTAAATTTCTGTGAGGCAAAGTCAACAAGTAGACGGGACTGATCCTTTAAGCCCGAAAATAGGTAGAAGATATAGCGATTTAAGGGATGTCCATCCTGGGGGAAAAAGGTATAGGAGCCGACAAGTGGAATCCCCTCTTCATCTACGAGTTCGGCGATCTCTTTATCTGCCCCGGTGGTAAAGGAACCCACTAATGCAAAGACCCCTTCATCCCTTACTAAATGCCTTGCATCTACAAGTGTGCCTGAAACGTTTTCTGAAGTCCCGGAAACGCGAAGCTCAACCCTCCGGCCATAAATCCCACCCTGATTATTGATATCCTCAAAATAGGCCTCCATAACACCCTTCATCTCCATGCCCATTTCTGTCAGGGATCCACTCAAAGGAAGGATAGTCCCAATCCTGATGCTGGTCTCGGTCAACCCAGGATCCTGGTCTTTTCCAAGCCGCTTTATATAAGAGAGAAGGTCAGCGATATCTCCCTTAGATAGCAAATACCTCGGCATAGTAACGGCTAATCTATTTCCGGCAGGGTCGATTCCCTCCAAAATGGCACGTTCAATTGTGGCCTCTGTATATCCGGGATGACTTCGTCCATTGGGATGGGTAATGCTATCTGATTTTGTCAGATATTCCCATGAGATATTTGATGGGGTTATCCCTCCCTCCGGCCTCCCCTGGCCATTATGTCCATGACAACCAGCGCACGGAATGGTGCTTGCCGATACCTCCAGAGACGCATCGCCAACCAAGGCCTTAATTTCCTTATCAGAAGAGATGATCCCTTTTGTATAGATCAGCTTCCCCCGTCTCTCCTGGGGCATAAGGGGGCCTGCTAAGACCTCATAGGCAGAAAAAATATCTAATGATAAAAAAAGGGCAAACGAAAGAAGTGCCGATGAAGGCTTAATTTTCATCCCGCCCCTTTTCCTTTCTAAATCTCTCAATCTCCTTCGTCGCTGCCGATAACCGCTCCTTAAATTCATCTGTAATGCTACGGGCCTCCGCGGTATTCCGGATTACATGCGGGGTAATAAGCATTACAAGTTCTGTCCGCTCAACGCTGTTCGTTGTAACACCAAAGAGGTAGCCCAATAAAGGGATATCCATTAAAAGGGGGACACCGGCGCGACTGCGGGTCTTTCTCTCGTTAATAATCCCTCCTATAAAAAGGGTCTCTCCATCCTGAACTACTGCCGTTGTCTCTGCGTCCCTCGTCTCAAAGGAGGGGAATGTGTCCCTCCCGACAGTAACCTCTGTGCCACGCTCACTGACCTCAGCCTTAATTTGTAAATTCACAAGGCCTTGCGAATTAACCTGAGGGATGATGGTCAGGATCCTGCCGGTGTTCCGGTACTGAACAGTAGTGGTAAGGGTGCCCCCCTCAATAGAGGTCTGCTGACCTGTCGCTATAGGCTCTTCGCTTCCTACCTGTATGCGCGCTGCCTGGTTGTCCGTTGCAAGGACAGTTGGAGAGGATAAGATCTTTGCCTTTGATTTATTTACCAGGGTATTGATAAAGGAACGGACATCGCCCCTTCCGGTTCCGGCAACAGCACTCAAACCACCTGATATCTGAACTGGTATTAAAGGGATAAGGTCGGTGAAGCTATCCCCTTTCCTTAGGATCTCATATTCAATGCCGAACCTTAGATCATCCGTGAGGGTTACCTCTGCTATCAGAACCTCCATCAATACCTGGCGCGGCATGATATCTAACTCTTTAAGAATATTCTTGACCCCCTGAAACTCCTGGGCAGTTCCGTATATGATCAGCGAGTTTGTTGCCGGATCAGGGACAATACGGATCTGCTCCTCCGATTTAATCCCCTGAGGGGAAGCGGTGGATCCTGTTTCCGGCTCTGAAGGCTTGAGAACTCCCGGTGCAGCAGGCTCTGTCGGCTTTGTGTTCTCATCATAGACCTTGGGGGACTGCGGTTGGGTACCAGGGATCGATGGTATCATTCCCCCGCCAGGTGTTTTCGGGGTGGGAGTCCCTCCACTGTGGAGTTCCCGAAGTGTCCGTTGCGTCCCCTTCCTGGAGCCTGAGGTAATGCCAAGGACCTGGCCTAATATCTCTGCCAGGTCAGTGGCTTTTCCATTTTCCACAGGGTAGACGAAGACCCTCCTCCCGGGGCCTTCGCCTATAGTATCAATACGATCAAGCCATCTCTTGACATATGCCCAGGCCGCATCGCTATGGCTGATGACAAGGAGCTGATTTATCCTGGGTAGGGGGACAAACTGCGCAGCAAACCCCTCTGCCTGAACTGCTGAGGAGCCGAAGGCCCTCATAATCTTGTTCATTTCCTCAGCCAGCTCCTCAGCACTGGCCCCCCTGGGCTGATAAATCTCCATACGCGTACCGACAAAGACATTGATATCGATCAGATCCTTTATCTCTATTAGGCGCTGTATGTTTGAAGGGAGATCCATGATGACGAGAAAATTTCCTCGCGGGTACTCCGCAATCTCGCCACCCTGCGTTAAAAAGGGGAGGAGAAGCCTCTTCATTTCAGCAACTGCAAAAAACCGGATCGGAACAATCTCTATCGTGTAACCCCCTTCCTTTTCCCTCCCCATAGGAGAGGCCAACCCCTTCCCTTTCTCAATCGTGCTTATGCGGTAGACCTCACCAGTTTTAATGGCGATAGCGCCATTCGCCCTTAGTATCTGATTAAAAACAGGAAAGAGATCATCTTCTTTTACCGGCTCTGGTGTATGGATCGTTACGGTCCCCTTGACATCAGGGTCAATGGTATATGTCAGCTTAAGGTGTTGGGCCAGGACGTGGATGATCTCTACAAGATCGGCACGGTTAAAATTGAGGGAGACCGCATTCCCTGCTTTTGAAATTTTCTGCAGAGGATTCGCCTTGCCGTCAGGCGGCTTCTGGGCCGGTGCAGTCTGAGGTGTAGCTGCAGGATTGGACAGGGGTTGTTTTGTCTCCTGGGCATAAAGCAGGGACCATCCTGAAACGATTAGTAGATAAGTGATTAGAAATGACGGGATCACCATATGAAAGACCGAATAATCCCTATCAAAGTTTTTAAATACCATTATTCCCTCCTTTATCTTAGGGGCTCACGTCGCCCCCTCCACCGGCAAAGCCGGATGGAGCCTCCCCCTCATGCTCGCCTTGCTCGCTGGGTAGATACCCACGGGCGATGGAAGCCAGAGGCCTGAGTATCTACCTCTTTTTATCCCCTTCCTCACTCAAAGGGTTCCCTACTTGTGCAGATCCCCGATTTTGAAACCTACCGAAATTCGATAAAAACTTCTCCGTCCCTGCCGGGTTACTGCTCTTCTGTTGAATATTAGGCCTGCTTTCCGGTACGGCTGTTGCCGGAGTGCCCGGCCTCTGTCCGGCCTCCCCGGTTTTAAGGAAGAAATCGAGCATCAGCTCTATCTTTGAAGATCCCCTTTTTAGAACTACCTTCTTCTCATGGATCTCTGAGAGCCGAAATTCTTCCACCATATCATCCAGCTTAAAGCGCTCCTGTTCCTTTGCCCTTCCCGGGCTTGGAGGAAGCTGGATAATCGCATAGCGCTCGCTTTCAGTAATAAAGGTCCCTATAAGGGCCATATTTCCTGCAAGCTGAGAGTTCGTATCAGCAGCTTCCAGATCCTCTATTCTACTTGCCCCGCGGCCAGGATCAAAAAGACTCTTATTGATAATATTCTGGGTGCCGGCTATGAGTGGTCCCGGATGGTACCCTATAACATCTTTAGCAGCTAAAAATCCCTTACCCTTCCCTACCCTTGGCATCTCCCACAGATCCTCCTGCCAAAGGGAGTAGATCCTAAGACCCACAAATAGAGCAGTGGCCAAAAGCAGCAGGCTAAATATAGATGAGCGCCTAAGAATCTTTCGTCCCTCCATTTAGTGGCATGCCAGTCTGACTGCGAGA
>CAZYNY010000008.1:0-20180 GCA_964648095.1 uncultured Nitrospirota bacterium | reverse complement strand
TGTGCCGGTAGATTTCGCCCTGCCTGCTGCCTAGATGCTGCAAAGGGTGCAAAAAGGGGACGGAGATTCAACTCGTTCACTATCAGGAGTTTTTCTGCCGATTGTATCCCTTTGATTAAGCTTACTATCTGCCCAATATCTCCTGTTGCCTCCATCTGGATCGGGATCTTTGTGTAGGAACCTATTGTCTCAGGATTTAAGACCCGCATCGTTATGACCTTGGCCCCCTCTTTGGCAGTAATAGCACCTACCAAATCTTGAAGATCCGAGGCGCTTACCGATGGGGTATCCCCTGACAGGAGCAGAGACTCTAGTTCCTTTAACCCCCCTCTGGCCTTCTCTAAGACCGACTCAATCTCCTCTTTTTGAGTGATATAACGGAGATCCCTCTCAAGAATCTGCGACTGAATCTCAATCTGGCTTTTAACCCAGACCCTACGCTCTAAGAGCGGAGATACAAGAAAATAACGTCCCAGGACAAGGAAAAGGATAATGAGGGTCAAGGTCAGATATCCCTTCTCCCTTTTTGAAAATCGTTGCCAGAGACGATTCATGGCCTGATAGTCCCCCCTTCTGGTCTTTCCGCCTCTGCCTTTAGGGAAAAGGTCTCGCGGTTGTCCTGTCCCCTGTTGGAGGGGGCATTAAATCCAACGTTTTTAAACAGGGCAGACCTCTCCAACAGTGGTACGAGGTCCGATGCCTTTTCTGCATTCCCCTGGAGTTCTACAGCCCCGTTCTGATAGCGGAGGGTTGAGAGATAGGCACTATTCGGTACGACATTCGACAATTCGTCCAGGACATGGAGGATACCTCCCCTCTGCTCATTAAGACCTGAAAGGAAGGATATCTCCTTGCCCAGCCTCTTAATCTCCCCCTCTTGCTGGGTTATGGCATCTATATCAGGCTTAAGCCTTTGGGTCTCTTTCTGAATCTTGCGCAGGAGGATCTCGTCCTTTATTAAATAGCTCCCTCCCCAGATGATCAATCCAGCAATGAGGAGGATACCAAGAAGGGTATTCAACCGGGAGGCATTCCCCTCCTCCCTCACATTAGAGGCCTTTGGGAGGAGGTTGACCTGGAGTCTAGCCTCACGAAGCCCTCGCAAAGCCGCTCCTATTGCTGGAATAAAAGAAGGATCGGATATCCACCTGCCACGGCCGGCCCTCTCTCTCCCTATTTCTAAAAGATCTTCCATCTGAGGCGATTCATCTTCTTTAGAGAAGAAATGGTTATTTGTCTCCCCCCATCCAAAAAGTCTCGGGGATTCGCGTAAGAAACCCTGGAAAAGTTCCCTTGCCGGCCCTTGAACCCACTCTTCCTTGGGGAGCCAATGGGCAAAGAGGAGCCTCGCCCCGTTTCCCGGGTAATCCTTCCGGGTATTTAGTCCTGTCATCTCCCATCCATTACCATCCCCTCCCAGGAGCAGGGCAGGACCTGTCAAGTCTGTCTTGCAAAAAAGGGTGTAGTTGGAAGTTGCGGTAGTCGCAATCTCTATGCCTTTAGGCCTTATGCCAAAGGTAGAAAGGGTATCCATTATCTCATCCAGGAATTTTTTGGGTATGGCAAAGAGAATAAGCGATATCTTGTTCTCTTTCCTGCCTGCAGGCAGGAAATCATAGTAGACTTCTTCCCGTCGAAAGGGGAGCAGCCTTTCGATCTCATAATCCAGTACCTGCCTTAAATTCTCCTCAGCAGCCTGAGGGAGAAAGACCTGACACATGATGGCCTGATCTGGAGATATAGCTATATAAAAGGGGTCTTTGGACGGATTGAAATGGGGTAAAAAGGAGGAGATAGCCTCACTAAAGGCCTTCTGACGCAAACCAGGGTCATCCCCGGAAGTGATCTCCTTCAGCCCTTCCCCAACCAGGGAGATACTAAAAAGATTTTTACGCATACGTACAAGACAGAGACGGTCTCTCATAATATAGAGTCCCACGCTCTTAAGAATATCCGCCCTCGTGAGATCATAAAACCGACGTGGATAGGTCATAATTTCCCCCAATAAGATATATCTACATCCCTATCCACCCAACGGATCAGCTCAAAACCACTGTCATCGCCCGCAAACCGGACCACACCCTTTAGTTGGTACTTGGATACTGATCCAGGATAGTACCCGGCGGCCTCGATCGTAATTACGGACGGGTTATTAATGATAAATTGTCTCTCCGGCCCCCCCTCACCCATATTTAGTCCCAACAGCCTTAGCAAATCGGGAAGAATCCTCCTGGAAACCTTCTTCCTCTCCTCTGTAAATGACCGGCTCTTCTCTAAAGAAACACCAGTAAGTAAATGGATTACCTCGGCAGAGGCTGTAAGCAGATTTACCTTTTCCTGCTGGCTGTCTACTGTGAAAATATCCTTAATCCCTACCCTCTCGATCCCCTCTTCTTCCGTTCCATAGAAGAGTTCAGGGGTCATACCTCTTACCCAGAGGAGTTCCTCAACCAGGTCAAAAGACCCATTCCTCGCCGTGTAAGAGGGTGACAGGGAGAGATAGTAGTCATCTTCAGCTCCGTTTAGCCGGTGAAGACGGTCTTCATCACGCCAATCCAGAATGGAATCTACCAGGATAGTTCGTCGGGGTTCCTCAACATCAAGATTAGTAAAGATCCGTCGCAGGGTTTCTTCATTTGCACGATTGAGATTAACCTTCCCCCACTCATCCACCATCCGTACACGATAAAAACCTTCACCGACATTAATCTCCCGCCATTCCCCATCAATCAGATCTATAGATTGTGAAGCACTCACCATAGCCTTTGAATATTGCCCAAGAAGCTCATAAACACCCTTCTCAAAGCCTGTCATTGCAAGAAAATAACCATCGGTCTCTTCCAGAAAGCGGTTCGCAGTCATCCCCTCCTCCCGTACCGATGCGGTAAAGTCAAAGGCCACAACAGAAAGGAAGATAAAAATCCAGAGCACGGCTATTAAGGCAACACCCCGTTCGTTTGATATGGCCTTTTTCAGATGATCTGTCATGGTGTCAGCACACTCATCATAATCGGGAATACCCATCGGATCTCTCCCCGGTCTTCCAGAATGCTAAAGCGTATTGCCCGGGGCAGGATCTTTCGGTCCCTTCCTTCCCACTCTTCAATCCAGGACTCTTCCTCGCCTTTAGGATCCAGGTAGTCTATGCGGAACGACTTAACCCCCTGTTGTAATACCACGCTGTTCTTGTAACCCGAATTCCCGCCATGATCTTCTAAGCGCACAGGTATCTCCTCTTCAAGGATCAAGGATCCTCCTCTGCCTGGCTCCTCATCCCAGGAGATGCTAACCTTAGACATCCCCCTGCCGCCTAGCCCGGTAGAAATGGCAGAGATAAAAGTAAGATGCCCCTTCTCACCGGAAAAAAAGACAGCCGGGTCCTTTAGGGAGGAGCGATATGGGTAGGCCGAGCGGATATAACCCCCCAAAAGATAGTCCATAGTTCTAAGCCTTAGATTCTCCTCTGATCTGACCTCTGTTTTTTCCTTTGCCCTATGGCCTAAATAGAATGCCCCATATAGTATCATTGTAATGAGGGCCAGGAGCGTTATGGAAATGACTACCTCGATGAGGGTAAACCCGATTTGGGTTTTAAGTTTTAAGCCTTCGGTATTCATCTATTCTTCCTGACCAAACGCAAGGTCTTCACCTCTACCTGTTTTTCGTGGCCTTCATCCATATAATGCATATTCAGTATAATTTCCTTTAGTTCCCATCCACTTAACGCAAGGTCGGCAGGTTCATCCTCAAAAGAGTCAATCTTGAGCCTCCATCGGTATTTCTCCTCTATGATCCCTTCTTCTTTTCCATCCCCGATCTCATGGCGGATGAAGAACTCATCTATCACCTTTCTGCCATAGACCACGGCCTCGGTCCTCATGGAACTCTTCGCCTCCAGCCTTAGGCCGTGAGAGAAGATCTCAAGGAGCGTAACTACCCCAAGGCCGACTATAGCCATGGCAACTACAACCTCAAGGAGCGCAAAGCCCTTATGATGCCAATTCGCCTTCATTCGGCTACCTGCGTTGGCTTCGTCGTCGGCTCCTCAACGTACAAACAGTACGCCTGCGTCGCCTCCTCCTCGCCGCCTTGGTATCCTGTTGAATGAGAATTGGCATAGGACCTCATGTTATATCCCCCCGCACAACCCCAATCCTGCCTGATAGGGGGCTAAAGCGGATAATATAGGGAGGGGTTCCTTCGCTGCCTGAAATCCCGATCTCCCCGCCCAGGATGCTCCCATTCGGGAAAAAGATAAATATCCTCCTCCCATCTCCTGCCAGCTCTCCTCCCTCAACCTTTATGATCTTGACATCGGCAGGCAATATGACCTTCCTCTGATCCATCGTCTGATAACTATTCTCTGAAGGATTTATTACGAGGCCCTTTGGTCTCCCTTCGTAAATAGCCTTGCTCCGCAGATGCCTTGCCACTGCGCCAAGCTGTAGGGCAGATCTCCTGATCTCCACTTTCTTGAGTCCCTGCTCAATCGTAGGAAGGACAAAACTGCTGCCCAATGAAAGGAGCAAGAGGACTATTAATAGTTCTAAAAGGGTAAAACCCCCCTTATCCCTCCCAGCTATTGATATCACGATTGTCTCCCTCTCCTCCGGAGGCACCATCAGCCCCATGAGAGGTCAGATCGTATGGACCATGCTCACCAGGGCTCTTATATATATAGGGTCTCCCCCATGGATCCAATGGCACCTCTTTTTTTAGATAGGGGCCATCCCATCGGTCGAGTCCGCCCGGCTTGTTTCTTAGGGCCTCAAGACCCTCTTCACCAGTTGGATAGCGCCCCGCATCAAGCCGGAATGTATCAAGGGCTGTACCTAAGAGCTCGATTTGGGCCTTGGCAACCTTGATCTTCGCCTTCTCCTCCTGGCGAATAAAACGGGGCGCCACCAGGGCCGCTAACAGCCCTATAATAACCATGACAACAAGTATCTCTACCAGGGTAAAGCCCTTATCCCTTAAGACTATTTTAAAAAGGTAGTTCATTGATACTAAAGATCGCCATCAGCATCGAGATGACTACTATACCGATCAACAGGCCCATTCCCAATATCAAGACCGGCTCCAAAAGCAAGGTGATGCGTTTGACTGTCTTTTTTACCTCCTGATCATAATAATCTGCAATGCTCGAAAGCATCCCGCAGATCTCTCCAGTCTCCTCCCCAACAGATATCATCTGTATTGCCATTGCAGGAAAAATCCTGCCCTCAGCCAGGGCCCCTGCCATCCCCTTTCCCTCCTTCACCTTTATCTGAACCTGGGCCAATCTTTGCGATATTATCCGGTTTCCCATCACACCCTGGACCGTTCCCAGGGCGTCCAGGATTGGAACTCCACCTTTAATCAGGGCCGCCATGGTCCGGGCAAAGCGGGCAGCCTCAAGCTTGCTTATAAGGTCCCGCAATAACCAGAGGCGTAATTGAAACCGGTCCCAATTAAGCCTCCCTTCCTGAGTCCGCACATAGAAGGTGCCGGCCATGAAGGCCGCTATTAAAACCAGCATACCAATCCAGCCATACATGGACAACCAGGCACTAAACTCGATCAATACAATAGTCATAACAGGGAGGGCTTGCCTGACATCTTTAAATAACAGGGAAAACCTGGGTATTACATAGACAAAAAGGACCCCCATTGAAAACCCTGCCACTACAAGGAGGATGATGGGATAGGTCAAGGCTGATCTGATTTCATCCTTCAGATTCAGGGATCGTTCCAGATATTCCTGAAGAGAACTTAAGACTTCTCCCAGGACACCCCCCTGCTCTCCTGCACGGATCATGTTTACGTAGAGCCTCGGAAATGCCCCGGGATGCTCGGCCATTGTCACGGCCAGAGACTTACCTGCCCTGACCCCTTCCAGGAGTTCGCCCAGGATACTTTTAAATCCATCACCCCTGACCAGGCCAGCCAGCATTGATAGGCTCCTGTCCAAAGGGAGTCCTGCCTTAAGGAGCGTCCCCAGCTCCTGGGTAAAATATAAGAGTTCCCTCTGGGTTACCTTTTTCCTTGTTAAACCCGGAAAAGGCGTATGGAATAGTTCCTGGGAGAGATCATCGGGCAGGACAATCCTTAAAGGGATAAAGCCCATTTCATGAAGCCGGGCCACAACCCTCTGCTCTGTGTCGGACTCCATAGTCCCTTCAACAGCCTTACCTGAATTGTCCGCAGCCCTATAGCGGAATACTGCCATCAATCAGTCCTCCCTCCTTACCACCTTAAGTACCTCAGAAAGCGTCGTTAAACCAGTTCTGATCTTCTGCCAGCCATCCTCCCTCAACAAGCGCATCCCTTGCGTCTGAGCCAGGTTGCGGACAGAGCCTGAATCGGCCCTCTGTATAATCTGCTGACAGATCTCCGGGGTCACGGATAGGAGTTCATAGATGCCGACACGTCCCATGTAACCGGTTTTGCTGCAAGAATCACAGCCCCTTGCCTCCCAAAGGGTTGCAATTTTTCCGCCATCAAATATCTCAGCCCACTCCTCTTGCGTAAGTTTCCTGATATCTCCCTCGAATCCCTCGAACTTAAGACTTTCTATTGGTATCTCTTCCCGGCATTTCAGGCAAAGACGCCGCACCAGCCTCTGAGCCACAATACCTAGAAGGGATGATGCCAGAAGATAATCCTGCACGCCCATCTCTAAAAGGCGGGAGATGGCGCCTGCGGCATCGTTTGTGTGAAGGGTAGAGAGGACAAGATGACCTGTGAGCGCGGCCTGGACCGCGATCTCCGCCGTCTCAAAGTCCCTGATCTCCCCCACCATGATAATATCCGGGTCCTGCCTTACGATAGAACGCAGACCGCCGGCAAAGGTGAGACCGATCTTGGGCTTCACCTGTATCTGATTAACACCTCTTAGTTGATATTCCACCGGATCCTCAATGGTTATTATCTTCTTCCCCGGATCATTTATCCTCTGCAGGGCAGCATAGAGGGTAGTTGTTTTTCCGCTGCCGGTCGGGCCGGTTACCAGGACCATCCCATGTGGCTTAGTTATCATATCATTGAAGCGGACAAGAAGATCCTGGGAAAATCCTAAAGACTCAAGGTCAGCGTAGATCTGAGAGCGCTCAAGAAGGCGGACCACTACGCTCTCTCCATATAATGTAGGGATAGTTGCAATGCGCATATCCAGATCTTTCCCTGCAATCTTAGTCTTAATCCTCCCATCCTGGGGAAGTCGTCTCTCGGCAATGTCAAGTTGGGCCAGGATCTTGAAACGGGAGATTATAGCAGCCCTAAAATGACGCGGCGGCGGATCGACCTCATGCAGGACGCCATCAATCCGGTAGCGCACCTTGACCTGATCCTCGAAAGGCTCGATATGGATGTCAGAGGCCCTGGTCTCAAGGGCCCGGCTTATCATCTGATTCACTATGCGTATCACAGGCACCTCCGAGGCCATATCCCGCAGATGCTCAAGGTCGCCCTCATTCACCATCTCCTCTATCTCCCGATCAGGGGAAGGTCCACCCTCTGGTTTGAAAGAAGCGGCGTTCCCGAACAGATCCTCAATCCTGGCAGCTATCTCCTTCTCCCTGGCCAGCACCGGCTTAACCTTAAGGCCTGTTAATACCTCTATGGCATGGAGAGGGGACAGGAGAGTAGGATCGGTTGTCGCCACTATAAGATCTTTGCCTTCCATCTTCAGGGGGACTATCCGGTTGAGCTTTAAAAAATCGACTGCATCAGAGAAAGGCTCAAGAGGAAGGGAAATCGAGGCAAAGTCATTTAAAGAAGCCAGAGGGATTCCAAGGAAATCACTTACCAGGACTAATAAATTTTCCTCCGAAACGAAGCCGAGCTCAACAAGCAGCCTCAATAGAGGAACCTGGCCTTCCTCCTTAAGCTTTAGAATCCGTTCCCACTCCTCGGCAGAGATTATCCCACGCTCTATTAGCCGCTCTTCCAGGGAAAGGTATTGTGCCATCCCAATATCCTTAAGTTCCAAACCCCTCCTTAACAATCAGGTCAGTTAAGGCATAAATCATTCTATCACCCCATTCATCATACCGTCAATGAGTCTTGCCAGATGAACCGGCTGTGCAAGCCCATTTATGCGGGTCCATTCACCACTTTTTTCATTACCGATAAGGACTAATTGGGTGTGGTCTTTTTTTCTTACGGAAGATGCCCCCAGCACCTTAAGTAATCTTGATATATCCTCCCATCCCCCTGTCACAAAGGTCCATCCTTCCTTCGCATGAAACTTTGCTGCCATGGCCTTAAGTCTCTCCGGCGTATCTATCATCGGATCGATAGTGACGGAGATCAGATAGAAGTCCCTCCCAAATCGTTCGCCCATCAATTCCTGGAGGCTGGACAAGGTTGCCGTCAAGAGTGGACAGGCTGTTGTACATGTGGTGTAGATGAAACTGATGGCAACCACCCTGCCCTTAACTAAATCGCTGTAGAAACGGACCTTCTTCCCATCCTGATTTAAGAGGATGAGATCCGGTATCTGGATCCTGATCCCTTTCTCCTCTTTTATTATCTCTGCGTCTTGACTTTCTTTATTGGAATTATCTGTCCCCTTTTTTGGCTGATCCTGCTCCATATTATGGCTTATGCCTTCTCCGGGATAAAATAAAAGGCCTGGGAAGGGCAGGGAAAAAAGTAAGACCATAATATAAATAGACGCCTTTTTCATCTTATCTATTCTCCCGTAACATCCGCCTTTGGCTCTAATGAGTCCTTTGAAGAATTGTCCCCTTTGTCATCTGTTGCCTGCAAAATAATATAGGGGAGTTGGTTGAACCGGACGCCCAACGAAAGGGATTCAAAAAAGAGATAGTATGCCCCTGCTTTGGGTGCCTTAAAAACTACCTCATAAACACCATCGTTGAGGGGTTCGAGCCATTCCCTTTTTTGCCAGACACCTGGTGATAGCAATAATAGGGCCCGGACGTCCTTAATTCCGATTTTAGGCTGGTCTGTTTCCATATCAGTTAATTTAAACTGAAGCGCAGTCTCCACCCCTACCCGAATCCTTCGCTCCTTAATCAACGGTTCGATTTTAACCGGGACCCGTTCCACCTTCTTCTTTAGGGCAGGATTCGGTTTTACAGAGGTCTCAAAGCAGTGAATAATACGTGGAGAGTCGAGAAGAAAGGCAACATCGAATCTGCCGCTATTTGTCAGATTAACATTGGTAGAATAAATGCCTGGCGCAGTCTCCCGGAGGTTCCTATCCAGTACAAGGACTGCCATCGGTTCACGGCCGTAATTTTGAAAGTTCCCCATGGGGGCAGCCATCCCTTCTTCATAGTAATAGATTGTCTTGTCCAGGGGGTTCGCCACGAGCACAGAACCTCCGTCAGGGGCAGGTGCAATGGCATCTGCTATCCCGATCTTTGTAGACTTTTCTGGAGGAATCTGCCCGCCGGGAAAATCCAGGACCGAGACGTCCATGTTCTTCCCCAAGGCGGCCAATTGGATCATGCTGACATCAGCACTACCCGTGGATCTGATATATGCAAAGTTTTCGGTAAAGGAGACCTGATCGGGTCTCTTCCCGATCTTAAGGGTCTGCAAGATACGGCTGGTGGATGCGTCAAAGATCTGGACCAGATCCTCTTTAGAATTAACCGTAAATCCAAAACGGCCTCCTGGCGCAAACCTGATCGCCACCAACCCTGGCCTCGCCTTAATCCTACTCAGGATCTTGTGGTTTTGCCCATCCACAACCACTATGTTTCCATCCCCTTCATTAGCTACATATACTGCCTTGCTAAGGCCAGAGAATGCCAAAGCCGCTGGTTGCCGCCCGGTCTTAACCACTTTGATCTGCTTTAGCCCTTTCACATCAACAACTGTAAGCGTTCCGTCCTCTTTATTTGTTACAAAGGCATAGCGGCTATCATCTGTGAATGCGATCTCATGGTGACCTTTCCCTGTCTTAATTATTGCCGCCACTTTAAGCTCAACAGGATCTATGGCAATCACGCCTCCCTCGCCCTTTTCATCTGAGGAGGCATCTATTCCTACCCATAGGTACTTCTCGTCAGGCTGAATTGCGAGGCGGTTAGGTCTTAACCCCGCATCTATATTTGCCTCTACCTTCCAGGTGGCTGTTTCGATAACTGCAACCTGATTTGCCATAGGCATCGAAACAAAGAGTCTTTTCTTGTCACTGCTCAATGCCCAATCCTCACCCGGGCTCTTAAGCATAATCAGGGCAAGGAGTTTGCTGCCGCCAAAACCATAGATAGGATCGATCACGGAGATGTCCGGGTCGCGATTTAACGTCAATATATAATATGTATTCAGGTCTATAGTTGGACGGGACGAAAGCAATGCCTGCATAAAGGACTGGATCTTTTTCTTGCACCCTTTCAAATCCCTTGCCTGGTCCCCGCCCCCCTTTTGCAGGTCCATCCATGCCGATGGATGGAGGCCTGTTACCGGAGAGCCGGTTGCGGTGTCTGTTATCTTAAAACTGACAAGCGCAGTATTATCCGCCAGGAGTTCCGCCAGATCTTCCTTTCCGGCAAGGAGGGGACCGATGTTAAATTCGACCTCGATCCCTTCATGGACAAATCTTTGGGCTCCGCTACTACGCTCAGGATTAACCCCATCCCCTTTAATACTGTCGGCAATAGCTAAAGATGCCTGGATAGATAAACAAATATACGTAGAGAGGATGATGCCTAAACTTTTTTTAAATATATTCTTTATGCCCATAATTCCTTTAAGTTTTTATGTTAAGGTTTCTACAGGTTGCTGATATAGATAAGCAAGAAGGCTGCCAGAGCGAGGTCTTTAGGAATTTTCTTCCCAATTGGTCTGTAAACTTCTTAACAATCTTAATATTGCTCAACTATTCTTTCCAACCCACTATATTAACGAAATTTCCTGGCATCCTATTTAATAACTGGTATCAGCAAGTTAGGAAAAAAAAGGCCAAAGAAGGAATAAAATTACCACTCTTTTTGAAAGATTTCTACTAATTCAGCATATTGAACCTTTCTGTAAGGCATTCTGGCTTGAATAAAATCCGGGGGCATCCTCCCCTTTGCAAATATCACTTCCCAATAATTTTCAATACTTGGGGAAGTGATTTGGACATTGACCTTGAAGGTATATATCATCTATACTGCATACTGCATACTCCATTTTAGAGAGGATCTTCATGGCAAACCAAATAAATCTTAAAGGATTTTTAACCTCATTCTGTGTTTATCTTATCTCGGCAACCCTAATTATTGGGTGCAGTAATCCAGAGACTAAAAAGGCCAGTCACCTTGCGAAGGGTGAGGATTACCTGAAAGAGGGGAGGCTTAAGGAGGCTATTATCGAATTTAAGAACGCAATACAAATAGACCCCCGGGATGCTCAGGGCCACTATAAGTTGGCCCAGATCTACCTTCGCCTGGGGGGGACCTTGAATATCCAGGCTGGTTACAAGGAGCTTGTAAAGACCGTTGAATTGGACCCTTCATTAATTGAGGCCCATTTAAGATTGGGCAGCCTTTATATTCTGGGGCGTAAGCATGATAAGGCAGCCAAGGAGGCGGAGTTCGTGCTTCAAAGAGAACCGGGTAATCTTGATGCCCAGATGCTTATAGCCGAGAGCTTTATAGGCGAGGAAAGATATATCGAGGCCATTGATGCGGCAAAAAAAGCGGTAGAGAAGGACCCTAAACAGGCACGCCCCTATCTACTCCTTGCCATGACGTATGAAAAGGCAAAGAAGCCTCTTCTGGCAGAGAAGGCATATAAATTAATACTTGCACAGGATCCCCATTCCGTCGATGTTCATCTTAGACTGGCAGAGTTTTACCTCAGGATAGGGCAGGCCAGAAAGGCTGAAGAGACCTATCTGAAGGGGATTGCCATAGACCCTAACAATCCAAGGCTGCACTTGAACCTTGCCAATTTTTATATAGCTGCAAAGGACTTGAAGAGGGCAGAGGCCAGTATGCTTAAGGCCGCTGAGGTCGATCCCAACCAGGAGGAACCTTACCTGGCATTGGGGGATTTTTATAAGACTTACGGCAGCAAAGAGAAGGCCCTTGAGGCCTATCAGAAGGCATTAGGACGCCATCCCGATTCCCTTCCCTCACTGCGGAGACTTGCCGAATTTGCCCTGGATCGAGACGATCTTGACAATGGAGAAAAATGGATCAAAAAGATCCTCTCGGCCAATCCGGAGGATCTCTACGGACACCTGTACAGGGGCCGTTTATACCTCGAAAAGAGTCAATATAAAGAGGCGGTTTCGGAGCTTCAGCAGGTCATCGGTAAGGAGCCTGGCCTGGCCCAGGCACATTACTACCTTGGTTTGGCCCATATGGAAAACCGCGAGGACCAGATGGCTAGGGCGTCCCTCACTGAGGCGGAGAGATTAGCGCCACGTTTTGCAGATGCTGCCCTGGCCCTGGCGAAGATTCACCTTAAGGCAGGCTCATATCCCCTTGCCATAGAAGAGGCCGGCAAGGTGGTTGAGTCTCAACCTGATAACGCAAAGGCCCATCTGATCCTGGGTGACGCCTATGCCCGGAGCAGGCAGCCTGACAATGCGCTTAAGGAATTTAAGGCAGTAATGCGATTGGCTCCGAAGGACCCAAAGGGTTACTATTATTCCGGTCTGATTTTTTTGTCCAAGAAAAAGGATTCTGATGCCCTAAGGTTTTTTAGCCGGGCCCTTGAGGTTGACCCTGCAAATGTAGAGGCCCTTGCCCAGATTGCATCTATCCAGATTGCCGGGAAGGAGGTCAATAAGGCCATTGACCGTACACTGGCCCAGATTAAGAAGGCGCCTGATGATGCAAAGATCTATAACCTCCTTGGGAGGATCTACAGGGCCGCAAAGAAGACTGATTTGGCAGAGGCAAGTTTTAAAAAGGCGATTGAGCTTGAGCCTGATCTGATCAGCGCCTATATGGATCTTGGGGGACTATATAGCCAGAATAAGTCCTTTAATCAGGCCATTGAACAATATAAGAGCGTAAAGAAGATGAATATCAAGGCCATTCCTGCCTACATGATCCTCGGGGTTATTTACGAAGAGATGCAGGATTATGTAAAGGCCAGGGCAGAGTACGAGCAGGTATTAAAGATCGATCCGAAGTTTGCGCCTGCAGCCAATAACCTGGCCTGGCTCTATTCCGAGCATGGAGGGAACATTGACGTGGCACTCTCCCTGGCAGAGACTGCAAGGGAGAAATTCCCTAAGGATCCGGCCATTGCCGATACCCTTGGCTGGATCTACTATAAGAAAGGAGCATATCTTAAGGCAATCAGCCTCCTCAGGGAGAGCGCCGAAAAACTCGGGAAAAAACCTGTTGTCCGTTACCACCTCGGGATGGCCTATTATAAAAATGGAGAGAAGAAGCAGGCAAAGATGGAATTGGAGGCATCCCTTAAACTCGACCCGGATTACAGAGGGGCTGAAGAGGCGAAGAAGATACTGCAGGAATTATAGCGGAAGCGCGCTTGTGCAACAAGCTGGCGCTTCCGCCGATAACTTAACCAAGAACCGTTATGGTGTTACCCGGAAGATACCCCAGAGCCCACCATCGAACTGGAAGGACGCCATATCACGGTAGAGGTAGTCACCCGTTACTCCAAAGGCGCCACCTGCACCATGCTCCGGCACAACATCCATATGGGTCGTAGGCCCGACCCCTTCCTGGCTCCCCACCCATTCTGAAAGTGAGTTGGAGCCGATCTTCGTAGACCCTTCGATATAGGGCTCTTCCTGCCAGGTATGGCCATGGAGCTGAAAGACATTGTTCCGCTGATGTCCTCCGGGATGCAGGACCCGGAATCTAACAGGCGTCCCTACCTTGGCAGTAAATACGGGTGTTGCAGGATCGCCTCCGACCTGTACGTTTGTAAGGACATTTGAAAAGTCCAAGGATCGCGTAAATTCGAGCGGCTCATCAGGCGCAAATCCCATCCTGAACCAGAAGGGTTCTGTGCGATAATTGAAAGCCTTATGGCCTGAATCCTCAGCATCCTCCTCATTGGCAACATTGGGTATTGATGATCCATCGCCATACCTTAGATTAATGTCATTCTGGAATATCACGACAAACTCCCTGAAGGTGGTGGCATCAGATTTAGTTACGGTCGCCTGTGCCCGTGATGTTGAATCCTCCACCCAGGTTGATCCTTGCGGCTCGATGATCAGGCCACCAATAGCCCCCTTGTTGCTATGCTTAATCGGATCAGAGGAGATCAGGTTTGTGGCTCCGAACTCGATAGGGGTGCCTGTGACATTTCCTGTAGTAGTATTAATGTTTACCTCACCCGCATACCACTGGTAAGTAATAGAACGGCCGGGGCTGGCAGTACGAACGTAATTGAGGCCGACATTTACCCCATTGCTCCTGGTGACATCATAATATAGTAATTGAGGATGCAACCCCACCTGGCTGGAAGGTTTAACCTGGTTGGCATTGAATTTGTCGACGATCATCGGCATCGTGTTGGGACCAGGCAGGTCAGCAAGGACTGATGACAACTTATTGTACAGGACAACATTGATGCAATCCCCTGCATTGGCGCGCAGGATGAGAGGCTCAATCGGAACACCTGCCTTTAGTTTTCCGGTTGTATCCAGGTCGCCGGTTCTGACATAAAGAATAGCAGTAGGGTCATTAAGCGGGCCGCCATTGACACTGCGTGGGTTATAGATAAGTTTTCCGCCGGTAAGCGCATTAGCTGCTGTCACCGCCGTGATGCTGAAGCTCCGGACAGGGGCAGACTTAGGACAGATGCCATTAAGGGTTGTTAAATTGACATCAGGCGCCTTGCCATTAGGATTATTGGGCAGTGTCAACAGTGTATCGCTGCCAGCCGCCTGCGTCCCCTTATAGGCACGCATGATCCCCCACAAGCCATTCCATAGATCGTCAACTGAGGAGCCCGCCTGATAGAGGTAGTCTGCAGTGGTACCAAGGAGGTTCCTTGGCAATGGCGGCAACTCAAATTCGAAATGCTCCGATATACCCATCATCTGTGAGTTACGGTAACCTGAATTTATATCCGAGGGTTCAAACAGCCATTTCGTGCCATGGACAGACAAGTTGTGACCCTCTTCGTTGGCCCCTACAAGTACACGCACCTGGACCTTATCACCCTCATAGGCCCTCATTAGGGGCGTATAAGGATCGCCCGGTTTCACCCCATTGGTGAGGGGTGGATAGAAGCCAGGCTGGACATTGAAAGCAGAATCGGCCCTTGTTACATTGGACCTGAATACATGTGACAGATCCCCGGCATCACCTGTTGCCTGTGTATTCGTAGTTGGATTGCGCAGACGAAGCGGGATTGGTTCATTCCTGTAGTTGACTACCATTGTGCCTATATCATCCGCAGAGATGGCCTGAGGGCAGGGGAGCGAAACGCCGCCCGGACACTCTGCAGCCGGAACTACCCCAAAGACCGGATCTTCATCCCTGGCAGCGACGTTGATAGCATTTACTGGATCAGGCACAGGATTGAGGGCATCACCCCCACCACCAGCCAGATAGGCGTGGTGGTGATCGTCAAACTCAAGGAGGAATTCCCTGTAGCTGTCATCGCTACTTGCTGTCAGGATGTCGGCCCTCCAGCTGGTTGGACCTCCATCGTCACGGCCTCCCAACATGTCGCCACTTTCCGGATCCCTCCAGGACGAATTCTGGGGTTCAATCACAAGGCCTGCATAAAGCCCAACCTGCTGGTGCGTTGAAGGACCAAAGTGGTCGTGGGTAAAGACCGTGCGCAGAGTCCTATCCTTTCCCAGGTTATTCAGCACGTCATCGGCATACCAGCGCTGGACTGTGGTTTGGGCACCTTCTGTCCCGAAGTAGGGATGAGTCTTAGGCGTAAGCATAGTTTGGGTAAGCCCATCAAAAGAGGTCAACCCGCTTCCCGCATTAATCGCATTGATCCTCTCGATCACCTCATCAGGGCTGAAGGTCCCATCTTCATAGTTCCATCCATTTCCTGAACCATCTGAGGCAGTAACATCAAACTTTACCAGATGGATATGCTGTCCAAGTATGTCTGTAGGTGTCCGGACCTCAAAATCGTCCTGCTCGTATACATTCGGAACAAGATTGGTGTGGTAGTAGGTAATGCAGTCATTGGTGTTGGCGCGGAAGAAGAAGGGCTCCGGCGGCCTTACCCCTGTCAATGTGTCGGCTACGTCACCCCAGAGGGTGATCATCCGGTGCTGTGGGAAATGCCAGCCTGCCTTGTTTATCTTTACGTCAAGCTGAATCACTGCGGCCTTATAGGTCCTGGGGGTTCCGGCAGGATTTCCATTGTCATTAACACAGGGATCTGCATAAGGGGCCCCTGCAGCACGAGGCCTGCCATTTGTTATAAAATCAGCCGGAGTGCCATCGGGTTTATAGCTTGCATGGGTGCGCAGTTCATGATAGGCCATTGCAGCCTGTTCAACAGGGGTTCCCTCCTCAGGGATCTGAACTGCATCCACATTTTTAAGCTCCTTGGAAAAGTCGAGCCTTGTATGGGTTTCAGTAAAGGTCCCGCCCGCTATTATATGCCTTGGTAAGCCGCCATCATCTACGGTATCCAGCGGTGGGTGGGGCGGGCGATGACCGGCCATCGCAGGGACAAAGAAGGGATAGCCCGGATTCCCCTCTCCGAGGACCTCAATCTGACCATCAACTATCTGTACCGGCGCAGGCAGAGGGGCCATGGCCAATGTGGGCAATGGAACCAGGGCCGGTATAGGTGTACCAGATGCAATCTCTCCATCAGGGTATGCCCTGGACCCTGGTACGGGACGTCCATCTACGTCGAGCATGGTTCCTGCTTCGAAGACATCATGTACACGCCAGAGCGACCACATACCCTGTGCGAAATGCGGATAGAAGTGGCAATGGAAGATCGAATCGCCAAGGGCACCATTCCGATTTCCGCTGCCATTATGGACCATCTCCAATGTATAGGCGCTGCCAGGACCTATGGCCTGGCTGTCAAGATAGGTAGAGTTGTCACTATCAGGCGTATGGAGCCACTGGTGTGTGTGCTGGTGATGGATATGATGTTCTTTTGATCCACCATGAACTATCCTGAATTTCACATGGTCCCGGATATATCCATGGTAGACGTTGGATGGGTCATCGGGGTATAGGGCCTTTGTAGCCTTTTTCTTAACAATGAGATTGCCGCTTGCATCTGTAGTATTGGCCGGTATATCCACAACCATAGCAGGATCACCGATGGCCCAGGAAGAGAGGAAGAACTCCTCAAACTTGCATTCGGTGCAATCCCGCATAGGGCCAACCCCAAACCGGTTAGCAAGGATCTCAGCACCCACTCCGGCTGTGCCATAATTCTGGGCAAACCCATCCCTTACACCATGGAAGGTATGCTCAAAGACGGGGTCCTCAAAGATAGGGAATGCCTGAACAGCGCCAATCTCGTCATGGTATATTATAGTAAATTCACGGAATGGCTGATCCCTATCAGGCTCTGTCGGGTTGGGCTTGTATGTCCCTGCCGGAAATCTCCCGGCATTCGGACCTGTGATCATTGCTGTCAGATCTGTGTGTACGATCTCATACCCTTGCAGCATTTTTAGTATTGGAAGTCCCTCGCGCGGATGACCTGCCGGGTATGCAGCATTATAGTCTATTAACGGTTGTCCTCCGGGTGTTGATCCTGTGGTAGCAAGCGCCATGTCTGCCTGTGTTACCTGACTTCTATACCATTCAGCGCCCTTAGGTTGGACATTGACAGCGCCAAAAAGCCCTGCATTAAGAGAACCACCATCGCCTTCGCCACCCGTGGTTGCCGCTGCACTATATAATAGATGTGTGCCTTCCCGTTCGGCATAAAGGGTATAGGTCGTACTCCCGCCCGGCGTAACCAGGCTGCTCGCATTGGTGCCGACATTAGAGCCATCAGAGGCAATGCTCCCAACTAATTGCATCCCTATAACATGTATAGATGCCGTTCGTGTTGCCGGCTGTTCTTCATGAACAGCGGAAGAGGCAAGGAGGTTTTGGAAGCTGATTGTAAGGCAATCTCCGACATTCATCCGGAGCACCATGGGCCTTGGTCTTTTGTCGGGCCGCAACTGGACATTCCCCGGACTAAGTGTGTCCCCACTAATAGGGATAACATCACGCCTTAAGGCAAAGATCATCCCCTGAGGCTGGACTGCCCCAAGGCGGTTCCAAAAAAATGGTTGGTCCAGGGCAACAACATCCGCAGTAATTGTTCTATAGCATGTTGTTGCCGCTTTTGCAAAGTCTGGTGTTAGACCTATCGAAATAGTACCCGCTACCATGATAAGTATAAGAAACATCCTGGCCATCCTACTTCTCCATTGCATATTCTTTTTTTTCGTTTTCATCTCTCCACTCCTCATAATGTATAAGCCGGCATAAAAACCTATTTATAGTAAACGGATAAATTGTATCCGGGCAATGTCATAAATTACCTACAATTGATATTCATTATTTTTAAACCCTTCCTTTAAACTTTTTCCTAATGCTAAATAGAAAGGCCAACCCTGAGCCCATTAGGAGCAGGCTTGCCGGTTCGGGAACCTTGCTTGGTGGAACGCCCCCAAGTCCGGATATGTAGACAGTCGTGTCAAAGACAGAATCGCTCGCATCGGCCATAATAAAAGTAAGAACATTACCCACATCGAAAAGATCCGATGAATTAAGAAAAACAAGGAATGGGTCGCCCGATGGTGCATAGACACCATCAAGCTCGGTGCCGGGAATGTCCGCCGCAAAAGCCTCAGCAGTATCTATGCTGAGAAGGGCGATATTTACACCATTTAAAAATGCGCCAAACCCATCATTGGCGAAACTTTGCCAATCTTCGGGGAAAAATTCTTCAGAACCAAAGACCATTGCAAAGTAGACAGTATCAAAACCCGCCTGCATATCGAAGGCGATGTCGAGCTGGACAACATCAAAGTGATCAAGGTCCCCGGTTATTGGGTCTAACAATAACTCCTGATCAACCGAGGCCATTCCGCCGAAATCACCATTAAAATGAGGATCGTCAATCCCATTACAGCATGCTGTGCTCGTACTAATACCATCTTCGTAGGACCTTACGTCCCCTGTGCTCATGACGATGCCGTCTCGTATCCCATAAGTCCCGCTATCATTAGTGAAGGTGCCTGTCCTTGTTGCCCCTATATCTACCTGATCGATACTCAGGGTTAGTAATGCGCTAGTTATATCAATCCCCGTTCCTCCAAGCATCTGTTCAACGGAATACGTCACATCAAACGCTTCGCCAGGGTTGTCGGGATTATATTCAATCGGATCGATCATGATCGCATAAAGATCTGTACCCAGCGCAAAGAAAGCTAAAAGACCCAAGACAACCCAAAATCTTGATTTCCAGTTTATCCATTGCATCATGTGCATCATGCTATTTAGCCTCCCCCTTTTCATTCTCAATAGTCACCTCCGTGGTTAAAGTTGCATCATAATTAGTTGCAAGAAAGCTGCCAGGTGCAAGGTCTTTGGGGTGGTTATTCTATCCTGATTTGCAAAGAGACTAACTTCTTAACAATGTTATAATATTCTTAACATAACCTTAACATCCCTGAACTTCTTCGAGACCTCCTTTAATGTTCTGGATAGGGACAAGGGAAATAAGAGGTAAAAAATAGAAAATAATTTCTCCTTTTTGCAAAAAAGTTTTCTTTAACACCCAATTGAACATTCTCAATAAGCTAGAATTTTCTAAAAAATCATTAATAGGTATTTATAGAAGCAGACACATCAGAAAAAAGCTTGGTATTTGCTGCATGCAGAAGCGTTACTTTAAGGCCACGACCAACTCAAAACATAAACTACCAGTAGCAGAAATTTTACTAGAACAGAAGTTTGAGGCAATCGCGCCGAACAAGGTATGGGTGACGGACATTACCTACATTCCGACCGACGAAGGTTGACTCTATCTTGCTGGCCACAAGGATATTTTTAACGGTGAAATTGTGGGATACGCTATGGACGGCCGCATGACGAAGGAACTGGTCAACAAATCCCTGCTACGAGCAGCGGCAGCAAACGTCCGTCAGCGGGCCTGATCCACCACTTATGACCTCAGATAGTTATCCGGGCAAAAATTCTGATAGCAGTGGAAGAAGCCGGATCACAAAGGTCTTACCATACTGGTACGTCTCTTCAGGGCTACCCACTAACGGTATGTTGACCCTC
>CAZYNY010000007.1:41176-48505 GCA_964648095.1 uncultured Nitrospirota bacterium | reverse complement strand
GGCCAATGTATTACTTACTGGTATTTCAAAGGCAGCTACCATAGAGGGTAAAAAGATAAGTGAGACTATCCATTCTCTGACATATGACGGCATTACAGGGCGTATCCAATTCGATCAAAAAGGAGATGTCCCGAAGATCCAATACGTGGTCTGGATCACAAGGAATGGAAAGTTCGAGGAATTCTGGAGACCGGATACTACCCCCTGAGGTGATGATATTAAGATCTGCTTTGGACGCCCGATATAGATGCTCTTACAGCAGCTAATCAATGGTATTACGCTGGGCGCCATGTATGCATTAATTGCCCTGGGATATACCATGGTCTATGGTATCCTGGGGCTAATAAACTTTGCCCATGGCGAGATATATATGATGGGCGCCTATCTTGGCATCATCTTCTTCGGCCTTTTAACTGACCTGGGCATAGCACAGAATAACCTCCTCCTTTCGATTGCTATTTCCTTTATGGGAGCTGCCTTCTATTGCGGGGCGTATGGTGTTACCCTGGAGAGGGTTGCATACAGACCTCTTAGGCATGCGCCGCGCCTATCTCCTCTTATATCAGCGATCGGGATGTCTATATTCCTTCAGAACTACGTGATGTTGGCCCAGGGCTCTACAGATAAGGTATTTCCTGCCTCTATTTCAGCATCCGGGAAAAATATTTTCGGTGCCACCATCACATATATACAGATGGTAATACTCTTTATTTCAGTAATTCTCATGTTCAGCCTGCACCTCTTTGTAAAGAAGACAAAAATAGGAAAGGCGATGCGTGCTGTTGCACAGGATAAAAAGATGGCTTCCCTTCTTGGTATAGATATAGATCGGCTGATAACATTAACCTTTATCATCGGATCTATTTTAGCTGCTGCAGCCGGGATAATGGCGGCTATCTATTATGGGGTTGTAAATTTCACTATCGGGTATGTGGCCGGGATAAAGGCCTTTACCGCAGCTGTGCTCGGGGGCATAGGGAATATACCGGGTGCAATGCTTGGAGGATTTATGCTTGGGTTCCTTGAAACCCTCTGTTCAGCCTACATCTCCAGCGCCTACAAAGATCTCTTTACCTTCCTGATACTCATCCTGGCGCTTATTTTGCGTCCGTCAGGGCTCATTGGCGGGACAGTCTCTGAGAAGCCATAGTAACATGAGGTCTATCCTTTCAAGATCGAAGGTCCTTTTATTTATAGCCTGCTGGGTCTGGATATTGGCGCTCCCTTTTATGGGTATAAAAAATGCATCGCTTCTTTCCATCCTGGTGCTATCTTCCGGCATAATACCCCTGACCTCTTCACGGTTTGCTTTGTCGCGAATCTTTTTACGAGCATCTGAAGGCCCGGGAAAAATAGTTGTCTGGCTTAAAAACCGGTATAAGAAAAGAAAGAGACTCATGCAATTTGTTTTCTTCTGGCACATCATAGTTCTCTTTCCTCTATTTATGAATAATTACAAGATAGACGCCCTTACCACCGCAGGTATCTATATTGTGCTCTCCCTCGGTCTTAATATAGTAGTAGGACTTACAGGACTCCTTGACCTCGGATATATTGCCTTTTATGCAGTAGGCGCCTATGCCTATGCCCTGCTTTCTACGAAGATAGGCATTTCTTTTTGGCTGGCCCTCCCTTTGGGCGGAATTTTATCTGCCCTGCTGGGGGGTCTGCTGGGAATAATTACCCTTAGACTTAGGGGGGATTATCTCGCCATAGTAACCCTTGGTTTTATCCAGATTGTTCATCTTGCGTTAAACAACTGGGACAGCGTGACGAACGGACCGAATGGTATATTGAATATCGGGAGGCCCAGGATCTTTAACTTTGTCTTTGAAAGACCGGTCCATTTTTATTATCTTATTCTTGCCCTTGTTTTTATAACCATCTTTTCAGTCAGGAGGCTTAACAATTCAAGGATAGGAAGGGCCTGGATAGCCATTAGGGAGGATGAATTGGCGGCGGAAAGCATGGGTATTGATACAACCTCTTTGAAGGTCCTGGCATTTGCACTTGGGGCCTTTTTGGCCGGAATTGCAGGGGTCTTCTTTGCGGGGAAATTTGCCTTTGTCTCACCTGAGAGCTTTACCTTTTTTGAATCTGTAACAGTGCTTTCTATGGTAGTATTGGGTGGAATGGGGTCTATACCAGGGGTCATACTCGGGGCATTAATCATTGTTATACTCCCCGAGATGTTCAGGGTCCTCTCAAGCTACAGGATGCTGATATTTGGCGCAGCGCTTGTATTAATGATGATCTTTAGGCCGGAGGGTCTGATCAAAAGACATGATATACATCTTGGAGAGAATTTAAATGGATAATCATCGGGTCTATATCGTAACAGGGGCGGCAGGCTTTATAGGATTTCATATCTCAAAGCGGCTCCTTGAGATGGGGAACCAGGTAATTGGTATCGACAACATAAATGAGTATTATGATCCGCTATTGAAGGAGGCAAGGCTGGCCCTTCTCAGGGGGGATAAGAAATTTATTTTTCATAAGGAAGACCTTGTCAACTATAAAGGTTTAAAGGAGATCTTTGATAAGCACCAGGCAGATAAGGTCTGTCATATGGCTGCCCAGGCAGGGATAAGATATTCCCTGGAAAATCCATTTGCCTACCAGAAATCGAATCTTGAGGGATTCCTTAATATCATTGAGTTGGCAAAGGATTATAAGATAAAGAACTTTGTCTATGCCTCATCATCATCCGTATACGGCAATAATAAGAAGATCCCATTTTCCGAGTCTGATAACGTGGATCATCCGATCTCCCTCTATGCTGCCACTAAAAAGGCAGATGAACTGATAGCGCATACCTATACCCACATCTATGGGCTCCCAACCACCGGCCTTCGTTTCTTTACGGTATATGGGCCATGGGGCAGGCCTGATATGGCCCTCTTTATATTTACAAAGGCGATCCTGGAAGGAAGGGAGATCGATGTATATAACTTTGGGAAGATGAAGAGGGATTTCACATATATTGACGATATAGTTGAGGGGGTTATATCTTCCCTTGAAAAGGTGAACAGATATGAGATATTTAATCTCGGTAACTCTCATACAGTTGAGCTTGAATATTTTATTGAGTGTATTGAAAAGGAACTCGGCAAGAAGGCAGTAAAAAGGTATCTGCCCATCCAAAAAGGGGATGTACCCGAGACCTTTGCAGATATAAACCACGCAAAGGATAAGTTAGGTTTTGATCCTAAGATCGGGATTGAAGAGGGGATTAAGAGATTTACAGGATGGTATAGCTTGCATTATAAGCAGGTGAGTTAGATAAAAATGTTGCAAGAAACCTCTGAATCTGATATAAAATAGATCCTAAACAGTAGATCTCAAAAAGGGGTAAAGCCTTCCTGTAAGGCGCCGGCCGTCTTGTATTTATGCCGGCTTACAATATATATGTATTCATGGTACGCAATACACACAAAGCTCCGTCAGGAGGCCCTTGCCGACTTAAATATAAGAAGATTCGGGATAGAAACATTATATCCGAGGATTAAGAAAGAGAAGGTAATCAGGGGAAAAAGGAGGGATGTAATCGCATCCCTTTTCCCGAGATATATCTTTGGATATTTCGATTTGGCAACACATTACAGAATGATACACTATGCGAGCGGTGTTGACAAGATAGTTTCTTTTGGAAATCAACCCCCTTGCCCTGTTGATGACCAGGTTATTCAAGCAATAAAGGAGAGGATAGATAATGGCTATGTAAGCCTTGTACCAGCCGATCTTGCCGTTGGAGACGTCGTTGAAATAAAAGAAGGACCTTTTGAGGGTTTGTCGGCTATATTCGAGGGGAAGTGGTCTGATAAGGATAGGGTAGTACTGCTTTTGAATATCCTGTCTCAAAAGAGCCGTGTTGTAATAGATAGACAGAAGGTTGAAAAGGTGAAATAGCCATATAATTTTTAGTGTAACAATGTTTTTTTTGAAGTAGGGGTTTAAGGTTTCATGGAGACAGGGAATAAACTGACTGGTTATTTACCAGAAGGGCGGGAGCTTGTCAGAAGGAGGTTAAATGTCATCATTAATCGAAAAGATCACGTCTAAGAAGGCAAGGATTGGGATAATCGGGATAGGCTATGTTGGTTTACCCCTGGCTGTTGAGTTTGCAAAGTCCGGCTATAATGTTGTTGGCATAGATCTGAATCAGGATAAGGTAAGGCGGATCAATAGAGGGGAAAACTATATAAAGGACATACCTGATATCGAATTAAGAGGGCTGGTAGAGGATAAAAGACTGTCTGCAACCGGCGATTTCTCTGTCTTGAAAGATATTGACGCCGTCTCGATCTGTGTGCCAACGCCGCTAAATAAGACTAAGGACCCTGACCTCTCTTGCATATTAGATTCGACTAAGGAGATAAAAAGATATCTCCATAAGGATCAGATCATTATCCTTGAGTCTACTACATATCCCGGGACAACAAGGGAATTAATCCTTCCTATGCTTGAGGATACCGGACTCAAGGTTGGAATCGATTTTTTCCTTACCTTTTCACCTGAGAGGATAGACCCTGGCAATAAGATCTTTAATACTAGAAATACCCCAAAGGTGATTGGCGGGATAACAGAGGCATGTAAAGGGCATGCCGTAGCGCTATATGGCAATATTATAGAGAAGGTGATACCTGTATCGTCGACCGAATCAGCCGAGATAGTCAAGCTCCTTGAGAATACGTTCAGGAGTATTAATATCGGGCTTGTCAATGAAGTGGCGATTATGTGTAACAAGCTTGGCATAGATGTCTGGGAGGTCATTGAGGCGGCATCAAGCAAGCCTTATGGTTTTATGCCCTTCTACCCCGGGCCTGGTCTCGGGGGCCACTGTATTCCGATAGACCCGCATTATCTGTCGTGGAAACTGAAGACATTAAATTATAGGGCAAGATTCATTGAGCTTGCCGGGGAGATAAATTCCGGGATGCCCCACTATGTGGTGGATAAGATTGTAGATGCCCTGAATAGGCAAAAAAAATGTATAAACGGCTCAAGGATCCTGATATTAGGCGTGGCATACAAGAAAGACATCGACGATCCAAGGGAATCACCGGCATTAGACATAATAAAGATACTTCAGGAAAAGGGTGCAACGGTATTATACAGCGATCCGTACATACCATCACTTGATGATAATTTTCATGGGATGAGATCAATAGATATAAATGAAGGGATGTTATCAAAGGTGGACTGTACGGTAATTGTGACGGATCATTCAATTTATGACTGGGATATGATAGCAGGTAACTCCAAGCTCATTGTCGATACGAGGAACGCAACGGGAAGGACGCAGAAAAAACACAATAATATAGTTAAATTGTAGCATGGAGATGCCATGAAGGTACCATTATTAGACTTAAAGGGCCAATATTCATCTATAAAGGATGAAGCGAGAAGGGCTATTGATGAGGTTTGCGATAGTCAGAACTTCATACTTGGCCCGCAGGTAAAGGAACTGGAGGAGGCTGTTGCCGGCTATTCTGGTGCAGGATATGGGATCGGGGTCTCATCAGGGACTGATGCACTCCTTATATCTTTGATGGCGCTGGATGTCTCATATGGCGATACGGTTCTTACGACGCCTTATACATTTTTTGCAACAGGGGGAGTTATTTCACGGCTTGGGGCAAGGCCTGTCTTTGTAGATATAGATCCCAATACCTATAATATTGACACGGATAAATTGAGATTGGCAATTAAAAAAGAATCGGATAATGGCGCTAAACCTAAGGCAATCATCCCTGTCCATCTCTACGGTCAGTGTGCTGATATGGACCCGATAATCAAGGCTGCATCAGAATATGATATCAAGGTGGTTGAAGATGCAGCCCAGGCTATAGGGGCAGAATATAATGGGAGGAGGGCCGGTTCTATGGGCGATATCGGCTGTTTCTCCTTCTTCCCGAGCAAGAATCTTGGCGGATTTGGTGACGGAGGGATGGTAGTAACCAATGACAAGCAGCTGGCAGAAAAGATAACTATCTTAAGGGTCCACGGGAGTTCACCGAAATACTATCACAAGATAATGGGGGGGAATTTCAGGCTTGACACGCTGCAGGCGGCAGTGGTCAATATAAAATTAAAATACCTTGAGAATTGGACTTTAATGCGCCAAAAAAATGCGGAACGTTATAATGGGCTTTTTAAAAATACAGGCCTTTTTGATCCTGCAAAGGATTCCGGAAGCAGCGTCTCAACCAGGTATCCCGTCAGTCTTCCACTGGTTAAATACGGAAACAGGCATATCTATAATCAATATATAATCCGGGCAGGGAAGAGGGATGGGTTGCGTAAGTTCCTTTCGGAAAATGAAATAGGCACAGAGATATACTACCCCCTCCCCCTGCATCTTCAGGAATGTTATGCCTATCTTGGATATAAGGAAGGGGACTTTCCTCATGCTGAAAAGGCTGCCCATGAGACATTGGCCCTCCCTATTTTTCCAGAGTTGACGGCAGATCAGCAGGCTTATGTAGTGAATAAGATAGAGGAGTTTTATAAGTACAGGGTATAGGGGACAGGGTATAGGGTATAGGTAACTACACCCTCAACCCTACACCCTATTATTAGAGGCTGGTCTATTATGAAGGCGATAATCCTTGCAGGCGGTTCCGGTACAAGACTCTGGCCATTAAGCAGGACAAGTCATCCGAAACAGTTTTTGCGGCTTAATGGCAACAAATCCCTTCTGCAACAGACAGTAGAAAGGACAAGAGAGGCGATTTCCCCTGAGGATATCATTGTTATAACAAACAATGAATATAAATTCCATGTCAAGGCCGATCTTAGCGCCGAGCCGGCAATCCATATATTACTTGAGCCCGCAAGCAAGAATACGGCCCCTGCAATAGCGCTCGGTGCAAGGTATTGCCTTGAGAAACTGGGATGCGATAAGGATGAAATAGTCTTTGTGTCCCCTTCTGACCACGTAATTAGGCCTCCGGATAAGTTCATAGAATACCTGAAACAGGCAGAGGAGGCGGCAAAGGATGGATATATAGTTACATTCGGTATTAAGCCGTTAAGGGCAGAGACAGGATATGGATATATAAAGGCTGGTGACAGAATACAGAATACAGAATACAGAATACAAAATACAGAACAAGGAACAAGGAACTCTGAACCAGGAACTCTGAACCAGGAACCCGGAACTCCGATTTTTCATGTGGAAGCTTTCACGGAAAAGCCTGATGCGGAGACCGCGAAAAGATATCAGGAAGAAGGCAGCTATTATTGGAATTCAGGGATGTTTGTCTTTAGCATAGGCGCTATAATGGAGGAATTTGGAAGATATCAACCGGAAATAAAGAAGATGCT
>CAZYNY010000007.1:0-41166 GCA_964648095.1 uncultured Nitrospirota bacterium | reverse complement strand
AAATAGTGTCAAACTTTAAAGAAATGCCGGACATTTCGATAGATTATGCAATCGCTGAAAAATCGGAAAGTGTTGTAACGCTCCCCCTGGATATATACTGGAATGATATAGGTTCATGGGATTCCCTGTATGATGTCCTGGATAAGGATGAAGACGGGAATGCAAAGCATGGCGATATTGTATCAGTAGATACAAAGGGGTCTATGATAATAGGGAGCAAGAGGCTTATATCTACCATAGGACTAGAAGACATCGTGATAGTTGAGACCGATGACGCTATAATGATAGCAAAAAAAGGCGAGACACAGAAGGTAAAAGAGGTCGTCCATAAGTTAAAGGAGGACGGGAGAAGAGAGTGCGCAGATCATGTTATTACTTATCGTCCATGGGGGAATTATACTGTACTTGAGGAAGGTCTAAGATACAAGATAAAGAGGATAGTAGTAAATTCAAACCAGAAGCTAAGCCTTCAAATGCACCATCACAGGTCTGAACACTGGGTTGTAGTAAGGGGAACAGCAAGGATTGTTATTGGTGATAACGAGAAGTTCATTCATGAAAATGAATCTGCGTACGTCCCCAAATCGACCCATCACAGGCTTGAAAACCAGGGTAAGGTTCCGCTTGAAATAATTGAAGTGCAAAGCGGGGAATATGTTAAAGAGGATGATATTGTAAGGTTTGATGATATCTATGGGAGATAGACAGATATTAAAGAAGGCTGAGGCTGAGGCCAAAGAAGGTTGAGGTTGAGGCTGAGGTTTAGCAAAGATTTTAACCTTCACCTCAGCCTTAACCTTCCTCTTTTGAGGGAGGAATGAAAGGTATAATCCTGGCAGGAATATTCTCCTTCCCATGAGGCAGGGATCATCTGGGATGACCCGGATATAGCCATATCCTGGCCTATGAAGAATCCAATCCTTTCAGAAAAGGATAGGTCTTATCCACGCTTGAAGGTAGGGATTAGGGATTAGTTAATAGTAGGGGCGAATCTTGTATTCGCCCTTGTAAAAAAAGTTAAAGGTACGAAGTCCTTGAAACTTCTCATTACAGGCGGCGCAGGTTTTATTGGAAGCAATTTTATCCGATATATACTTGTCAATCACCGTGACTATCATGTTACTAACCTGGACAAGTTAACCTATGCCGGGAATCTGGACAATCTTCGGGATATAGAAGGTCATCCTCACTATTGCTTTATCAAGGGCGATATTTGCGATCCAGACCTGGTTGATCCTCTTGCCAAAGAAACAGATGTGATCATCAATTTTGCAGCAGAGACCCATGTGGACCGATCGATCATGGATCCGGGAAGCTTTATCCGGACAGATGTTTACGGGACCTACGTACTCCTGGAAGCTGCACGGCGGTACAATCACAAAAGATATATACAGATAAGCACAGATGAGGTGTATGGGAGCATTGAATCAGGCTCATTCACTGAAGATTCTCCTATTCACCCCAATAGTCCCTATTCTGCGTCAAAGGCCTCGTCTGACCTTATTGTCCAGTCTTGTTTCACTGATCGCCGTTATGCTCTTTCCTGCCGGAAGATCGCCTCGCTTGGTTTTAAACCCAGACATGCCCTTGAAAAGGCCCTGAGTGAAACTATCCGATGGTATAGAGAGACTCCGGATTGGTGGAGGAAGATCAAATCAGGGGAGTTCCAGAAATATTACGAACAGATGTATGCTAAACGCGACTTAAAGGGCGAATACAAGATTCGCCCTTACAAAGATGCAACATCTCATTGACCTGATCTTAATACCTATCCAGAAGGAGATGAAGATCAGAGAAATGGAAAGGGAAGGGTTTAAAATAAATGGAACGGAGGTGGATTAGGTAAATTGATTGGCCATAAGTGGGATAGCATCAAGATGATAAGCATCCTTAAGGACTATTTTGAGAAGCGGGACGATATCCTTATGGCATTCTTGTTCGGCTCTTATGCCAAGGATATACCCCATAGAGAATCGGATATAGATATTGCTATTTATTTTAGACCCAAAAGCGGCTGTTTAGAATGGGAAGAGTTCGATATTAAATATGAGGGAGAGGAAGAGATATGGCTTGATCTAGAAATATTGTTGAGTCAAAATATCGATTTAGTTGTTCTAAATAGGGCCCGTTCCTCCATAGCCGCCGGCGCTATTAATGGAATACCAATTATTATCAGGGATTGGGGACTATATCTTGATTTTATGCTAAGGGTAACGATAGAGGCAGAAGATTTTAGAGAGACTATAGAAGATTATTGGAGAATCAAACAAGGATATAGGGATTGAGAAAAGAGGAGAGGGAACGATTAATAAGATTTTTAGACTATCTTGAATCAGAGGTTGAGGACTATCCTGCATTTTCTGACCTCAGATGGGAAACCTATCAGAAAGAAAAAGAAAAAAGAAGAAATGTGGAGAAATGGATAGAAAATATAGTAATGTCATCTATCGATATTGCAAAGATATTACTGGCTTCAGAAAATAGACCTATTCCAGACAGCTATAGAGAGATCCTATACAATATAGGACTTGTTGGAGATTTTAATGAAGAATTTGGTAGAAGACTCTCTAAGTGGGCATCTCTCAGAAATATTGTCGTCCATGAATATCTCGATATCAGGTGGAACACGATTAATGAATTTATAAGAGAGAGCGAACCGGTATATAGCCGATTGATATCGGGTATTAGGAAGATTTTGACCTGTGCATAGAAGGCCTGCTATATCGAGTTCGAAAAGTAGATTGATAAGATGATTTTTATGCAACTCAAAGAGAGTTAAAAAATGTTTCATAGGTTAAAAGAATAAATGAGAGGCATTATATTAGCAGGTGGCAGCGGCACAAGGCTTTATCCGATAACACAGGCTGTCTGCAAACAGCTTTTACCTGTTTACGATAAACCCATGATTTATTATCCTTTATCGGTACTTATGCTGGCAGGCATAAAGGATATCCTCATAATATCTACACCTCAAGATTTGCCGCGGTTTATGGATGTATTCCATGATGGCGCTCATCTTGGGTTAAATCTTTCTTACAAGGAACAGTCCCGCCCCAACGGAATTGCAGAGGCATTTATCGTTGGTGAGGAATTTATAGGAACCAATAATGTCTGCCTTATGCTAGGCGATAACATCTTCTATGGACATGGGTTAACTGAGTTACTAAAAAAGGCAGTTAATGATGTTGCGGTATGCAAAGGGGCTACAGTATTTGGATATTATGTCGGCAATCCGCAGAGGTATGGTGTAATTGATTTTGATAAAAACGGCAGAGTCTTATCCATTGAGGAAAAACCACAAAAGCCAAAATCACATTATGCCGTGACAGGATTATATTTCTATGATAGTGATGTTGTTAAGATTGCAAAGAATATTAAACCTTCATGGAGGGGTGAACTGGAAATAACGGATGTGAACATCGAATACCTCCAAAGGAAAAGTCTTAGAGTTGAACTACTTGGAAGAGGTCATGCATGGCTTGATACCGGAACCTTTGAGAGTCTCCTGGAGGCCGGGGAATTTGTGGCTACAGTTGAAAGGAGACAGGGTCTCAAGATAGCCTGCATAGAAGAGATCGCATTCGGGTTGGGCTATATAGATAGAGAGCAGCTATTAAGGTTAGCAGAGCCTTTGAAAAATAACGGGTATGGACAATACCTTATAAACTCATTGATTAAGCAATGAAAGAGACTACCAATGCCATTTACATTTAAGAGGCTTGCAATACCGGATATAGTATTGATTGAACCTGAAATTTTTAAGGATAAAAGGGGTATTTTTATGGAAACATATAAATATTCTTATTTTGCCCGGTTTGGGATAAAAGAGAGCTTTGTTCAGGATAATTGCTCAAGGTCTTTTAAAAATGTCTTAAGGGGGCTTCATTTTCAGAACAATCCTATGGCTCAGGGTAAATTAATATGGTGTCCTAAGGGAAGAGTTTTTGATGTTGCGGTGGATTTAAGAAAAAACCTCCCCACTTTTAGGCAATGGATAAGTGTTGAACTCTCCGAAGAAAATAATTTAATGTTTTATATACCACCTGGCTTTGCACATGGTTTTGTTGTCTTAAGTGATGTTGCTGAAGTTGTCTATAAATGCACAGAGGAGTATTCCCCTGAACATGATAGAGGCATCATATGGAACGACCCTGATATTAAAATTCAATGGCCAATAAAAGAACCGGTACTTTCAGAAAAGGACAAAATGCTTCCCATGTTAAAAGATGTAGAGAATAACTTCACGATTTCTAACAAATTATAAGGCATAAAAACGATTAATGAAAAAGATTCTTGTAACAGGCGGCGCCGGTTTCATAGGTTCGAACTTTATCAGGTACATTTTAAGAGAGCATCCTGACTACCAGGTTATAAACATTGACAAGCTAACATATGCGGGGAATCTCGAGAATCTTAGAGAGGCTGAAGGAAATCCTCGTTACATGTTTGTTCGGGGTGATATTCTAGATGAAAAACTAATCTCTGAGCTTCTTAAGGGGAAGCATCCGGCAACCAACAATCAACCACCAAATACTATAATAAACTTTGCCGCAGAGTCCCATGTGGATAGAAGCATTGAGGATCCATCTTCCTTTGTCGAAACCAATGTTCGAGGTACGCAGGTATTGCTGGATGAGGCCAGGAATGCCTGGAAGGGTAACAGTAATATCTTTATTCAGGTATCTACCGATGAGGTATATGGTTCCCTGGGTTCCACCGGTTATTTTACGGAAGAGACACCTTTGGCCCCCAATTCGCCCTATTCGGCAAGTAAGGCTGGGGGCGATTTGATGGTAAGGGCATATTGGGAGACATACAAAATTCCTTGTATTATAACCCGATGCTCTAACAACTATGGGCATTATCAGTTTCCGGAAAAGCTCATTCCCCTTATGATTACCAATGCCATAGAAGGTAAACCCATGCCGGTATATGGGGATGGCCAAAATGTGAGGGATTGGATCCATGCAGAAGACCATTGTAGGGCAATTGATATGGTTATGAAAGAGGGGAGCGTTGGAGAGGTCTATAACATTGGCGGCAATAACGAATGGAAGAATATAGACATTGTTCGGCTCATAACAGGAAAGATGGAAGATATCCTGGGTCTTAAGAAAGGTAGTCTGGCCTCCCTCATTACATTTGTTAAAGACAGGCCTGGTCATGACCGGCGCTATGCAATTGATTCCTCAAAGATAATAAAGGATCTGGATTGGAAACCCCTCTACTCATTTGAAAAAGGCATAGAGGAGACAATTAAATGGTATTTAAGCAATAGGGGGTGGTGGGAAAGGATAAAAAAGGGAGAATACATGCAGTATTATGAGAGAAACTATCTAAAAAGATGATGGCGTTTAATATTTGCGGATAGTATGTATATGATTGGATATTTGAAACAATTTCATTGGTTTTTGAGAGATATATTTAAAAGCAGGAAGATCATATTTGAATTAGCAAAAAAAGATTTTCAGGCAAAATATTTAGGCTCCTTTCTTGGAATAATTTGGGCCTTTATCCAACCGACTATTTATATACTTATTTTATGGTTTGTGTTTCAGGCTGGATTTAAGACAGCGCCCGTAGATAAGTTCCCATTTATACTCTGGCTGATGACAGGCATGATACCCTGGATTTTTTTCTCTGATGGTTTTTCGAGCGCTACCCATTCAATAATTGACCATAGTTACCTTGTAAAAAAGGTTGTATTCCGCGTCAGTGTCTTACCAATAGTAAAGATACTGTCAGCCCTATATGTCCACCTCTTTTTTGTTGGGGTTACATTTGTTATGTTTTTGATATATGGGCATCTTCCCATTGCTTATAACTTGCAGGTATTCTACTATATTTTTTCAGGAATGGTGCTCATTTTAGGAATATCATGGATCAGTTCGTCGTTAATTATATTCTTAAAAGATGTTGGGCAGATAGTAGCAATGCTGCTGCAATTTGGTTTCTGGTTGACACCGGTTTTCTGGTCTCTAAAGATCATGCCTTCCAGATATCATGCAATAATTAAATTGAATCCAGTCTACTATATTGTAGAAGGATATAGAAACAGCTTCGTCTATAAGGTATGGTTTTGGGAGCATGCCAATCTAACCCTCTATTTCTGGATCGCAAATGTATCCATTTTCGTATTGGGTGCGCTGCTCTTTAGGAGATTAAGACCACATTTTGCAGATGTACTGTAATATAATTATGCAAAAAAATGAGTATAAAAGTAGAAAATCTTTCCAAAATTTATAAACTCTACGATAAACCTATAGATAGGTTGAAAGAATCAATTCATCCTTTCAGAAAGAAATATCACAGGGATTTTTACGCACTAAAAGATATAAATTTTGAAATTGAAAAAGGTGAGACCGTTGGCATAATTGGGAAAAATGGCTCTGGGAAATCTACGCTGCTAAAGATAATTTCAGGAGTGTTAACTCCCACTAGCGGCATTGTTACTGTGAATGGCAAGGTCTCTGCTTTGTTAGAGCTTGGAACAGGTTTTAACCCGGAAATGACGGGATTAGAAAATGTATATTTCAGCGGCACTATTATGGGATATTCCAGGGGGGAGATCGACGCAAGACTTGAGGCTATACTGACTTTTGCTGATATTGGGGAATTTATCTATCAGCCGGTAAAAACTTACTCAAACGGAATGTTTGTGAGGCTCGCATTTTCCGCAGCCATAAATGTGGACCCAGATATCTTGGTGGTAGACGAGGCTCTGGCAGTTGGGGATGCAAAATTTCAAGCGAAGTGTTTTCGTAAATTCGAAGAATTCCAAAAAAAGAACAAGACGATACTCTTTGTAACCCATTCCACCGATCAAGTCGTCCGTCACTGCAACAGGGCAATCTTTATTGATGATGGCATGAAATTATCTGAGGGTGAACCGAGAGTCGTCAGCAATCAGTATCTCGATCTCCTATTCGGAAAGATCACACCTGAAAAACTGCAAGAAAGCAAGGAAGTTGGCCTGCAAAATTCTACACTTATGGCCATAGAGCACCAAAATAACGAAAAAGTTTTGGAGTTCATAAAGCAGTATTCCGACGAAGACAGATTCATTTACCGCAAAAGTTATAACAAGAATGAATACCGCTGGGGAAACCGCCATGCCGAAATTGTTGATTACTTTATTATAAGCGGGAGGGATGTAGATCCAGTTCAGTGCGATCCTTCCGAACAGTTCAACCTCTATTTAAAGGTTAAGTTTGATAAAGATATCGAGCGCCCTATATACGGATTGAATATCAAAACCGTAGACGGGCTCCTCGTATACGGCAACAATTCCAGGGATTGGGATAGTCAACGCAGCTATTTTTTTCAAAAGGCCGGTGATGTAAAAGTGGTGTGTTTTTCCTTTACCCCTAGGCTTAACAGCGGAAACTATATGCTATCCGTTGGCATCGCAGAAGACATGGAAGACATAGAAATACCCCTTGATAGGAGATATGACGCTATACACCTGTTTTTTACCAACCGGAATATATCTTACGGCCCTGTTGATCTCGGGCTTAAATTCGAGCCGGTAACGTGAGGAGGAGCGGCCTACCCACTTTGATAGCAGAGGATTACAATGGAAAGATTTAAATACGATAATAACTCGGGCTTATATATACATAGCCACAAGCCGCCAGTTGATTATGTGGATGGCAGCGAAGACTATCTTTTAGAGATTTTTAAGGGACAGGAGAAGATAAAAAGTTGCTCTCCTGAACTTATAAAATTTATAAGAGACTGGCCGTCAAGATATCATCTCTCTTTCCGCAGGATAAATCTCCTGGAGTCGGTTAAGGAAATATTTGATGGAATTACTTCGGTTTTAGAAATCGGATCTGGATGCGGTGCGTTGACAAGGTGGCTCGGAGAAAATTTTAGTGCTGTCGATACTATTGAGGGAAGTCGTTTAAGGGCTGTCATTACAAGGGAAAGGACAAGGGATCTTAAAAATGTAAATGTATTTAACGGAGACATTTCCGAAATATCCTTCAATCCTGACAAGTATGAACTCATTACAGTAGTGGGTGTAATGGAATATATTCCTTACTACAGTAAAAGTGAGGATCCTAAGAAACCATGCATAAAATTCCTGAAAGGCCTTTCTAATTCTTTAGTTGATGAAGGCGTTTTGCTGTTGGCCATCGAAAATAAATTCGGCGCTAAGTATTTTACTGGTTGTGCTGAGGAGCATACAGGCAGACTATTTGAAGGTCTTTCAGGTTATCCCGACAAGACTCCGGTCACTTTTAGCCGGGGGGAGCTAGAGTCAATATTGGCACATTCCGGATTTAAGAATATACAATTTTATCATCTCTTTCCGGATTACAAGCTGCTAGAGACCATACTCATAGAATCGAAAGAGGTTCTGTCGTTATATCCTTATAACTGGGTGAAAATGCCATCTCAAGAATATGCAGGGAGCAGATTGTTTATGATGCACGAACCGCTGTTTCTGAAAAATATAACCGAATCAGGGCTCCTGTGGCAATTCTCTAATTCCTTTCTTGTGCTTGCAAGTAAATCGAAGGATAGGGAGGTAAGAACCGAATGGCTAATTAAGAAGTTTTTTAACAGCGAAAAGCACAGCAATATGTTTCATCATACTGTAACATTAATCAGAAACACAACTGATAATTATATCATTAAACGTGAGCCGCTTTATTCTAGCAGCATACGTGTAGAACTCGAGAATGTAACGTTTAACCTTTCAGAAAGGGATAATTTTGTACAAGGTGAAATATTACTTTATGATGCCTATAAATGCCTTTCCGCAGACGACACGTTGGGTGAGATTTCTCAGCTTGCCAAAAAACTGGACGCGAGTCTCCTTAAATATTTCTCTATAAATGAAAAGGATGAAGAAGGTTATCACCTGGTAGACGGAGGTGCTATCGATTATACCTTCTGGAACTTGATCAAAGGCCCCGATAATAGTCTTCATTATATGGATAGGAAGTGGAGGTTTAGGGACAAAATACCTGCAGATTTCGTCCTATTCAGGAGCTTGTATTATCTGTATGCGATCTACGCGCCGTTTATAAAAGAGAAGGATTCGCGCAGTTTCATTGTCGGTATAATAAACACTATTTATCCGAAATATACAGGGGAAAGGCTTAAAGAGAACTTAAAGCTAGAAGAGTCTTTTCAATCTGAAGTGAGTAACAATCCAGAAAACTTCAACGCGCTGGAGCTTCCTCCACCAGCATACTCTATAACCGATTGGATCAAATCCATTAAAGATAAAGATGAATTAATATTAACTCAAAATTCTCAGATTCAGGAGGTTTCTTCTTGGGCTAAATCTTTAGACCACAAGATACAGGAAAGAGATACATTGATATTGTCACAGAACTCTAAGATAGAGGAGGTTTCTTCTTGGGCTAAATCTTTAGACCGCGAGATTACCGAAAAAGATATCATAATAACAAACTTAAACCATCAGGCTACAGAGAAGGATTCAGTAATCAATAACTTAAATCATCAGGTCACAGAGAAGGATTCAGTAATCAATAACTTAAATCATCAGGTCACAGAAAGGAATAATACATTAAACCAAATTTATTCATCAGACCTCTGGAAAATTGCTACTAAATTCAAGACCATAGCCAAAAAAACCTGGCTACCATATTATGCCATCAAAGCTTTGCTGATAGTAAAGCGATATGGGTTTAAGGAATTTATCAGGAGAATTAACCGAAAAATAGGAACCTTTATTAACGATACTTTAAAAAGCCGTAATATTGAATGGCCGGCGGTTCAAGGCAGTCAGATCACTAAGGATAAACTATTAGAAACAGTTACTGATAATATTTCAAAAAGTAATGATATAGAATTGTCAATAGCTCAAGATAGTCAGATCAACGAAAATAAATCATACGACTACAAAGAACTCTTGAAAAAGCTTAAACTGACCCCTTCCAATGCTGCCTCCTATGATATTATTTTTTTCTCTATTATCAATTGGGCTTTCAGATATCAGAGACCTCAGCATATTGCTGTGGGATTTGCAGAGACAGGTCACAGAGTTTTTTATATCAGCATTGACCTTAAAAATCAAACTCAATATGGTATCCAGGCACTTTCCGAGAATATCTACGAAATAACGTTACCATTCGTAAATGATAGCGCCATCTATAATACAGACCTTAATGAAGGCATAAAAACATCTAATAAGGCTATAGGAAGCCTTATTAGAGACTATGGCATAAAAGATGCTGTTGCTTTTGTGCAGTATCCCCTATGGGCTCCTCTTGTTAAAGATCTTAAAGATAGATACGGAACCAAGGTCATCTTTGACTATCTTGATGAATTCTCAGGATTTTCAAATGTTAATGCAGATTATGTAAATAAATTCGATTCTATGATGGTCGACCTTTCCGATATCTGCATCTGCACTTCCCAGAATATCCTTGAAAAAATAAAAACTAAAACAAACAGAGTTCAATTAATTCCTAATGCGACCGAGTTCGAATATTTTAATGAATTACCTATAAATGATTTACTCAAAGACATAGATAAACCCATCATCGGGTATTACGGTGCAATAGCGGAATGGTTTGACACTGACACCGTGGAATTTGTAGCAAAATCGAGACCGGATTGGAATATAGTATTAATAGGACATACATTCTTTTCAGATGTTGAAAGGTTGAAAAAATATAATAATATTCATTTGCTTGGGGAAAAACCGTACAAGGAGTTAACGAAGTACCTTTACTGGTTTGATGTATGCTTAATACCATTCAAGTTGTGCGACCTTATATTATCAACCAATCCTGTCAAGTTTTATGAATACATTAGCTCCGGAAAACCGGTCGTATCTAGTAATTTACCAGAACTCCAGCAATATAAAGGCATAATGTATTTCGCAAACAATAAAGAGGAATTTCTTGAAAAGATTGGATTAGCATTAAAAGAAGACGACGAAAAGGTCAAAAAAACAAGAATTGAGATTGCCCAATGCAACGATTGGAACCATAGGGTGAATGAAATAAAAAGGTCTATAGTAAACCTATCACCCAAAGTAAGTATTATCATTGTTACACACAATAATAAAGAATATACAAAACTCTGTATAAACAGCATAACAGAAAAAACCGCCTATCCTAATTATGAAATCATCGTGGTCGACAATGCGTCCAGTGATGGCACCAAGGATTATCTTGAAGAGTTAGGAGATGGACAAAAGATCAAGGCCATAATTAACGATAACAATTTGGGTTTTGCAAAAGCCAATAATATTGGGATCAGAAATGCAGGAGGGGAATATATTATACTACTCAATAACGACACCGTAGTAACAAGAGGGTGGGTTTCAGGAGTAATAAGGCACCTGAAAGATCCCTTAGTGGGAATGGTCGGCCCCGTTACAAACAACATCGGCAACGAAGCGAGGATAAATGTTGAATATACGGATATAGATCATATGGATTCCTTCGCTGAAAAATATACAGGCGCGCATTTTGGTGAAAGCTTCGAGATAAAAAATCTTGCAATGTTTTGCGGCGCTTTTAAAAAAGATATAGTAGAGGATGTGGGACTTCTCGATGAACAATTTGAAGTCGGTATGTTTGAAGATGATGATTACGCATTAAGAATAAAAAATGCCGGCTACAAGTTATTATGCGCTGAAGACGTATTTATTCATCACTTCGGAAACGTATCGTTCAACAAGTTGGAAGAGCAGAAAAGAGTCATCATATTCGAAAAAAATAGGGAAAAATATGAGAAGAAATGGGGAGTTGAGTGGGAAGCGCATAAATACAGGGATGGGGTATCCGGTATTCCACCAACAATTACACATAATTTCATTCCAAAAACAATGAAAGAGCAAGGCAATGCTGTTTTAGAAGAAGGTAAAAATCTGTTCCCTACGGCACATTTCTATTTTCCTCCCGGGCATTTTTATTCACCAATACCTTCTATGGATGAGGTAAGGCTAAATGAAGAAAAAATCTTTAATGTCGCACGGCAAATTTCAGGTATAGATTTATTCGAAAGGGACCAGCTTGAGTTGATAAAACAATTTGTCCCTTACTATGATCAGCTTATATTTACCCCCGTTAAAACAGCCGGAATTAGATATCACTATGATAACCCCAACTACTCTTATACCGACGCAATATTTCTACACTGTATGATCAGGCATCTGAACCCTAAAAAAATAATCGAAATAGGAAGCGGTTATTCTTCTTGCGTTATGCTTGACACAAATGAGTTTTATCTGGACAACAAAATATCGTGTACTTTCATAGAACCTTATCCGGAACTGTTACTGTCTCTCTTAAAGGAAGATGATCATGATCGCTCTGAAATAATTCAGTCGAAACCACAGGATATTGAAATTGAAAAATTTTCATCCCTCTCTGAAGGCGACATATTATTTATAGATTCTACTCATGTTTCAAAGGTTGGTAGCGACGTAAATTATATCTTTTTTGAGATATTGCCCTTCTTAAAAAAGGGGGTTTATATCCACTTCCATGATATATTTTACCCATTTGAATATCCCAAGAAGCTGATTTATAAGGGGCTTGCCTGGAATGAAGATTACATATTGAGGGCTTTCTTGGAGTATAACAACTCTTACAAAGTAGTTTTGTTTAGTGATTTCATTGCGACCTTTTACAGGGATATACTTGAGCAATATATGCCTCTGTGCTTAAAAAATACCGGTTGTAATATCTGGCTAAGGAAGGTAAGTTAAAGAAGTCTTGTTGAAACAAATTTGATCTAGTTATGCAAGATAAAGATCGGCGAAAACATCTATTCACTTTTATAGTAGCCATTATTATTCTACTATTTACAATATATTATTCTCTCATTGCTAAGCACTCAGATCTTAGCTTTGATGGAGCTATTTATAATCAAGGCATTGTTTCCTATTTGAAATATGGCACTTATGTAAATTATTTATATGACAAAGAAGACTTAACAAAGGCACGCTTTTCACTTTTTACCCAGGGAATGTTATCTCAATATTTTTTAAATATTCCTTTTGTTATGATCTGGGGTCTAAATAATTTTTCCCTACAAGCAAATAATATTATTTTTTTAATTCTTTCTTCGATCCTTCTTTACTATTTAGTCGTTTGTATGACAGGAAATTATTACACTGGATTACTTTCGGTTATTCTGTTTTTTACATTCCCTGGAATGAAGCATTATGGATTAGCAGGCTTTGGAGAGATCCCCGCTTTTTTTTATATATTACTTATAATATTTCTGCTACATAAATCGCTTATTAGCAATAAGTATTTTTCATTGCTGGGTTTTTCTCTATTTTTGGCAATACATACAAAACTTTTTTTGATCCTCCTGTTTCCTATTTTATTATTTATCTTACCCTACCTATGGCTTTATGATAAGAAGATGTCCTTTAGAAGCATTATGGCTTTTGGATCGTCTTTTATCTTGCCTATCCTTATGTTGCATTTCATTATCTGGTTCAAGTTCGGCTGGAACGAAGTGATCGAAGAGTATAGGAGTTTTCTTATTTTGTCAGCAATTTCTGAAAAGTCGCTGGGAACATCCTTGCTTGGGCGGATATTTTATGGGATGAAGGCTATTACTCAAGAATATGGGAGTCTTGCTCATTTTTATGGCCCGTTGATGATAGGCTCTCTTGCTGCAATTTTTTGTATTGGTATAAATATAAGATTGTCTAAATCTAACGATAATAAGTTTAAGAGATTTTTCTATCTGGATCGGACACAGATCATCATTCTTTTCTTATTGTTGACCTTATTCGTTTATATAGTATTGTACTTTCACATCTCAGATAGTCATCAAACATACAGAAGGATACTGCCTATCCTTCTTCTAACTATACCGTTTTATTGCATTAGCATAGGATATGCCATTAACAAATGGGGGCAAAAGAGGCGATTTCTTATTTCGGTGGTTTGCCTTTTACTTTTTGTATCTATGCTTTACAATCAGATTAGTTATTTCATATCTTCATTTGAACTTAAAACAAGACAAGATCAATCTTTAAGGGATAGGAGTGAGATTGTTGATTTAATAAAAAAGATACCAAGCGACACAAAGATATTTGGTGTCGGCTGGTGGCAGGCGCCAAGATTGTCTTTATTTTCCGATAGAATATTCCTCGATATTGGAAAGAATGGTGTGAGGAAACATGTTTACGATAATGGATACCTGGTTTTTGATAGGGAAGCATTGATGATTGCGCCTGAAACTGTACGCAATACCCTTGATACATATAATACTGAAGTGGTGAAGATCAACGGCAGCTATCAGCTCTACAGATGGAACAAGAAAAGTGGGCAGAACAACAACTTACCTTTAATTCTAATGCAGGTTGGACCTGACCGTACAAAGGTCTCTAAGGGATTTAACATTCAGCAAGGTTGGAGGTCTGCTATGTGGGCAATAACCGCAAATACTTCTAAAACAACGGTGATTGTGTGGGATGGAGTAAAACTTGAGACAACCTTCGGAGGTCCTGACAACCTGACAGCCTATGTTCCAAGTAATCTCTACGCCAGGCGCGGGAAGTCCGAAATATATCTCTGGGATTGGTCGGATGATAGGAAATCGAATTCTTTATATTTTACAGTTGAGGACTGAATGTCTTCATAAGAGGCATATTTGAAGAAGATAGCTATACTACAGTCGAACTATATTCCGTGGAAAGGTTATTTTGATCTTGTCAATATGGTTAATGAGTTTATCCTATACGACGATATGCAGTATACCCGGAGGGACTGGCGAAACCGGAACTACATTAAGACACCGGATGGTCTTATGTGGTTAACCATACCTGTAGAGGTGAAAGGAAAGTATTTCCAGAAGATCAAGGATACGAAAGTGAGTGATCTTACTTGGTTGAGAAAACATTGGTCGGCAATTGTCAATAATTATTCCAAAGCCGAGAATTTCAGTAAATATAAGGATCTATTTGAAAATTTATATCTTGGCTCTAACGAAGAGTACCTCAGTCAAATCAATTTCAGATTTATTACGGAAATATGCAAGATATTAGGAATTAAAACAAAAATATCCTGGTCGATGGACTACGAGCTATTGGAGGGTAAAACGGAGAGATTAGTTGGTCTCTGCAAGTCTGCGCAAGCCACGCACTATATATCCGGCCCATCAGCAAAGGATTACATAGTTGAAGATATTTTCAGGAAGGAGGGGATCGAACTTTCTTACATGGATTATTCCGGTTATCCGGAGTATAGGCAGCTTTACGGACCGTTTGAGCATGGTGTATCTATAATAGACCTGATCCTTAATGAAGGACTCAATGCAACAAAATACATGAAGAGTTTTTAGATGAAGTTATCAATCGTCACAACATTATATTATTCCGCTCCTTATCTCAATGAGTTTTATGGGCGCATTGGTGTATCTGCAAGAAAGATCACGAATGATTATGAGATTCTGTTTGTCAATGATGGATCGCCTGATAATTCACTTGATATTGCAATAGGACTTTATAAAAGGGACGTACTGGTAAAGGTAATTGACCTTTCAAGGAACTTTGGACATCACAAGGCTATGATGACAGGGTTAAAATATGCAGCAGGGGAATTTGTTTTTTTAATTGATTCAGACCTGGAGGAGGAGCCAGAGCTCATAGAGATCTTTTGGAAGGAATTGGAAAATGCACCTGACCTGGATGTTGTTTATGGGATTCAGGAAAGGAGGAAGGGTGGATGGTTTGAGCAGATAAGCGGTAACATATTTTATAAGATGTTCAACTATTTTTCTCCAACAAAGGTTCCGGAAAACCTGGTAACTTGCAGACTTATGAAAAAGGGATATGTCGATGCCCTGGTAAGTTTTAAGGAGCAGGAAATATTTTTGGCAGGGATCTGGGCAGCGACAGGATTCAACCAAAAAGGATTGGTTGTAAAGAAACTCAGTAGAAATCAGACATCCTATTCATTTAAGAAGAAATTGTCTATTTTAGTTAACTCCCTCACCTCCTTTACTAATAAGCCGCTTGTTTATATATTCTATCTAGGCATTATTATTTCTTTTTTCTCCTTTCTTTATATTTCCCATTTAATAATTAAAAAAACGTTTTTTGGTATTAGCGTAGAAGGATGGACATCTTTAATCGCATCTATATGGTTTGTAGGCGGCATAATTATATTCAGTATAGGTGTTCTGGGTATCTATTTATCGAAAATCTTCAGCGAGGTTAAAAACAGGCCGTATACGATCGTGAAGAGGTTTTATGCAAGAGATAATAATGAAAAGACTGTTGAATAATATCAACAAATATTATACCGATAAGATTTTACACTACGGACCCTCCCCGAAGGGGGTAGATTGGAAAGATGAAGAATCGCAATGTATTAGGTTTGAACAACTGCTAAAAGTCATTGGTAAAAGGGGATTCTTTATTTTAAATGACCTGGGATGCGGTTATGGCAAATTATATGATTTTATTTTAAAAGAAGACTGCTACACGAATTTTACTTATATAGGGTATGACTTATCTGAGGAGATGATAAGGCATGCAGGCGAAGGGCACAAGACTTACGACAATTGTAAATTTTTAAAAATAGATGATTCTGATGATTTAAGTATGTCAGATTACACAGTTGCCAGTGGTATTTTTAATGTCAGGCTTGATCATACTTACGAGGAGTGGCTTGGCTATGTTGTAAAAACTATAAAAGATATGAACCAAAATAGTAAAAAAGGATTCGCGTTCAATTGCTTGACAAAATATGCTGATAAGGATTATATGCGGGATGACCTTTACTATGCAGATCCATGTTATTTTTTCGATTATTGCAAGAAAAACTTTTCAAGAAATGTTGCCCTCCTTCATGATTATGGTTTATATGAGTTTACAATCTTGGTGCGAAAGGAATAATTGCAATGAAAAAAGTTGTTATATTCGGCACAGGAGATATAGCAGAATTGGCACACTATTATTTTTGTAGGGATACTGATCATGAAATTGTAGCATTTACGGTAGATAAAGAATTTAAGAATGCCGACTCATTTGGGGGACTTCCGGTAATAGATTTTTCAAATATCCAGGAGTATTATCCCCCTTATGACTATCAAATGTTTATAGCCGTCAGCTATTCAAAGGTAAATAAGGTTCGGGCGCAGAAATATGAGCAGGCCAAGGAAAAAGGTTATCAGTTAGCGAGCTATGTAAGTTCAAGGGCAACAATTTTTGATAACGTTAAAATCGGAGATAATTGTTTTATTCTGGAGGACAATACAATTCAGCCCTTTGCAAAGATTGGAAACAATGTTACATTGTGGAGCGGGAATCATATAGGTCACCACAGCTCTATTAATGATCATTGCTTTATATCGTCCCATGTGGTTATTTCAGGCGGTGTTGTGATTGAGCCATATTGTTTTATAGGTGTAAACTCTACAATAAGAGACCATGTAACTATCGGAAAGGAATGCGTAATAGGGGCAGGATCCCTGATTCTTGAAGATGCACAGGAACGGGGCGTTTATACAGCAAAGCCTGCTGAGCTATCCAGGGTTCCAAGTAACCGGCTAAGGAATCTATAAATTGAAGTGGAAAAAGTTAGGACATATTTTTGTTCCCGATAAGAACTATTACTGGATGCAGTCGCATGCAACGGTACCTTTTGCTGAGCATCTCAAGGATGATCTTTTTAGAATATATTTTAGCTCCAGAGATGTTAAAAATAGGTCTCATACAGGTTATATTGAAACGGATTTAACCAACCCACAAAAGATAATAAAGATATCTGATCATCCTGTTATCTCGCCTGGTGTGCTTGGAACTTTTGATGATAGCGGTGCAATGCTTTCATGGATAACCTGTTGCAAAAACAAAAAATATCTATACTACATCGGCTGGAATCTTGGCGTTACTGTGCCGTTTAGGAATTCCATAGGACTAGCTATAAGTAACAACGGCGGCGATTATGAAAAGTATTCGTATGGCCCAATACTTGATCGAAACTTAATTGAACCATACTTTGTTGCCAGTCCTTGCGTGTTAATTGAAGATAAACTATGGCGGATGTGGTATTTGTCTTGTGTTGAGTGGGAACTTGTAAACAACCTTCCGCAGCACTGGTACCATATAAAATATGCAGAATCATTCGACGGAATCTCATGGAAAAGAAATGGTATTGTGTGCATTGATTTTAAGAATAAACAGGAATATGCCATTTCCCGACCATGTGTCATAAAAGATGGAAACATATACAAAATGTGGTACTCGTATCGCGGAAAGGCATATTGCATCGGATATGCTGAGTCGCCAGATGGCATTTCTTGGACTAGAATGGACGAAAAGGTTGGTATTGATGTTTCCGAATCGGGATGGGACTCTGAGATGATAGAATACCCTTTTGTCTTTGACCATAAAGGTCAAAGATATATGCTTTACAATGGCAATGATTACGGTAAAACAGGGTTCGGACTGGCGATACTAGAAGAGAGTAATTAATCTTGCGAAACCTGCATTCCCATATCTATATCTTTCTTACAATACTATTTACGATTTATAGCCAGCTTATTATGAGATGGCAGGTAGGAATAGCAGGGGCGCTCCCCCATGATAATACTGGTAAGTTTTGGTTTGTCCTTCATTTATTTGTCAATCCTTGGGTAATCAGCGGAATAATTTCGACCTTTTTCGCAGGTATCACATGGATGCTGACCATGACTAAATTCGAATTGAGCTACGCCTATCCCTTTATAAGTCTTAATTTTGTTCTTGTGTTAATGGCAAGCGTACTTTTTTTTAATGAGGATATAAGCCCTAAAAAGATCTTAGGTACTATAATCATCATGATCGGTTTAATGATCATAAGTAAAGGGTAGATCGGTAGGCTGTGGCGCAAATCACTTCTGGCTTAAGGTCTATACTTTCTCTTCCTGTTATTTACAACATATTTCAAAGCTTAGCTGGTGCCAGGAAAAGTCGAGCCCTTTTTGCAGCGGACTATATTCGGGCTAAATCAGGCGACTGCATTCTGGATATTGGTTGCGGCACAGCACAAATTCTGAAATACCTGCCATTCGTACGATACTATGGATTTGACAGCAGCAAGGAGTATATCAAGGAAGCAGAGAAGATGTATGGTTATCGGGCAAAGTTTAATTGCAAAGACATTAACCTGAAAAATTTAGAGGGGTTGCCAAGGTTTGATATAGTTTTGGCAATGGGCGTGCTTCATCATCTTAATGACGATGAGGCATTGTGTCTGCTCAAATTAGCAAAATCAGCCCTTAAAACAGGAGGCCGTCTGGTTACTATAGACCCCTGCTATATTGAAGGTCAATCCACAATAGCACATTTTATTATTAGTAGGGACCGCGGCCAGAATGTCCGAAGCGATAACGATTACAAGTCCCTTGTTGAACCCATTTTTAAGACCACGAAATGTTACATTCGACACGATCTATCAAGGATACCTTATACTCATATAATCTTGGAATGCATAATATGAATATTCCCTTTAACAAACCATTTGTAGTTGGCAAGGAACTCTACTATATTGCCCAGGCCGTTATGCAAAATCACCTTTCAGGTGACGGCCCATTCACAAGGCGTTGCCATGAATGGCTTGAAGAGCAATTGAAATGTAAACTCGCCCTCCTGACCCATTCTTGCACAGGCGCCCTTGAGATGGCAGCTATTTTGTGTAATATTCAGCCTGGTGATGAGATCATCATGCCATCTTTTACTTTCGTTTCCACTGCTAACGCATTCGTATTAAGGGGTGGAGTCCCCGTATTTGTCGATATCCGCCCTGATACTCTTAATATCGATGAACAACTCATTGAGTCTGCCATCACACCGCGCACCAAGGCTATCGTTCCAGTGCACTATGCAGGGGTTGCCTGTTCCATGGATAAGATAATGAAAATTGCAGAAAAATATGACATTGTAGTCGTAGAAGATACAGCTCAGGCTTTACTTTCTACTTATAAGGGCCGTTATTTGGGGACTATTGGCCACCTCGGATGTTTAAGTTTTCATGAAACAAAAAATATTATAAGCGGTGAAGGCGGTGCTCTGTTGATCAATGATACACGATTTATTGAACGGGCAGAAATTATTAGGGAAAAAGGAACAAACCGCAATAAATTTTTCAGAGGTGAGGTTGATAAGTATACCTGGGTTGATATTGGATCTTCATTTTTACCAAGCGAACTTATTGGGGCATTTCTTTGTGCTCAGTTAGAACAAGCTGATAAAATAGTAGCTTCCAGATGTAGAACATATCTGCGCTATTATGAATTACTGCTGCCCCTGGAAGAAAAAGGGTTTATTAAACTTCCAACCATAAATAATGATTGTGTTTCCAATGGCCATATATTTTACATTATCGCAAACTCCCTTGAAGAGAGAACCCGCTTAATTCACTTTCTTAAAGAAAATAATGTAACTTCTGTTTTCCATTACGTCCCATTGCATTCTTCTCCAGCCGGCATCCGGTATGGCAGAGCTGGAAGTGATGTGAAAGTCACAAATGATATTAGCGATAAGTTACTCAGGCTTGCGCTATATTACGAAATGGGCGATAAAGATGTACAAGAAGTAGCCTATATCATAGATACTTTCTATGAAAGCAAGAAATAGATCCTCCCTCTGTTCCATAAATATTTGAGCAAACTGTTTTTGGGTTAAGATAGAAATAATGAAAAAAATACTGATAATATTTGGCACGCGTCCGGAAGCAATAAAGATGGCTCCTCTCATTAAAGAGTTCCAAAAGTACCCTAATAAGTTCGAAACCAAAGTTTGTATTACAGCCCAACATCGTGAGATGCTGGATCAAGTATTAGACTTCTTTGAGATAAGGCCCGATATCAATTTGAACCTGATGAAGCCAAACCAATCTTTATTTGATCTAACGGCAGATGGATTAAAGGGAATTGAAAAAGTCCTAGATGAATTTCCAGTCGATATGGTTTTTGTTCAAGGAGATACGACAACTACTCTTATAGGGGCACTTGCTGCTTTTTATAAAAAAATCAAAATAGCCCATATCGAAGCCGGACTCAGGAGCAGGAATAAATATTCACCATATCCAGAAGAGGTTAACAGAACCCTGGTAGGACATATGGCAGATTATCACTTCGCACCAACCGAAAAGGCCAGAGAGCATCTTTTAAATGAAGGCATTAAAGAAAATGTCTTTGTTGTAATGAACACTGTTATAGATGCCCTGTTTCTGGGGTTGAACATAATAAAAAAACATGGGGAAGAAAAATATTATAGCTACTTTAATTTTCTTGATTTTTCCAAGAGGATGATTCTTGTAACAGGCCATAGAAGAGAAAGCTTTGGAAAGCCATTCGAGAATATTTGTTGTGCTTTAAAGGAACTAGCGGACCGCTTTCAAGATATTGAAATTATTTATCCGGTGCATCTAAATCCAAATGTGAGAGAGCCTGTGAATAGAATTTTAAGAAATCAGGAAAGAGTCCATCTGATAGAGCCCCTTGATTACCCACATCTGATATGGGTGATGAGTAAATCCTATTTAGTATTGACTGATTCCGGGGGCATACAGGAGGAAGCGCCGTCATTAGGGAAACCTGTTTTAGTGCTGAGAGATGTTACTGAGAGGACGGAGGGAATTGATGCCGGGACTGCGAGGCTCGTAGGAACTGATAAAGAACAAATACTAAAAGAATCTATTAGACTCTTAACAGACAGCAAAGAGCACGAAAAGATGGCTAAATCGCACAATCCTTATGGAGACGGCTTCTCAAGTAAAAGGATAGTAGATTTTCTGCTGAGGTGAGGATGATTTTATTTATTTCACATTACCCTAATTCTGAAACTGAAAAAGAAGGCATGATGCAACGCATAAGTACTATAGATAAAGTATTTGAAAACGAAGAACGCATTTATGCACATATATCGGGTAATATCGAAACAAACATATCCGAACCGCATATCACTACTATTTCGGACAAATTAAGAATCTGTAATATAAATTTTTACCTTAACATCCACTATAGGATGCTACGGGATTTAGTGCTTGAAGCAAAAGTTGTTTATGTGCACAGTATTTACAATGCACAGTATATTCTGCCCTTCTATAAATATAAAAAGATAATAACAGATATGCATGGTATCGTTCCAGAGGAACAACACTATTACGGCAATGAAGCAAATGCAAAGCTTTTGGAACGAATAGAGAAATTTGTCATTGAGAATAGCTATTGCATCATAACCGTTACCAATAGCATGTCAAACCATTTCTTAAAAAAATATCCTCATGTAAACACAAAGATGATGGTTCTTCCAACATTGGATAATCATGAAGTGGATATTAGTAATAAACCAAAGGCATCCGATAAATCACGCATGCTTATAATATATTCCGGTGGAGCGCAAAAATGGCAGAATATCGACATGATGCTTGATTCGATTTATAAAGTTCGAGATCGCTTTGATTTCATGATTTTGACAAATGATGTGGCTTACTTTCAGAGTCAAATTAAAAAACTCGGATACAGTGATATTGTGAAAGTATGTTCGGTTCCTAAAAAAAATATTCAAACTTATTATTGTCAGGCAGATTTTGGATTTATTTTAAGAGATAACATTGCTATTAATCAAGTAGCATGCCCGACAAAGCTCTCGGAATATCTATCTTTTGGAGTTATTCCGATAGTATTGCAACCCGACATTGGAGATTTTAAGGCATTGGGTTACTCCTATTTAACCTTAAGCGATTTCTTAAATAATAATCCGCCATCTTCCCCAGAAATAGAATTTATGAAGAGCAAGAATTATGAAACAGTAAATAAATTACGCAATACCTTTAACGCTTCAATAAGGCAGCTTATCGATCTAAAAGAGGAGCTTTTAAGTAATAGCGAAGATTCAGAAATATTTTTAACGAATGAGGAGATAATAGGGAACGACAAAGATGCTCATATAAAAAATCTTGAGACTATTATTTACGACAAAGATGCTCATATAAAAAATCTTGAGACTATTGTAAAAGATAAAGATATGCTAATAGATGATATAAGGAATACAAGAGGGTGGAGGGCCTTAGAGCAATTAAGGCGGTTCAGGAATCTGCTCTTTCGTTTGTTTAACTATTTAAGAGGTCACAAAGTTAATACTTTTTTAAAAAAAAGAAATAAATACGAAGAATGGATAAGAAGGAGTGAACCCAGCCCGGCTGAGCTAGATTTACAAAAGAAGACCACTTTCAATTGCTACCCAAAAATAAGTATTGTAGTTCCCACATATAATACACCTGAACAGTTTTTGAAAGAAATGGTAGAGTCCGTAATAAATCAAACCTACTCCAATTGGGAACTTTGCATTGCAGATGGGGGAAGCAACAAACCTTATATCAGGGAAATCTTAAACTCTTACACAAAAAAAGATGAAAGAATAAAGGTCAAATTTCTGACTGAAAATAAAGGTATTGCAGGAAACTCTAATGAGGCCCTTTCTCTTGCAACAGGAGATTTCATAGCACTATTAGACCACGATGATACCATAGCACCTTTTGCGCTCTATGAGGTGGTGAAGGGTATTAGTAAAAATCCTGATGCAGATTTCATCTACTCTGACGAGGATAAAATTTCAGAGGATGGTAAAAAACAATTTGATCCTCATTTCAAGCCGGACTGGAGTCCAGATACCCTTAGAAGTTATAACTACATATGCCATCTTACTGTTATAAAGAAGGCACTTCTTTATAAGGTTGGATTTTTTAGAGGAGACTATGAAGGCAGTCAGGATTATGACCTCATTTTCCGAGCAACAGAAGATGCGAATAAGATTCTTCATATTCCCAAGGTTCTCTATCACTGGAGAGCGCACTTATCTTCTGCGGCAGGAGATGTATCTAATAAAATGTATGCAATTGAGTCAGGTAAAAAGGCTGTTGCTGATCACCTAAAAAGAATAGGGCTGACCGGGACTGCAGAAGGTGGCTGGCCATATAAAGTTGTTTATAATTGCAAAGATTCACCGCTTATTTCAATAATAATACCGAATAAAGACCATACTAAAGACCTGGGAAAATGCGTAGAATCAATTATAAGCAAATCAAGCTATAATAATTTCGAGATAATTATTATTGAAAATAGGAGCGTAGAAAAAGATACATTTGAGCTTTATAGTAAATTAGAGCAGTTGAAAAATGTGAGGATAATTAAATGGGATCATCTATTCAATTTTGGCTCCTTAAATAACTTTGCAGTTAATTATGCAGAGGGAGAAGTGCTTCTATTTCTGAATAATGATACAGAAGTTATAACATCTGATTGGCTTGAATGTATGCTTGGACATGTGCTTAGAAAAGAGATAGGGGCTGTAGGAGCGAAACTTTACTATCCTGATAATACTATTCAACATGCAGGTGTTATTTTAGGCATTAAAGGGGTTGCAGGACATTCTCATAAATATTTTCCGAGGGATAGCAAAGGATATTTTTGCAGGGCCAATATTATTCAAAACCTCAGCGCAGTAACTGCCGCATGCATGATGATGAGGAGGGAGGTTTTTGAGGAAGTTGGCAGGTTTGATGAGAGGTACTCTCATGCCTTTAATGATGTAGACTTGTGCATGAAAATTAGGCAAAAAGGATACCTGATAGTCTTTACCCCTTATGCCGAGTTATACCATCATGAATCCAAGAGCAGAGGCAATGAAGATACACGGGAGAAGCAAGAAAGGTTCAAGAAAGAGATAGAATATTTCCAGAAAAAATGGAAGAATGATCTGGCTAAAGGTGATCCCTATTATAACCCGAATCTGACGCTTGATAGAGAGGATTTTTCTATAAAAATTTGAGATATACATGAGTTTATCGATCCGCCAATTTACTAGGTACCTCATGACTGGTACATTCGTTGGAATTTCCGCTGTCTTGCTGCGTGAGGGGATTGTTACCCTATTGCCCGCCGACACACCCACTTATTACATAATATCAGTTTTGTTTGTTTACGTAGTTGGAATGATCCTCAGCTTTCTTCTTCAAGGTGTATTTACTTTTCATATCCGGAAAGTTGACCGTATGAGGACCATGTTTGGACCATTTATAATTGTTGCATTAGTTGGAGCTTCATCAACATCACTTCTATCCTTGTTGTTCCGATACTGGATGTGGTTCGATATGTTATTTGGTAAGCTTGGGGGCAGCGCAGCCTTCGCCGCCGCTACTTTTACTTCCTCCGTTGTTAGCTACTGGATGAGCGCAAGGTTTGTATTTAAAAGCAATCATTGTCCAAAAGACTTAAATAGTTCTACTAGAATCCTTAGATAACCTAAGACTTGAGCAGTATTATGAATTCACAATTTTCTAATAAATTTCAATATTATATTCAATATAGGTATATAATTTCGATTATACTCTTCTGTATCTTAGTTATAGGGAAATTTCATGGTTCTTCTCTGGCAGTATGGGATAATTTTATTAAGGAAAAAGTAAACCCGAGTAATAAATCGGTTTTAGTGGGGAAAGCAAGAGAAATTCGTTCTGATTAGTGGCTTGTACAAACCCCAATCTATTTTTCTCAGGTTGAGAGCAAGGGTTTTTTCCCCACTTTAAACCCAAATATCCGCTCAGAAGGTCAGAATATGCTTATCAGCTATTATGCTCCTGTATTTGATATTACTCTCATTGGAAAACCTTTTAACTGGGGGTTTGTTTTGCTCGGAAAGGAGCATGGTCTATCATGGTACTGGTATTCAAAATTATTTTTATTTTTTTTATTATCTTTTGAAATTTCAATGTTCCTGACTAATAAGGATAGTTTTATATCCATTCTTGGAGCCTTTTGGATAACCTACTCGCCTGCTGTTATGCATATTATAGCGGAGACGGAGTTAACTTTTTTCCATTAACACTTCCTCCCTATGCTAACGATGTTTACTCATGGCCAATTGGATCTGCTCTTGAAATTAATGGAAGAGCGATAATGTTAAGTAACATCCCTGATGCTTTAGTACACCCAGATCAGGGAACTGGAATGGCTTTTTATTCTAACTTTATAACAAAAATGGGTGTTAGCCATCGTCAAGGAGGCAGTGGTGAACTAGCTGCACTAGGAATATATGGTTTTGGAGACGATTATTCTCAAACTATTAGTGATTACAATAATTGGCATACACTTAGGCGCGTTATGGTGGTAGGAAATGTAAATACAATTAAAACTGGGATATCAATATGTAAACAACGGATTAAAGATTGGGGTAATTGGTTGTTACCCTGATGCATAAACCTGTGGGCGTAGTTGTAGCAGATTTGGTATCCACGTAGTAACGAGGAAAAGGTCCAAAAAAGATGTATAGCTTTAGAAATAATCAAAGCTTATTATTTTCTATTGCCATATTTATTGCATTAAGTTTTGTAATAAGTACAAACAACATATATTTGCCATCAGAGTTGTTGATAGAGTTAAAGACACAACATGATGATATTCAGATTTTCTATGACCTTGGGGATGGTTTTAATGAAAGTAATTCTGTTAAAATAAAAGTTCGTGGAGATAAATTCCAAAAAATAACTGTAAAATTACCTATTAAGAAAATAGACAAGATACGTTTAGATACTGGAACTAAAGCCGGGAATATCGTTATCATCAAAGATTTCTGTTTGGAAAACATTTTTCAGAAACACTGCTGGTCCGCCCAGGATATTTCAAGAGATTTTACATCTAGTCACGATATCAGTGAAATATCCGCAAATAACAATCAGTTGTTTGTGAAGTCCTCAGGGACAGACCCTTATATAGTATACACATCTGATTTTACCCAAATCCACACACCTGTAAATAAATACTTCTTATTGCTACTGGCATCCCTCTTAGCCGCGTTTGTATACGGGCTGCTTTCTTTGATTCAGAGAGCAAGTCCAACCCTTTTAGACTCAGTTCCACCTATTGTTATTTTACCCATACTGGCCATTTTCTTACCCTTGCTATATAATAGCTTTAAGTTTAGATTGATTGATGGTTTTTCTTTTGTTGCTTCTTTTGGTTTACTCCTGACTGTGATAGTATTGTGGATAATCGGATTTCTAACATCTCGTGCCTTTTTTAAGGGGTTTTGGTTCTATTCTGACAAAAGCCTTGATTCTGCTCATAACATTCTGTTAGGCCAGCTTATTTTATTTGCCTATGTATATTTACGATCTTTTATCAACTATCTTGCAGGGATAGTAATTCCAATATCAGCCTTGGATTTTATACTGCTATGCGGCCTCTTGTTCTTATATCACTACAGGAAGAAATCGTTAGTCGATATTTTTAAAGAGATAACTAATATCAGGAGCAACTATCCTCTAACTATCATCTTTATATGGATACTCCTCTTAACTCTTTCACAAAGGGAACTTCCGAGAGTTATAATGTTGTCGAGCGACCCTGATCAGCACGCTTTCTGGGCACGCCAGATCCAACATTTTCATACTATACCATATACACAATTTTTTTGGGGTAGGGCTAGCTTTGAATATCCAGCCGGATTTGCAGTCATTAATTTTATATGGAGTAGTCTATCATTTATGGATGTAAGAAATATTGTAACTGTCCAGCCAATGATTCAGACGCAATTTGGGATTTTGCTTATACTGGAGGCTGTGTGGGGCAACAGAAGTGAAACATTTAGGAAGGGGTCTGATTACTTGCTTTCGCTAATATTAGTTTTCAGTATTTATTATTTTCTTATTCCTTATGGATACCAGAAGGTACACTACCACTTGGAAGGTACTGGTCGAATTAGTTCGATCTTATTGATAGCGGCATCTTTGAGTTTTATTTATTTTCAAATAAATCACTGGAGAGATTCTGCCTATTATGACAGATTAAACATCCCTCTCAATGTTGCACTAGCAGCCCTCGCAATAGCAGCGGCCTTCTTGATCAACCCAGCAAATCTGTTTTATATGTCTTGTATCTTTGTTTTAGGATTTGTTCTGTTTTTTACCCAGTCAGGTAGATGGAACAGGCTTTATACCGCTATTTATAGCGCTCCAGCAGCACTATTCCCTCTCTTAGATCCTTATTATGTGGACAGACTCATAAAAAAGGTTGTTCCATCTTTACGTATAGACCCTCATAAAGTGACTGTATCGGATAAACCTTTTGTAACGGCTGTTGTCGATAGCCTGAGAGGTAAAATGCAGCACATTAGCTCTCTTTTTGATGTTTTTACACTGGATTTCGCTACCGGCTATATTTATTTTTTATTGTTTATTTTTGCGATCACAACTATGTTTATGATTAAAAGGAATAATAGGTGGCAGATTGTAATTATATGGGTGTTCCCACTTATTTTTTTCTTACTATCTTTTCCAATGACAACTATTGTGCCTGCTCTTGCAAGAAGCAGTGGGGACTCTTATCTTCTCCTGCCATATATATACTCAAATGGTCAGCAATTTCATTTTTTATGGATATTCGCTGTGTTTGGAATTATAGTGGCTTCTTTGGCCAGAGATTTCAGAGGTACATACGTTTTAGTTGTTTTTTTAGCAATGCTGATGACATTTAAAATGGCAGAGGGTTTTGGGGGGAAAATAAAATTTAGCTTACGCAAGTACTACTGGGGTTCAATGGGGCAAGTAAATACTGATGACATCTTGGTAATAAAAAGGATCGAGGAGTTGTTTCAGGATTATAAGAACTCAAATGTTGATCTGACTTATAACACAGTCCCATCAATATTGATACCAAATTCACCTCTAATTATGGGGAATGAGAACTGGCTCTTCCCTCATGGAGCCGCAAGGATTCTTCCTCTGTATGACGTATTCCCCGTGGCCTTCTTTTATTTTCAGGGAAACCGTGAATATACTTTCGAAAATTATAACCAGAAAATATGTAATGGCTTTGATGAAAAATGGTTAATGGGACATAACATTAAATATTTGTTTATACCAAGCGACTTTAATGGCTGCGTTTATGGTTTGGATAGCATAATAAAAAACAAAAAGGTAATTGTTAAAAGTAATAACTCAATGTTAGTTCAACTCAATTAATATGGAATCTATTATAACAAAAGTGCTTGTAATCATCCCCGCTTACAATGAAGAAGAAAGTATTGTAAGCGTCATTAATGACTTGTATTCTCTTTCTTTTAAGCCAGATATCATTGTCATCAACGACGGCTCATTGGACAGGACATCTGAAGTTGCAAAAAGCTCAGGGAAGGCAATTGTCGTAGACCTGCCGACGAACTTGGGTATTGGCGGCGGCGTCCAGACAGGCTTCAAATATGCGATCAGGAATAGCTATGATATTGCAATTCAGTGTGATGGTGATGGGCAACATAGAGCAGACGAAATTGACAAGATATTAACTCCAATCCTAAAAGAAGATGTGGATCTGGTTATAGGCTCAAGATTTTTGCAAAGGCATAAAGGATTTCAATCTACATTTGTCCGAAGAATAGGCATAAAATTATTTGAATTCTTAAATTTAATAATTATTCGCCATCGGATTACAGATAATACTTCAGGATTTCGTGCATATAACCGGGAAGCAGTAAAGTTTCTATCGCATTACTATCCGACGGATTACCCCGAACCTGAAAGCGTTATATTGCTTTCAAGAAATGGGTTTAAAATTAAGGAGGTATCTGTTTCAATGAAAGAAAGGCAAGGCGGTCGTTCGTCTATATCTGGCCTTAAAAGCATATACTATATGATTAAGGTTATATTGGCTATAATAATGACCTCTTTTAGGGCTCCAATTAGAAATAACAGTAAAGGATAACTATTGCGAGGATAGAAACGATGCAGTTCATTTCAGTTATATTTAGCCTTTTCATATTAGTTTTAATCTTTGAGCTGGTCAGAAAGAAGAAGATCAAAGAAGAATATTCAATACTCTGGTTTATTATGGATTTTACATTTATTGGTATTTCTCTGAATAGGAATATTATAGATATAATAGGAAATTTATTCGGAATTGCATACGCACCAATCCTATTGGTCTTAATTATGATCGGATTTATCTTTCTTATTCTTATTCATTTTTCTATTGTTATTTCCAGACTGACCGAAAAGAACAAGGAATTAACTCAAGAGATAGGACTTTTGACGCTTGAACTTAGAAGGGATACGAATTCAAATTACGGAAAAAGCGCCTACAAAAAATAATGTAATATCTGCGAATTAGGAACATCAATTTTCACTCAAAAAAACTTACATGCATATAAGACCATTGAAGGCACTGGTACTCTATAAAAAACCATTTCTATTGACATTATTTCGGGGTATAAATGCCGCTGCTCTTTTCATTTATGGTGTCCTGATTGCAAGGGGGCTAGGTCCTTCCGGGTTCGGAACGTATTCTTATCTGATAGTGGTTATACTATTAGGGGGAACTATTGCTGATTTTGGAATGGATCGGGTCTTAATTCTGGAGATTTCACGCGATCTGTATTCCTGGCAGAGAAGGTGGATCGCTGCGGTCATTGTTCGGTCACTTATAGCGCTTGGCATCTTAACTTTCTCATTTTCCATCGGAGGTGTTATCGGGCTTATCGGAGGGTTATCCGTTTTATTGGGGACCTTGGCCCGATCTATGGAAAGTGTATTGATGGCACATGAACGGGTCATTCTGGTAGGAGCATCTGTGCTAATTCAAGGAATCACCCAGGCGGTAACAGGACTAATTCTACTTAAGAATGGATCCGGAATCACCGGCCTTATTGTCGGACTACTTATTTCCCAGATTATTTACTTGATTGTCCTTAGCTTGTCTCTACCAGGGCCAATTTCACCCTCTCCTTTACATATCAATGATATAAAACCGTTACTGCTTCAATCCTGCCCTTATCTCCTGGTCGCACTCCTTGCACTAATCTATGCGCGGGTCGATCTTATCATTATAACTTACTGGCTGGGTGAAAAAGCTACAGGACACTACAGCGCCGCTTATCGGTTTTTGGATGCAGCCGGTCTTTTTCCAGCAGCGCTGGCTGTTACACAAACGCCTATTTTTGCCAGACTCGATCAAGACGGGGCAAATTTGAGAGACCGATATAAAAATATTATTTTAAGTTGCTCCTTTTTGGGTGGGGTAACAGCGATATCCCTTTTGATCGCTGCAAAGCCTCTTATTTACTTTCTTTACGGGCCGGCATTTGCTCCGGCAAGCGATGTCTTACGCGTCCTATCATTGGCGGCCTTCTTTATTTTTATCCATTCGGCAAATGTTTCTGTTGCATTCTCCATAAATAATGGACAGGCTGTTGCTTGGTGGTCTCTGGTAACTGCGGGGATCAACCTTTGCTTCAATCTTTTATTAATTCCGACTATCGGGATTGTAGGGGCTGCATGGGCGACCGTAATTGGCGAGGCCGCCTCCTTCGTTTTATTCTATCGTTTTCTTCAACCGTACATATTAGAAAGGGCATCGATACTTAAGATAAAAACATGAATGCTTATGAACAAGCCATTATGAGAAAGGGTCTGACTGAATCCCATCTGAAGATCCTGAAGCGGGTTTCTCGATCCCACAAAGTACTGGAAGTTGGCCCTTCAGTAGGACATATGAGCCGCTGGCTTAAAGAAAACAATGAATGTTATATAGTCGGCATTGAGATTGATCCTGATATGGCAACCAAGGCAATGCAGTGTTGCAGTAAAATGTACACAGGTTCTATTGAAGACAAAAAACTCCTAGATCAAGTTCGAAACGAGAATGGACTATTTGACTACATCCTCTTTGCGGACGTTCTAGAGCATTTAGTGAATCCCGAAGGTGTTCTCTTGGGCGCAAAGGAACTCCTGGGCGCAAAGGGAAAGATTTTGGCATCCGTTCCGAATGTCGCCCACTTTAGCGTTCGGGCGAGATTGTTATTCGGACAGTTTAACTACACGACAACCGGGCTTCTAGATCGAAATCATATCCGGTTTTTTACAAAGAAAACAATTATAGAACTTTTCCGTTCTGCTGGTTATGAGGTAACTGATTTTGATGCAACCATTCGTGGGTTACCCTTTAAACCATTCTGGAGACTTTTCCCGGGGTTATTTGGATATCAGTTTATTATCGAGGGATCACCTGTGTCATGATTAGTGTTATCATTGTAAACTACAACGGAGAAAAACTGATCAGGCAATCCCTTCAGTGTTTAATCAACCAGAAGTATCAAAATACAGAGATTATCCTGGTAGATAACGCCTCAAAGGACAACTCTGTTTCGTTGATCCGGCGTGAATTTCCTATGGTAAATCTAATAGAACATCCGGTTAATTCGGGATTTACCGGCGGCAACCATTTGGGGTTAAAAGCGGCAAAAGGAGAGTATATTGCACTTTTAAATGGTGATGCATTTCCGGAGCCGGATTGGCTCCACCAGCTACTGGCAGGGATGAAGTCGGATACAAAAGTAGGGATCTGCGCCTCAAAATTGATCATTGATGGAACTGACCTCATTGACAGCGCCGGTGACGGATGCACCACAGCCTCCAAGGGATATAAACGCGGTGAATTGGAATCGAAACAGCAGTATAACCGAGAGGAATATATATTTGGAGCCTGCGCTGGAGCAGTTCTATACCGAAGAGCAATGATAGACGACATAGGTTTTTTTGATGAAGATTTTTTTATGATTCATGAAGATTCCGACTTAAATTATCGTGCTCAATTAAAAGGCTGGAAATGTCTTTTTGTACCGAAGGCCGTTGTACATCATCGAGTCCGGTCATCAATTGGCCATCATAGCAATCTGGCAATCTATTATTCCAATAGGAATGCCGATCTGGTTTGGATCAAGAATACGCCGCCTTGGTTAATGCTTCGTTACTTGCATCATAAAATCATCTCAGATTTTGGCTCTCTACTCTTTTTTGGAATTCGGAAAAAACGTCTCGGTATTTTTTTTAGGGCTAAAATTGATACACTGAAACTCCTGCCTAAAAAAATAAAAAAACGGAGGGAGATCCAGGCGATGAAGATTGTTTCAGACAAAGATATTGCTTGTTTTCTAACATCTATTTGGGAAAAGGGGTTTTTAGAAGTCCGGTTGCGCAGGTTGTTTAAGGGATGAGTTCCATCGGTGTTATTATTGTAGATTATCAATCCGATCCTCTTCTTGAACTGGCGCTTCTTGCACTATCTGCTGCCAGAATAGATATTCCTCTTCGTGTTGTTGTTATAGAAAATAGTCCAAGAGTGGTTCGTCCAAATATCCCTAAAAATCTAGATGTTCAATTTTTCCCCCAGGAAAAAAACCTTGGCTTCGGTCGAGCCGTTAATTTAGGCCGACAACAACTTGAAACCCCATATCTTTTTCTGTCGAATTCAGATGTTCAGGTTTTCCCCGGTGCACTCGCCATTCTATACGATTATATGGAAAAACATAAAGAAGTTGGTGTTGCGGTCCCGAAACTTCTTGATCCGGAGGGGAATATACAGTTTTCCGCAAGAAGGTTCTATGATTTATCAACGATTCTTTTCCGCAGGACCCTTCTGGGGAAGATCTTTCCAAACCAACCATGTGTTCAAAGACACCTAATGGCAGAATGGGATCATGAGACAATAAGAGAAATAGACTGGGCTTTGGGAGCCTGCATGCTAATTCGATCAAAGGCAGCAGGTGAGTATATTTTCGATCCTCGTTTCTTCTTGTATTTTGAAGATGTTGATCTGTGTGTACGTTTTAAAAAAGCCGGCTGGAAAGTAGTCTATCATCCGGAGGCTCAAGCCATCCACGAACACCGTCAAGAAAGCCGTAATAATCCTTTTAGCCGTGCTAACTATGAACATTTTATAAGCTGGGTAAAGTTCATATTAAAATATAGAAACATCTCTGGGATTGAGTAGCATAACTATGGTATCCTAGATTAACTAAAGTATAAATAGAGATCCTTAAAATGTATTACTTTTTAGGTTAAGATGCTTAAGCAGAAGGCAAAACTAGTTTCATTATTCCTTTTCCTGACTGAATTAGCCCTGCTTGTAGGATCATTCTTAATTGCCTATAGGTTCCGCGATCTCTATTTTTCTGATAAGTATGAACATCTCTTCCCTCTTCAGCAGTATGTCTGGCTGATCTATATCATTCTGCCAATATGGTCGTTCCTCTTCTATTATTTCGATCTTTACGAATCGCAGCGAACAAAACCTTTCTGGAAGGAGGTATGGAAGTTGGTCAAGGTTTCCTGCTGGGGCACGCTTCTTTTGATGGCGGTGGTCTTTGCAGGGAAGGCCGATTATATCAGCCGTCTTTTTATCATATTCTTTGGTTTGATCAGCTTTATCCTTCTCTTTCTCGATCGTCTTGTTTTGCGCCTTATGATCCGATCTGCCAGGAGGAGGGGATATAATTACCGAAATATCATCCTGGTCGGGACAGGTCGAAGGGCCCGGGAGTTGGCAAAGGTAATTGTCGGGCATAAACAGTGGGGATTTAGACTGATTGGTTTTGTGTCTGATCAAGCAGATAGCAGGGTTGGACAGGTGATGGGCTATCCGGTATTAGGTGTGGTAACCGATCTCCGGGAGATGTTAGGAAGATATGTCATTGACGAATTGGTCTTTGCTGTTTCGAGAAAGCGGCTTGAAGAGCTTGAAGAGATCTTTCTCCTATGCGAGGAGCAGGGGATCAGGACACGCGTAGCGATTAACTTCTTTCCCCATATGATTGCGAAGGTCCATCTGGAAGACCTCTATGGTATCCCGCTCCTGACCTTTACAACGACCCCCCACAATGAAGCGCTTCTCATGGCCAAACGTCTCTTTGATATTGTTATTGCTTCTATACTTCTGGTCCTTTTAATGCCGGGGATGGTCCTGATTGCCCTTTTAATTAGATTGACCTCAGAAGGACCGATATTTTTCAGGCAGACGAGGGTAGGGTTGAACGGGAGGCATTTTACCCTCTGTAAATTCAGGTCTATGCTGAAAAATGCCGAGGAATTGAAAGACAATATTGAACATTTAAATGAGATGAATGGTCCTGCCTTTAAGATGAAGGAGGACCCCAGGGTTACGCCGATTGGTCGTTTCCTGCGTCGGATCAGCCTCGACGAGCTTCCCCAGATCTACAATGTCCTTCGCGGGGATATGAGCATAGTAGGACCGAGACCGCCCCTTCCAGATGAGGTAGAGCGCTATGAGCGCTGGCAGAGACGCCGTCTTTCAATGAGGCCGGGACTTACATGTCTCTGGCAGGTGAATGGACGGAACAGGATTAAAGATTTTAAGAAATGGATGGAGCTTGACCTTGAATATATTGATAACTGGTCGCTCAAACTGGACATTAAGATCTTTTTTAAAACGATCTTTGTTGTCCTTGCCGGCCGGGGCGCCTCTTAGGAAAACTGACAGTGAGTATAAACAAAGTTAGATCCTCTTCATGAGGATTAAAAGGCAATATGTTTATTAGGGCCCTCAATAAGGATCGATGCACGGCGGCAAAACTCAGGTACGATATCCACAGTCATCTGGTGCCGGGTCTTGACGATGGAGTCCAGAATCTTGACGAGGCGCTATCCTCCATCCAGGGCCTGATCGACCTGGGTTATAAGGGAACGGTAACAACACCGCATATCTATCCTGAGGTCTTTAACAATACCGAGGAGGACATTAGGGGCGGATTTAAGAAGTTATGCGATCTGTCCTCTCAGCGTTTTCCTGATTTTAGACTCGTCCTGGGTGCGGAATACTATCTTGATGATTATCTCGTTAAGAAAGTCAGGGAGGATTCTTTGAACCTGCTCACCTTCGGCAATAAGAGGCAGTTGATCCTGGTTGAGTTACCATTTTTAAATACCGCTGTAAATATAGAAGAACTCCTGTTTGCGTGCAGGCTCAGGAATATTCAGCCGGTTATTGCCCATATCGAGAGATACGACTATATCCAGAAGGACAGGGGGTTCGCTCTATTAAAGATCTGGAAGGAACATGGCGCCCTCCTTCAGCTAAATCTGGGTTCAGTGATCGGGCAGTATGGGCCGGCGGCAGAAGAGACCGGGAACGCCATATTAAAGCAGGGATTATATCATTTCATAGGAACAGACCTCCACCGTCCATCCCAGTTAGAACGATTTTTCCACAGGGCATGGCGTTACCTTGAAAAGACCCTTGCAAATTTTAATGAAGAGATGCATCATCAGTTGATTTCAGATTAGCCTGCCCCCTTTTGTTTTACTCGCGTTAGCTTGCCGGTCTTACAGTTTAGGAATATACAGCATGTAGATTTAGCAGTGAATACAGGCAGTATATCAAAGAGGTAAGACTTAGTCCTGTATACAACAATTTTAATGGAGAATCTAAATGGAAAAAGGCGAAATCGAGGAGATTAAGCGGTATTTCGGTGTAGTTGCAGAGGGCCTCAGAAGTGAGATCCGGCAGGTAGCGGAAGGGCATGATTTTATTCGTGAAGAAATAAAACAGTTTCGGGAAGAGGTAAAAGAAGAATTCAAAGAGGTCAAGGCCATGATCAAGTTTTCATATGCCGAATTAGATCGTCGCATCCGTGCTGTTGAGGACACAGTATTTTCATTGCAGTCCCGTATAGAGCGACTAGAGGCGAAGCAAAATTGATCCTGTTTCTGCCTATTTCTATTAACCTCAAATAACAGAGGAAAGCCTCGGAAGAGAGATTCCAGTGCCAAAGGGGAAACTTATGTATGCTTGATGTAATAGAGAATCAGAAGAAAAGTGATATTGCAAGATCCCCATTCCTGACTTTTTATAAAAATGACTTTGACGAAGACCTGAGACTCCATAGATGACACTCAACAAAGTTATACGGATAAAATTGACAACAAAGGTCTAAAAATTGACCAGATGGACAAAAAACTTGCCTTTTTACCCCCCCTTCACCCTGACTTTCCTGCCCTGCTGCGGGCAAAAAGGAGAGGGCTGGAAGGTCCATTTTAAAGGTTGGGGGCAGACAAGGCATTGTAGTAACCCTTCAGTGAAGGGTGGGATGGAGTCGGTTTTTTCTTCCGGTTAGGAGTCTGCAGGTTTAACTTTCCTATTAATTTCCTTTCGTAGTCAGTCTGTAACCATTCAGTGACACGGGGAAAATTGTTTATTAAACTGTCATCCCCGAATGCCTCTATCGGGGATATGGTTCAAAAAACCAGATTCCCGATTAAACATTTCGGGGCATGATAATTGCTACTTTGCGCATTAGTTATGCAACTGTTCCACGCTCCAGTGAAGGGTTACGGGGGGCCTCATAAAAGACTTGACAGCATTGAAATAATGTGACTAAATAATCGGCCAATTATTGGGGGTTTTTGAAAACTAAATTTCACCAGTTCATGGAGGATGCAATGCGCTACTTGCTGGGATTGATTCTTGTAGCATCCATGCCGGTTATCTCGGCCTGGGCCGGGGAGACGAAGATCGACAATAACCCTGTTACCGTCTTTGGGCCGACCGGCCTCATCTTTACCCAATCTGCAGATACCCTTGAACCCGGAAAAGCCGTTACCGGAATTAGTTTCACCCATGAAAGGAGTGTAGATCCTGACATTAGCTCCCAAAATGAGCTGGCCGGTACTATTACCCTTGGTCTTAAACGGAAGATCGAGGTTTCTGCCCAGATCCCCTTTCTTATAAATCAGAAGGGATTTGTCAGTTCGGATGATAAGAATAACCTGGAGGATATAAACCTTTCAGTGAAGTGGCGGTTCTTTGAGCAGTACGAGAAATATAATGTCCCCGCATTCGGCCTTTCCCTTACTTATTACTTCCCAACGGCAAAAGAGGCCTTTCAGGCAGTAGATACCTGGGGAGTCAAGGTCCTTCTTGTTTCCTCAGCTTATACAGATATTGCCCAGCCCCTTGGCAGCTATATCGTCGGTTTCTATGCCGATGGAGGGCTCTTCATTGCTGATATAGGTAAATCTGTGGAGGAAAAGCATGGTCTTTTGGATCTTGGGATCGGCCTTCCCCTTGATGAATCAAGGAAATTAAATCTTATAATAGAAGGAAACCTGACCGTTCAAAACGATATCCCTTTCGAGAAGGATTTTTTTGGCGCCACAGCCGGACTCCGGTATATCACGGACACCTTTAATTTAACCGCCGGCCTTCAACGCCGCATTAAACGTGACGAAGGGTTTGAGGATACAAACAGCCTTGTTATTCAGGCAAGCTATATCTTTTGACTATTGCCTTCGTCTTGTCTTGATCGTAGAAGAATTCTTACAAAAGCGTATAATTAATCTTTCACTTTTCAATCCTATGCCTAATATTTATTGCAGATTACTAATACCAATTCGCATTCAACAGGATACCAAGGCGGCGAGGAGGAGGCGACGCAGGCGTACGGTTTGTACGTTGAGGAGCCGACAACAAAGCCAACGCAGGTAGCCGAATGAAGGCAAATTGGTATAAACAGGAAAAAACGGAGGCCCGGATATTGTATATAATCTGAGCCCTGGCCTGATCCTTTTTCAGTCTGGGGCATAGCCATAAACATCGAGAGGCATCAGTTTTGCTTTTATTATTATTGCCTTTGTAAATCTCTTTAAGAGTATGCTAAATGCATAAAGAGCGGGAGCACGCCTTTTCTAAGAAAAAGTATCTTGACTATCCCATCAGTATTATTCTTATTCCTCAGATATTTCCTCACTTTGAGAAAGCAGTGACAGGAGGGCGATTTATTCCTGATGTTTCCGTATGCCTGTAGTGAGCTCATCGAACTAGCGGAGGAAGGGAACCGATTAAGAAGAAAGAAATCTTCAATCATGAAATAATAATTCTTGTTGCCGCCGGGAATAACTTGACACAGGCTGAGCAGCTAAGATATATCTTTAAGCAATGTAACTATTAGCTCTTATCCCATATGTTTAAATTTAAAATGAAAAAAATCTTGTATATCTTGATCTTTATAATAAATTTCCCCCCCTCTCCTGTAACAGCCGAAGAGAATCGTCCCCCAGATGATTTATCAGATAATATAGCGATAAAAAGCTTGCCTCCAAATATTAAAAAAGTTCCGGGGGGTCAGGCCCTGTTAAAAGCCGTTTCACCGGAGAAGTATATCCTTGGTCCTGGAGACGGTTTGATAATCCAGATCTGGGGCGGGGTGGATCTATACCACAAGATCACTGTAACCGCTGAAGGCAAGATAGTAGTTCCAACCCTTGGGACATTAGACGTAAGAAATAAGACCCTAAAAGAGGTGCAGGAAGAAGTTGCAAGGGCAGTGGCAAAAATTCATAGAAATGTCCAAAGCTCTACTACATTGTCAGGAATAAGGATGTTTGAGGTCTTTGTTTTAGGTGAGGTAAAAAAACCGGGTATATATTATGCCACTCCAATCACCCATCTGTCTGAACTGATAGATGAGGCAGGAGGCGTGTTGGAGAGCGGGTCGATAAGGGATATAGAAATAAGGAAGGAAAATGCCCAGCTCAGAAAGGTTGATATGTTTGCATTTTTAAGGAGCGGAGAACTTGATCAGAATCCTTTAGTGCCCGATGGTTCGACGATCTTTGTACCGGTTAATAAAGGGACTGTAACTATAAAAGGGGAGATTAAAAGGCCGGATAAATATATCCTAAGGGAAGGAGAGACCCTCTCCGTTCTTATGGAGACTGCAGGAGGCCTTACCTCTGAGGCAGCGAAGGATAAAATTACCCTTACCCGAATAAGGGAGGACCATAAGAAGGAGATCCTGAATCTCGACCTTAGTAACCCTTTGGACAATACAATTAAGATCGAAAATGGAGATATAGTAGATATTCCATCTGTGAAGACGGAACAAAAGATAGTAAAGGTAAAGCAAACAGGAAATGAAGGTGGAGAATCATCTAAAATCTTTGAGATAAGAGAGGGGGAGACCGTCAAGGATCTTATGTTAAGGATTGGCGAGATAAACCCATGGTCAGACCTTGAGAGGTCATATATAACGAGAATCCTCGACAATCCCGGCAATAAGATAATTCCCGTTAATCTATATAAACTTATGGTAGAAAAGGACCAGTCCCATAATATTCTCCTTGAAAATGGGGATATACTAACTATTCCTTCGATTGAAAGCAATGTCTATGTAACAGGATGGGTCAAAAATCCTGGACCGGTAGCCTTCAAGCCAAACCGTCTTGTAAATGACTATATAGGGATTGCAGGAGGTCCTGGCGAGAGGGGGAAAACCTCAACGGTGATGGTCTACAGGGATAATAAACTTATATCAAAGGGCGAAAACATACCGATCCAGCCTGGAGATACTATATTTTTACCTGAAAAGTCGGTTAAGTGGTGGCAGGATTATCTCACCATCGCCCAAGGTGTTATGACACTCCTGATATATATTGTCGCCGTAGGTAAGTAAATGGCCTATCAAGACCAGGAAAACAATCTTAATGATTATCTAAGTATCCTTAGAAGAAGAAGGTGGATAGTTATAACCGCCTTCTTGGGGACCCTACTATCAACTGCCATATTTACCTTTACCGCTATACCTATATATGAGGCATCAACTACAATACAAATCGAAGAGAAGAAAGGCCCTACGGTTTCATTTAGCGAATTACCTATTAATCTAGGTCTCCAACAGTTTGACGCATTAAAGACAGAGGCAGAGATCATGAGGAGCCGGACCATAATTGGAAGGGTTGTTGAGGGAGTTCGACCGGATGAGGAGGACGCGCAGTCTACCCTGCAAAAAAGGATAGAAAGATTACAAATAGCAATAAAGGCAGAACCTGTTAGGAGTACGAATCTATTGAGGATTTCTTTGCAAAACAAGGATCCCGAGATGGCGGCGAAAATCCTAAATAGATTGAGCTATGAGTATATAGAACAGAACCTGAATGTCGCTAAGGCCGAGGCATCCCAGGCAAAGAGATTCGTGGAGGAACAACTCGAAACAGTAAAGACAGATCTTGATAACAGCCAGTCGGCCATGGAGAGATTTAAATCAAGGGAGGGCGTAACCATCTTAAGTGAGGATATGAAAACCAGGGTAGATAGGCTCTCTGAGGTGGAGACGAAGAGGGTACAGATAGAGATGGAGAGGAAGGCCCTTGAGGCTATCCTCCTCTCTCTTGAAAGCAACAAGGAATCGGCATTAACCGGGACTAATATGACCAACCCTGCTGTAGCCGAATTTGGACGAAGACTGGCGGAGCTTCAGGTCCAGAGGGCATCTATGCTCAACTATCATACAGAAGATCACCCATCAATAATCAAGATAAATATGTCGATAAAGGAGGCAAAACTCAGATTAAAAAAGGAGGCGGAAGGGGCATTAGG
>CAZYNY010000006.1:0-53375 GCA_964648095.1 uncultured Nitrospirota bacterium | reverse complement strand
CCGATTGCGTTTCTTAATGAAAACTTAGAAAGACATTGTAAAAAAAATTTTAAATGACAACCTCTACAAAAATATACTGGACAGCTATGAAAAAATTGAGAATGGCGAAATCAAGCAATGTCTAAAATGCGGAATATATAAAGAGTTAAAGGAATTTTACGATGAGTCACTTAAAACTGGCACGGGTAGGATATGCATATCTTGTAAACATCGCACAACAAAAGACAGTTTTCAAGCTAAGTATGTGGAGAGTACACCAACAGAAAAAGGTAAATTATGCCCGGTATGTAATTCTTTGATGGTTCCGAGAAACGGAAAATACGGGAAATTTTATGGTTGCTCAAAGTACCCTTATTGTAAAGGCACACAAAGGTTTAAGAAATGACAAAATCATCTCCAAACTTGATAAAGAGATGGAGTCTTTAGAAGGTGTAAAGCTCCTAAGGAAAGAGGCAGAAAACGAATAGAGCGGACAATAGAAGAGGTATGGGGAGAAGGATGATCGCAGTCCCTTTTTACAGTAACAAGCAGGATAACACTCATTGCCATCAAGCAGTCCTTAAAATTATTTTAAAGTATTATTTTCCAGAAAGGGACTATTCTTGGGAAGAGTTAGATAAAATGACGGGGAAAAAAGAGGGGAAATATACTTGGCCAGCTTGTGGATTAATCACAATGGCAAATTTAGGTTTTAAAATAAAAGTGGTTGGGATATTTGATTATAATAGGTTTATTGGAGATCCTATTAACTACCTAACAGAAGAGTATGGAGAAGAAGTTGCGAGAGTACAAATAGAAAATTCTAATATTGATTATGAAGTTGAAAATATTAAAATTTTAAAAAATTTAATAGAGAAAGAAAATCTGATAAAAAAAGAAATCCGAATACCGGATATTTCAGAATTAATTAATTTAATTTCAGACGATTATCTTATCCAATGTAATATTAATAGTAAAAGGCTTGTTGGACTGAATGGATATGCTGGACATAGTGTTTTAGTTTATGGAGTAGAAAACGATTGCTTTATTTTGCACGATCCTGGCCTTCCCCCTAATCCATCTTTCAGAATAAAGTTTGATAAATTCAATGCTGCATGGGCATATCCTGATAATAGGGCAAGAAGTTTAGATGCGTTTAAACATATCAATTGACCTGGCATCCAAAAATTATATCTGCTAAAATAACAATATGCCAAATAAACGGTACAAAAACTACATCAATGGCAAATGGGTGGATGCCGCATCTGGTGAGACCTTTAAGAGCATCAACCCGGCCAGGACCTCAGAAGTAATAGGTATCCTGCCCAAGTCCGGCAAGGAGGATGTTGATAGGGCGGTATCCGCTGCCAGGAGCGCGTTAAAGAAGTGGAGCCTTACCCCTGCCCCAAGAAGGGGCGAGATCATATTCAGGACTGCTGAATTACTTGTAAAAAACAAAAAGGAGCTTGGAAGGCTTGTTACAAGGGAGATGGGTAAGGTCCTCCCTGAGGGGATGGGGGATGTCCAGGAGGCCATAGACATGGCCTATTACATGGCTGGAGAGGGGAGGAGGCTTAAAGGCGAAACGGTCCCATCCGAGCTGCCTGATAAGGACGCAAAATCTGTAAGGGTCCCTATAGGTGTATTTACCCTTATAACCCCCTGGAACTTTCCTGTTGCAATACCGTCATGGAAGATATTTCCTTCACTTATTTGCGGTAATACCGTTGTCTTTAAGCCTTCAAGCTATACCCCTGTCTGTGCCACAAGGTTTGTAGAGATCCTGATCGATGCAGGGATACCGGAGGGGGTCTTAAACCTTGTACATGGATCAGGGGGTGAAGTTGGCGAATATCTTGCAGGCCATAATGGGATCGATGCAGTATCCTTTACAGGTTCAAGTGCAACAGGAAGGAGACTTGAGGCTTTATGCGGGGCGATGCACAGACCGATCATCTGTGAGACAGGAGGAAAGAATCCGATCATAGTCATGGATGATGCTGATCTTGACCTGGCAATTGATGGTTGTATCTGGGGCGGATTCGGTACAACAGGGCAAAGGTGCACTGCGGCAAGCAGGGTGATAGTCCATAGCAGGATATATGATAAGTTCCTAAGTGGTTTTATTGATGCTGCATCAAGGCTAAGACTTGGTAACGGCCTTGAACCTACTACGGATGTCGGGCCTGTTGTAAATGAAGAGCAATATAATAAGATCCTTGATTATATCAGGATTGGACAAAAGGAGGGGGCCAAGCTTGCCCTTGGTGGAAGGCCCTATAAGAAAGGCGCATGTGCAGAGGGTTATTTTATTGAACCGACGATATTTACAGGTGTAGACCCGAAGATGAGGATCGCCCAGGAGGAGATATTTGGTCCGGTCGTCTGTGCAATCAGAGCCAAAGACCTCTCGGAGGCCATAGCTATAGCAAACGATGTCCCTTACGGGCTCTCATCTGCCATCTACACAAGGGATGTAAATAAATCTGCAAGGGCAGAACGCGAACTTGATACCGGTATCGTCTATATCAATGCGCCGACCATAGGTGCGGAGATCCAGCTTCCCTTCGGCGGGACAAAGGAGACAGGGATAGGCCATAGGGAGGCAGGAGGATCCGGTGGCGCCATTGATGCATATTCAAAATGGAAGATTATCTACAGGGATTTTAGCGGAAGGCTCCAGAGGGCGCAGATAGACAGAGAAGGTCAAGGTTAAGGTCAAGGTTTAGATGATTGTTTTCCTTAGCCTCAACCTTAGCCTCAACCTTAAAGGTTAGTGAAGATGATCCTGGTTACCGGCGCAAATGGATTTGTAGGTAGGCACCTAATAGATGCCCTTCTTAGAACAGGGACACGGATCAGGGCCTTTGTCCGATCCTATGAGAAGGGGGCAGAACTTAAGAAAAAGGGGTGCGAGCTTTCCCTTGGCGACATAAAGGATAAGGAATCCATAGAGAAGGCATTAGAGGAGGTCTCCTGTGTCTATCACTTGGTCGGGATTAGGCGTGAGAGGGGGAGAGACACCTTCGATGACGTAAATTTTATGGGTACAAAGAACCTTGTCGATGCAATGCAGGCCAAGGGGGTTGGGAGGCTAATCTTCATAAGCATTGTAAAGGTATCACCCGATACAGGTTCAAGATACCTCCTGTCAAAATGGAGGGCAGAAGAAACGATAAGGGCCTCGAAATTAAAATATACCATTTTTAGATCTACTGTTATCTACGGCCCAGGAGGAGAGTCCTTTGCAAACCTGGCCGATATTGTCAGGACCGCACCTATCATCCCTGTGATAGGCTCAGGGAGATATCTGATGCAGCCATTATATGTAAAGGATCTGGTATCTGTCCTGGTAAAGACTTTAGCGGATGATCAGACGATAAATGAGACATTCGAGATAGGCGGGCCTGAGGCGATGGAGTTTGACCGTGTACTTGATGAAATGGCCCAAGTTTTCGGAAAGAAGAGGATAAAGTTACATCTTCCTGTATCCCTTACAAGACCATTTCTGGCTTTAGGCGAAAAGATAGTACCGGCAAGTCTTCTCCCCCTTACAAATGATGAGCTTGATCTCCTGTTAATAGACACTATATGCAATCCAGATATAGTCCAAAAGAGATTCAATATATCCCTCACGCCATTAAAGGATGGACTTAAGGAAACCTTTTTAAGCTGATAACTTATACCCCGAAAATTTAAAATTTGGCCTCGGTCCTACTCCTTTCATCTGGTTCATGATTTTCCATCTTCTCCATCCCCCAAGTTTGACTGTTCTGATCTTGACAGATTATAACCTATTGGTTATTATACTCCTGTGATCATCAAGGCGCTTAGGCCAGTTAAAGATTTTCTCGATATGCTGCCACGTCAACAACAGGCTGAGATTGACGCAGTTTTGGAGGACTTACAGAATTACGGCCTGGACGCTCCCTTGATATCAATGCGCCAGATTCAAGGTAAGCTTTGGGAGATTCGGATCGCTCAGACCCGAATTTTCTATGCGATGATCGAAAGGGATATAATGGTCCTGCTGCATGCCTATAAGAAGCAAAGCCAGAAGGCGCCAAGACATGAAATTGAAACAGCCCTCCGTCGGATGCGTGAGCTGCTAGAAGGAGGGGATTGAAATTGGGAGGCAGATTCTATGAGAAAACGGACCCTTAAAGATCGGATTAAAGAACTACCATCTCTGGAAGAGATCGTTGCTGGACACGAACAAGACTCAGAATTTAAGGTTATTCTGAATCGAGTTCGGCTTAGGATCGCAGTAGCCAGGGCCATTAAAACAGCCCGAGAAAAGGCAGGGCTCACACAGGCTGAACTGGCTGGGGCACTTGGCATAAGTCAACCGATGATCGGCCGGTTGGAAAGCCTAAAGGACAAAAGAGTACCCAGCCTTGAGCTATTGGCTAAGATCTCCGCAGTAACGAAGAAAAAATTGGTTTTAGATCAGCCCTCTATCCATATGGAACTTGTCGTGAAGTAGTGTAACTGGTTAAGAATGCCTTGCCTTCTTTCCAGAATTTTTGTATCTTAGGTCTTATCCAGATCAAGAATCCTTCGTAAAGGTGTCGGATGACCGAGCTTGTTTGGGATGGGAAATATAAGGATGGCAAGAAGGTAGCTCCAGTCAAGATCGCTCTGCCGTTTCAGACCATTGAAACAATCAATGAAAGCGCCCAAGAGCGGCAGAGGGCACTGGATCTATTTTCCTCCGGCCGCGAAACCGAATGGCGAAACCGGCTCATCTGGGGTGATAAGAAGTATGTCTTGCCGAGCCTTTTGCCAGAGTTAGCAGGCAAGGTCAACCTGATCTACATTGACCCACCTTTCGATACAGGGGCAGATTTTTCCTTCACTGCGGCAATCCCTGATTATCCCGAAACCGAAGAAGACGAGACAGCAACGTTTATCAAGCAGCCTTCCATCTTAGAACAAAAGGCTTACCGAGACACTTGGGGGCGCGGCCTTGATTCGTATCTCCAGTGGTTCTACGAAACGGTAGTGCTGCTCCATGATTTGCTACATGAGAGGGGTAGTCTTTATGTACACCTGGATTGGCATGTTTCCCACCATGCCAAAGCGGTCTTGGACGAGGTATTCGGAATGGAGAATTTTCGAAACGAAATCGTTTGGAAGCGCTCGAATCCGAAAAGCCACATCACGGTCAATTTTTCGACCTGTACAGACACGATCCTCTTTTACACGAAATCGGGCACATACACTTACCACCAGGTTTACGTGGAACATGATCCAGACTACGTAGAGTCGGCCTACAAATATCAGGACGAAAAAGGATGCTATCGTCTCTTGCCACTTCTAAATCCGAACGACGATAGACCCAACCTTACCTATGAATTCCTCGGGGTTACGCGTGTCTGGCGTTGGACGAAAGTGCGAATGCAGAAGGCTCATGAAGAGGGTCTAGTGGTACAGATCAAACCTGGATCTGTGCCCCAATACAAGAAGTATCTCCACGAATCGAAGGGCCGCACTATAACCAACTGTTGGACGGACATCCCACAGGCCGCGGGGAATGAAGTCGTTGGCTATCCCACTCAAAAACCCGAAGCCTTATTGGCGCGGATCATCAAAACATCAACAAACGAAGATGATCTTGTTTTTGACTGCTTTGTCGGTAGCGGTACGACAGCAGCTGTTGCAGAAAAGCTAGGCCGTCGGTATATCGCTTGCGATCTGGGACGTTTTGCCATTCATACGACGCGCAAGCGTCTCCTCGGTATAGAGAAGGTCCGGCCTTTCGTAGTTCAGAACCTCGGCAAGTATGAGCGGCAGGCGTGGCAAGTGGCCGAGTTTGCATCACCGGACGACTTGCGTGATCGGGAAACACGCTATCGTAAATTTATTCTTGATCTCTATCATTCCACACCTATCACTGGATACGTTTGGTTTCACGGGACGAAGAGTGGGCGGATGGTGCATGTTGGTGCGGTGGATGCACCAGTAACACTGGCCGATGTGAAGGCTATTGCCTCTGCGGTCTGGCGTGCTGTTGGTACGGGTAAGGGCGCTCCTCAGACTGCGGGAGTTGACATTCTTGGATGGGAGTTTGCCTTTGAACTGAACGAACTGGCCAAGCAGGTGGCGGCCGAGGCCCGTGTGGATGTAGTTTTTAAGAAAATTCCCCGCGAGGTGCTGGAAAAGAAGGCGGTGGAGCAAGGCGACATCAAATTCTTTGAACTGGCCGCGCTTTCTGTGAACGTGAAACAAAAAGGGCGGGACATAATCCTGAAGCTGGCCGATTTTGTGATCCCGCCGGATGACGTTCCCGAAGAGGCCCAAAAGGCAATCAAACATTGGAGTCAATGGATAGATTATTGGGCCGTGGACTGGGACTATAAAGAGGATACCTTCCATAACCAGTGGCAGAGCTATCGCACCCGCAAGGAACCTGACCTGCAAAAAGAGGCCACGCACACCTATGAGACGCTTGGAAAGTACGCCATCGTCGTGAAGGTTATTGATATTCTCGGTAATGACACGACCAAGACAGTTCAGATAGAGGTCAAGTAAATGGGGCGACCGAGAAAGAAAAAAGATAAAGTTCAGCAGCCCGAGCTTTTCGATGTAACTTCTCGCCTCCGGACAGCCCCATGCGTTCCCGCCCTGCGTGAGGCCGTGAAGGCATGGCGGGCCGGTGGTTACAAGGGCACGACCGAGACAACCCGACTATTGCTCAACCACTGGTTCAAGACCGACCACCATTTACGAAACGGCCGCCCTTTTGCCTATCATTTTTCACAACGTGAGGCCATTGAGACACTGATCTTTGTCTGGGAGTATGAGAAGGTACGGACACGTAAGGGCCTCCTGGAACGGTATGCCCAAAGCCTCCAAGGAGTTCGTCTGCCCCCTTATGATGAGTTTGCCCGCTACTGCATCAAGATGGCGACGGGAAGCGGCAAGACTAAGGTAATGTCGCTGGCCGTGGTGTGGCAGTTCATGAATGCGATTCGGGAAGCAGAGGAAGTCGCGCGCGATTATGCCAAGACGTTCCTTCTGATCGCCCCTAATGTAATTGTCTTCGAGCGGTTGAAAACGGATTTTGCGGGAGGCCGTATCTTCCGGGCCGATCCACTGATTTCGAAGCCTCTTGAAATCTTTTGGGACTTCGACTCTGTTCTACGAGGCGAAGGCGAGAAGGCTCATGCAACGGGAACGCTCTTTCTGACAAACATCCAGCAGTTCTATGAACTTAGAAGCCGCAGCAAGGATGAAGAGCTGGATGTGATGACTGAGATGTTGGGTTCTAAACCACCGGCACAGAAGTTAGAAATCACCGATTTTGCAGAACGGATCGGGCTGCGAGAAGGTCATTTAATGGTCATCAACGATGAGGCTCATCATACGCACGATGAGGAAAGTGAGTGGAGCAAGGTAATACGAGGTCTACACGAGAGAACTCCGTTGACCGCACAACTTGATTTTTCTGCGACGCCGCGCTTTCAAAAGGGCGCGATCTTTCCCTGGACGATCTACGATTATCCACTGAAGCAAGCGATTCTGGATGGAATCGTGAAACGACCGATGAAGGGTGTGGCAAAGATCCAAGAGGCCAAGTCGGATATTGCCAGTGTACGCTATAAGGCTTATCTTGCAGCAGGGGTTGAACGTTGGCGGGAGTACCGGCAGCAGTTAGAGCCTTTAAAGAAGAAGCCGATCCTCTTCGTGATGCTCAATGACACGGATGAGGCGGATGACGTAGGGGACTGGCTTCAGACCAAGTACCCGTCTGAATTTGGGGGAAAGAAGACCCTTATTATCCACACCGACAAAACCGGCGAGATTACAAAGAAAGATCTGGAAGCCGCCCGCGAGGTGGCCCGAAAAGTGGATGAGGATCTCAGTCCGGTGAATGCCATCGTGAGTGTCCTGATGCTTCGGGAAGGATGGGATGTCCAGAATGTCACCGTCGTGGTAGGACTGCGACCGTACGCTGCCAAGGCGAATATCTTACCGGAACAGACCATCGGACGCGGTTTGCGCCTGATGTTTCGTGATATTCCAACAAGTTATACGGAGCGGGTAGACATCATCGGAAACAAGGCGTTTTTATCGTTCGTTGAAGATTTGGAAAAGATCGAAGAACTTCAACTGGATACCTTCAAGATTGGTGAGGACAAGTTACAGATCCTTACGATCTTGCCGATGGCAGAACGGGCGGAGTACGATATTGGACTGCCTGTGCTGACGCCGTCGCTCATACGGAAAAAGAGCCTCGCAGATGAGATCGCCGCTCTGGATGTCATGGTCTTTGATTGCCCTGTATTACCTCTCAGATCCGGGGACCAGGCCGAGAAGACCTTTCGGTAGGAGGGATACGATATCATCACTCTGCAAAAGGATATTGAGCGGGATTATGTGATGCCGGAGCCGCAGACAGCGCAGGAGGTGATCGGCTACTATGCCCGCCGAATCGCACAGGAAGTGAAGCTCCCATCCCAATTTGCGGCATTAGCTCCAAAGGTGAGGGAGTTCTTCGAATACAAAGCGTTTGGGAAATCCGTCAATCTTGAGGAGCAGGGGACTATTAAGGCCATGAGTACCAACGTGGCGCATTATGTTTGTGTGCAGACTTTTAAGAAGGCATTGCTCGGTACAGCGATTGCGGAGCAACAACCACAATTGTTGGAACCGGATCGGTTACTTTCTTCAACACAACCTTTTCCCTGGTCTCGTCCGGTCTATGAGGCGCGGAAGTGCATCTTCAATCTGGTAGCCTGTGACAATGAACTAGAGAAGGCGTTTGTCAAGTTTCTGGACAGCGCAGAGGACGTAAAGGCCTTTTCTAAACTGCCAGAAATCTTCGGGTTCGCCATTGAGTATACCGATGGAGGTAATCTCCGGTCTTATTATCCTGACTTTGTAGCCATCGATAACGAGGGTGTCTATTGGCTTCTGGAAACCAAGGGCCAAGAGACGGAGGAAGTGAAGTACAAAGCCCATGCCGCAGAGCTTTGGTGCGAGAATGCTAGTGTGCTAACAGGTAAAACATGGAAGTATCTAAAGGTTCCTCAGAAGGAGTTTGAACGGTTGCAGCCGGAGACACTTGAAGATCTCAAGGCACTCGGGGCTGATTAATAAAAGATGATAGTCCTTTACTTGTCAACTTCTATAAAGAGTCGTATTCTATAAAGGATATAGATCCTAAGAAAGATTGGGAAGCATAATGTCTCGTGGCGATCTTTTAAAAAAGCTCTTTCAAAGTTATTTACGAAGAAACAATGAAGCATTTCAAAGTGCTGCCCTGGAAATTATCGCAGAAGAACAAAAGAAGAATAACACTCTTCTTGCTGAAGAGCTACAGAAAATCCTCGCCAACCATACAACAAATTCTGTAACAGTTGAACCTAAATATGATCTTGCTGCTCTTCCCAAAGACAAAGAACGACAAGCCCTGCTCGTAGAGGTTCGGAAGGCGGAACGTTATCTGCCTGATATTATTCTGTCAAAAGATAATGAGGAATTGGCCAAAGAGATCATTGAAGATTTTCGCCGAGCAGAAATTCTCCGATCACACGGTATCAAGCCTAGAACTAAGATCCTTTTTTGTGGCCCTCCTGGATGTGGCAAGACACTTCTGGCAGAGGTTATTGCCGCAGAGTTAGGATTACCGATTCTTTATACGAGATTTGATGCCATTGTTTCTTCATACCTTGGAGAAACATCAGCCAACCTGCGAAAGGTATTCGATTACGCTTCCAGAGGGTTATGGCTTGTATTTTTTGATGAATTTGATGCGATTGGAAAAAGCCGTGATGACCCATCTGAACATGGCGAGTTAAAACGCGTCATAAACAGTTTCCTACAACTTTTGGATGGCTTCCAAGGGAACAGTCTTGTGATTGCAGCGACAAATTATGAAGGTCTTCTCGATTTTGCACTCTGGAGAAGATTTGATGAAATATTGCGACTTGTGAAACCTACTATTCAAGAAATTCAGACCTTACTTGTAAAAAAACTTGGGAGCGTCCCACATCCTGACATCAATCCAAAGGCGGTAGTTAAACGTCTTAAGGGACTGTCTCATGCTGAGGTTGAACGAATCTGCTACGATGCTATACGCCTAAGTATCCTACGAGATCTCTCGACTATTAGCTTTAAGCTATTTGATGAGGCAGTCAGAAGAGAAAAAAGACGGCTAAAAATCATAGGACAAGCGGCTAAACGGATTGAAAACTCTAGAGAGCCTTCTGAATAATTATGCCAAATCAAGATCTCAGGCGTCATGAGCATCTTGCCCTCCCTAGGGCAGAAATTGAGCCAGAGAGGAAACGTCGCCGTGGCTTCGGTACTGTACCTGAAAAACCTTTCCGAAGTCATGGAGGCAACCTCAATCAACAAATTGAATCTACCCTTCAGCAATTTCAATTGCGCTCTCCAGTTCGTCCTCGCGGTATTGACCCTAAATTGCTATTGCGTATGAGCCTTGAAAGGCCAGGTGTGGTTCCAGAAGAAGAATGGGTCCGAAACGGTCTTATTCTACTTTCAGAAGACCGGGATGGTGCAACTGTGCTTTTGGCCAGCGAACCCGAATTACGTGATTTTCGAAGAAAGCTCGGTGCATATCAAGGAGGCCCACGTGCCGATAGACAAAACGCTCCACATGCAGCCCTGTTTAATGCGATAAGGCAAGTGAGGGAATATGGACCGGAAGATCGGAAGGGTAGTTTGCTAAAGGAGATTGAAATAGCACCCGCACAAACATATGTGTTAGACCTTGAATTGTGGCACACGGGGAATGTTGAATCCTGCAGGCAAACACTCGCTCAAGTTGAAGCTTTTATCGGCAATAATGGTGGGAGAGTTGCGGATCGCTATATTGGCAATTCAGTTTGTTTGGCACGTGTTATATGTCCAGGCAGCCTCATTCAACATCTTCTGCAACTCGAAGCTGTAGCGACGGTGGACTTGCCTCCGAAACCCACCCTTACTGTGGCGGAGGTGCTCCGATCAACGGTAGATGATTTCCCTCCAATTTCACGCCCTCCAGATGGAGCTCCTTGTCTGTGCGTCATTGATAGTGGTATTGCAAGCGGCCATCCTATGTTAGCTCCAGCGGCAGGTGAGGCAGTATCAATTCCTTCATCCCTCGGCTCCCCAATTGACGATTACGGCCATGGGACCCGAGTTGCAGGGATTGCTCTCTATCATGATATTGGAGAGTGTATTAGGATCCGACAATTCTCTCCGAATTTGTGGATCTTAAGTGCTAAAGTAACTGATGTGGAAATTAGCCAATTAGGAGAAAGAATTCAAAAGTTCCCAGATGAAAAGCTGATTCCCAATCAAATGCGGGAAGCCATTGAATATTTCCATCGTGAGCATCAGTGTAGGATATTCAACATTTCTCTTGGCGATGATCGGCTGGTCTATGCAGGAGGTAAACCATCTATCTGGGCTTGGACTTTGGACGACCTTGCAAGGACCTTGGACATAGTAATTGTAGTTTCGTCTGGTAATCTCTGGCCAGGGCAGAACCGCGATGACCCAGTGTTCCCACTACGGGCTTATCCACGTTATCTATTACGCCCCGAAAATAGAATTATCGAACCTGCAACTTCAGCAGTTGCTTTGACTGTTAGTTCTCTGGCTCATTCAGCAGCTCCACACAGTGCGGGCAGTACTGCTGATGTAACTTTGCAAGCCATCGCACCTGAAGATTCCCCATCACCTTTTTCTCGGACTGGATGGGGAATAGGTGATAGTTTAAAGCCGGATCTTTGTGAATATGGTGGAAATCTCGTTTACTGGCATGGTGCAAACGCCATGCAATCTAATAACCCAGGCGTTGAGATTGTCTCATTGAATCATAACCACGTTGCGGGAAGATTGTTCACATGGGACAAGGGAACAAGCCTTGCAGCTCCCAAGGTTGCCCATCTTGCTGCCCGCATTTTATCTTCGTACCCCGCTGCAACCGCTAATCTAATCCGTGCTCTTGTTGCAAGCTCAGCGACCATACCTGAAAGGGCAGAAAATCTGCTTTCACCATTGGGAAACGATGCATGTTTTAGGGTTTGTGGGTATGGAAAACCGGATTCTGATTTGGCGATGTATTCGTATGATTATAGAGTTACGCTTTTCGCTGAAAATGAGCTTCATGGTGATCGCTTCCATATTTATGAGGTTCCACTGCCTGAGACATACAGAATAACTCGCGGAAAACGGAAAATTACCGTTACCCTTGCCTTTGATCCACCAACACGCCACACCCGGAAAGATTATCTTGGTTTTGCGATGAAGTTTTGGCTTGTTCGAGGAAAGACATTGCAAGAAGTTGAACGAATTTTCCGTCGGCAGGAACCAGGCGAAGATACAGTACCGGGTCTTTCTAACACTTCTTACGAGTGTAAACTGGAGCCTGGACACAGGTTGAGGGAAAGAGGAACCTTACAAAAAGGGATATTCGAATTTTTACAAAATCCAAGAGAAGCTTATGGTGACACGTGTTATCTTGTAATCCAGTGTAAAAGAAACTGGAGTGATGAAGAAAGACAAGGTTATGCGGTCGTTGTTGTTATCGAACATTTCGAGCAGAACGTTGATCTTTATGCAGCGATACAACAACGGATTGCCGCCAGAGCGAGGGTTCGTGTTAGACGCTAAGGTGCAGATAAAGAAAAGAGAAAGATACAAAGAACTCAGTAAAATTATAAGCTTGCCAACATCTTTTATTTTTGCAATAATTCTTAGAAAAATTGAGGAAATAATATGGCAAGACTTGGCGTCAATATAGACCATGTGGCAACGTTAAGGCAGTCGAGGGGCGGGATTGAACCTGAACCGATAGCCGCGGCCATTATTGCTGAGATGGCAGGGGCGGATGGGATTGTTGTCCATTTAAGGGAAGACAGGAGGCATATACAGGACCGGGATTTAAGGATTTTGAGGGAGGTTGCCCAGACCAAACTGGATCTTGAGATGGCGGCAACAGATGAAATGGTGAAAATAGCGCTTGATGTAAAGCCGGATATGGTGACCATTGTCCCTGAAAGACGTGAGGAGCTGACAACTGAGGGGGGGCTTGATATCTCCTCTATTCGGGGGAAACTAAAGGATATCATAGAACTCCTTCATGAGGGCGGAATCATTGTAAGTCTTTTTGTGGACCCTGACATAGACCAGATCAAGGCGTCACATAAGATAAATGCCGACTATATAGAGATCCATACCGGCAGGTACGCCAATGCTAAGCGGATAAAGGATGAAGACAGGGAAATGGACGCGATTACCCAGGCAGCAAAGTTTGCCTACAAGCTGGGGCTTGGTGTAAATGCAGGCCATGGCTTAAATTATAGAAATGTGAAGAGGCTAACCCAGATAAATGAGATCGTTGAGTTTAATATCGGCCATAGCATCATCTCAAGGTCTGTCCTCGTAGGGCTTGACCGGGCAGTAAGGGAGATGAAGGAGCTGATAAGTTGATCGTTGGGATAGGAATAGACTTAGTAGACATAGTCCGGATGAAGGGGGTATTAGAGAGATGGGGGGAGAGATTTGTTGAAAGGGTCTTTACTGAGGATGAGAAAGAATACGCCCTTTCCAGGAGATACCCCCATATACACTTATCCGGCAGATTCGCCATTAAAGAGGCGCTTTTCAAGGCGATCGGAGGAGGCACTAACCCCTGGATCTGGAAAGAGGTAGAGATCTTCAATGATAGAGGCGGCGCCCCAAAGATAAGATTATATGGGGGACTCAAAAGGCTGATATCCAAGAAATTTATTACCTCTGTCCATATAAGCATATCCCACGATCATGCCTATTCTATTGGGCAGGTGGTGCTAGAGAGGAAATAGACACCCAAGGGCAGAGCCCCTGGCACTTCTCAATCACGAGCATTACTCGACTCGCCTTTGGCGAGAAATTCCATTCACCCCTGCTGTGGGGATCTAACCAGCGAGCAAGGCGAGCGTTGAGGGGGAGGCTCCATTCGGCTTTGCCGATGGAGGGGGCGACGCTAGCCCCTGGAAAAAGATTATTTCCTGCCAACCCCAACATATTTCAATCCCAGCTCTTTTATCTTGTTTGGTTCATAGACATTTCTAAGGTCAATAAAGATAGGTGATTTGAGCAAGGATTTGACCTTTTCAAGATCAAGATTTCTGAACTGATTCCATTCAGTTAATATTATCAGGGCATCGGCGCCATCTATAGCCATGTAAGAATCATCGCAGTAGGTTATATCTTTTAAAACCTTCTTCGCCTCATCCATGGCAGCCGAATCATACGCCTTGATCTTTGCGCCTGACTTCTGAAGGGCGTTAATAATCTCAATGGAGGGTGCATCCCTCATGTCATCCGTATTAGGCTTAAAGGAAAGGCCTAATATGCCGAGTGTCTTTCCATTCAAATCCCCGACTGCTTCTCTTATCTTCTCGACCATTAACGTCTTCTGTCTGTTGTTCGCCTCAATTACGCCCTTTAAGATCTTAAAATCATAATCCTTATCCCTTGAGATCTTAGACAGGGCCAGCACATCCTTCGGGAAGCAGGAGCCGCCATATCCGGGGCCTGGGTGGAGAAATTTTGAACCAATACGGCCGTCCAGTCCCATCCCCTTTGCAACCATGCGGACATCAGCCCCTACCTTCTCGCACAGATTGGCGATCTCGTTGATAAAGGTGATCTTTGTCGCAAGGAAACTGTTTGATGCATACTTTATCATCTCTGCTGTAGGAACATCAGTGATCAGGAAGGGGGTCTCTATGAGGTATAATGGACGGTAGAGATCCTTCATTATTGCTACGGCCTGCTGACTTTCAGCGCCGATCACAACCCTGTCAGGACGCATAAAGTCTTCAATGGCAGAGCCCTCCCTTAGAAACTCCGGATTTGAGACTATATCAAAATCTATGCTCTCCCTCTGGGATCTTCCGACTATCTTGCGCAGCCTTTCGCCGGTCCCGATTGGTACAGTAGATTTCGTTATTATTACCTTGTAGCCGGTCATATGTTTTGCAATTGTCTCAGCTACCTCATCCACAAAGGATAGATCTGCGGACCCGTCTTTCATCGGAGGTGTACCAACAGCAATAAAGATCGCAAGGGCATTATCTACCGCCTCTCCTATGTCTGTTGTGAAGGTGAGCCTCCCCTCCTTTATATTCTTCTTAACCTTTTCCTCAAGTCCGGGTTCATATATAGGGATGATCCCCTTTCTCAGGTTTCTAATCTTTTCGCCATCTTTATCAATACATGTGACCTTAAGGCCAAATTCTGCAAAGCAGACGCCTGTAACAAGACCTACATAACCTACGCCTATAACAGATATATTCACAAGGCCTCCCTGTTAAATAGAACGACCCTATTTCTACCATGTTCCTTTGCAAGATACAAGGCCCGGTCTGAATTTCTTATCAGATCTTCAAGGGTGTCGGCGTCCTCGGGAAATGAGGCAAGCCCTATGCTGACAGTAATGCTGCCTCTGTCTTTTTCACGCACAAAGGCAAAGTCAATTTTTTCTACATCCCTGCATATCCTCTCTGCGATGGTCTGGGCGCTACTCTTGGTCGTCTGTGGGAGTATAACTGTAAACTCTTCACCGCCATATCTGGCTGCCACATCTATCGTTCTAATAGTGTTTCTCATGCAGGCGGCAGCAAGCTTTAAAGCCTCATCTCCGGCAGGGTGACCGTATCTATCATTGAAGGATTTAAAATGATCGATATCGATCATTATTAGTGAAAGGGGCAGGCCATGCCTTTTTGACCTCTCTACCTCTTCGTGGAGCCTCTCCTGAAAATAGCGGCGATTCAGTAATGTTGTCAGGGGATCGGTGATAGATATCTTCTTCAACTCCTCGAAGCGCATAAAAAATTCAGATCTCTCGATAGCTACCGAGGCGTAAGAGGCCACGGATTTTAAACACCTTAAGTCTTCCTCTGAAAAGACATCACCGGTTATCTTATCAGAGATATTCAGGATGCCTATGGTCCGATCTTCAAGTTTTAAAGGGATACTCATAAACGACTTTGTCTTATATCTCGGCCGCTTGCTGCGCTGTACCCTATGATCACTTTCGATATCCCTTACAAGTATCGGATTCCCCTCAGCAAATACCTTTCCCGCAATGCCCTCGCCTGGTCTTATCCTCAGGAGATTCACGATCTTTTTGTCTATCCCTCTTACGGCCTTCACGGCCAGTTCCATCTTGTCTGCATCCAAAAGCATCAGAGAACCCTGTTCAGCAAAAAGGAGGTCCGTCGTCTTTTCCAGGATCATCAAGCAGACCTCTTCCGCTTCCAGGGTTGATCCTACGGATCTTGAGATATCAGCAAAGACAGCGATCTCTTCCAGGTATCTCCTGTTCTTTTTTCTTAAGATCAGGTTCTCAAGTATAATGGCTGCCTGGTTACAGAACATTGATATCATATCAATGTTCTCCTCGTTAAGTTCTGTATTGAAGACGCAGAATATGCCCAATAGTTTATCTGTGTCCTCTTTCCGCAGAAGGGGAAATAGATAGACAGAACGTATCTCAACCGGGAGCCCTGCTTGTAAGATCTCAAAGGTTATATTACATAAGACCGGTCTCTTCTCATCTGCCACCCTGCTGAATATCCCTTTCGATGTATCCGATGAGAAAGATGAGATCAGACTGGCTGTCTTACCAAAGGCCTCCTTTGTCTTAAACAGTTCGTCATTATTATCCTTGATCATAATGGATGCGGAATCTATATTAAATATTATACCGAATGCATTAATGAGATTTCTGTATATATGATCTTCTTCCGTAACAAACTCCATGTCGGAGATAACATTTAATATAGTCATAAGCCGGATAGATTTATCATGGAACCTTTCCTTGTGATATACCCCGTCAAACAGGTAATAGGCCAGTGTTCCGATGAACTTAGCTGAAGAACGGAGGAATTGAATGTCGTGAAATACAAGGTCCTTGGCTGAAGGGATAAGCGTTTCAGGATCGATGTTAAGTCTCCGGCATAGCCCTCTTAACTCTGAGAGCTCCTGAAAGGAGAAGAAGGTCTTACCGCCTAGGATAACCATCTTTATCCCGTTAATCTCAATGGGAAGAGAGAAGACGTGGAGATTTGCCGGACATTTAAAAAATATGGTTTCGTTTGCAGAGAGGGAGAGGTTAATATTTTTCCCGCAATTGGCCTTGCATGTCTGCATGCCTTCCTGGGTAGCCTCAATCAACCTGCAAATGGGGTTATCATTTGCCGACCCTGATAAGAGCCGTCCTTTGCTGTCAAATAGGAGGAGGGACAAACCTACGATTTTTGAGATATCATTGCTTAGCCGATCCCAGTTAGATAACCTGATTATATCGGAAAGGTCACCCTCTGATTCATCTCCTCTTTGCATGAGGCAGTCTGTCCTTAGTAAGGTTTATCTATATTTTATCTATACAACATGACAATAAACATTAATGCTACTATAAATTCATAGCATTAATTTAATGGACATGTCAATATAATCATTTGGCAGAAAAGAGTTAATGCCTTGCTGGTCAGTTTAGATCACTTGCTAAAACTTATCAAGCTTAATAAACTTTTTTTTGATTAAACTGGTCAAAAGCGTTAAGCTGGATCCGACGAATAACAATGCACCGGCCTCGCTTGTCTTTATTTTATCTGCCCATTGGCTTACGATAGCCCCGATGAGCAGAAATATCCCACCCAGCGTTAAGATATAGAATGCTAAATTTCGTTTTTTCATGCCACACCCCCAAATCAGCAATTATAGTTTTTCCCAATCAATTTTAATGTAATTGCAATTACCGGGCCAGACTGGAAGACTTGCTCTCCATAATATTAATATCCGCTCGATACATGCGCAACATACTGGTTTTGCTGTAACATCTGTCATGCTATACATATAAAGACACCAAAGAAAAGAAGTCTATGTGATCTATATATTCCCTGATCTGGAAACAGGACAAGAAAAAAGGGAATATGAGGAAAAATGTTTCACATAAATTCTAATTCTTGATCACTTTTGTATCCAGCTCCCCTTTACCGGCAATATTGCCGGATTACCCTTTAGTCTACCTGTTGTCAAGTCATAATTATACCATACCTCAAGGTCATCTGTGTCGTAGAAACCATCTCCTGCGTAGATCCCTCCAAAGACGCTGAACCTTCCTTGAATTAATACAGAACCTGTTGAATAGATGACCCCATTGAGATTTATCCCCGATAGAGTTACAGGCATCCTGGTCTCCTCATCTGTTTTGCCTTCCCATGGAGGTGTTTTAACATCTATTTGGAAACCTTCTTCCATGTCTTCTACTACGAGGTTTCCATTGATATAAAATATCCCCTCCAAATAGCCTCTATTTATCTTCAGGGTTGGAATATTTAAATCATTTGGCGGGTTTTGGTCTATGGTGTCAACAAAGACAAACCCTTTACTATCGCCAGGATATACGGAGGCGATCACATCATTCAGTCCTTTTTTGTGAGCCTCATCTAATATACCATCCTGATACAGATTGCCCTCTCCATCCGTTGAATAATATCTTCCATATTCCTTTGAATATGCCTTAAGGTCATTGTAGTTCCAACTATCCAGCGAGATTTCATTTAACTGAAACTGATGTATGTTGTCATGCCCGAGATCTGAATAAGGCTCCTTGCAGTCAGTGCAGGACTTTTGAGAAGGAGATGCCGCTTCCCCTCCGATGTATATATCAAGCCACCCATCCTCCCTCTTGTCTGTCCCGTAGTTCCGGCCGTCAGGCATTGAAACCTGATTCTTTACTGGTATCATTTCCAGGTTGTCTCCAAGGTTGCCGCTTCCTATTACCCTGATATCCCCCCAATGGACCTTTATCGGAACCAGGTTTATATCTTCGCTTGCCGACTGGAGTGGTGCGGTCAAAGGCGGAAGGGGGGGCGCTTTAATCTCCATGATGGCCGTCCTTATTGTTCCGTTATCAGCCTCGCCAATCGACTCAATAGTGCAGATGCCGCCCTCTCTTTTTGGGGAGTATACCTTAATAGACTTTATTGTGCCTATCTTTTTGAGGGGATCCAAAACGAAGTCAAATTGATAGCTGTTGAAGGGGAGTTCATATTCAAGGTCAGGTTTATCTTCTGTTCCCGTAAACTGACTTATTCCCTCAGCAAGAAAGGTTGGTGTGCCATATTTATCGGTCAATCTTTTTTTAAAGAAATCCTCTGGCTTACCATTATAATTATTCTTAAAAGAACCACCCCCTTTGAACTTTTCAGGGTGGTTAAACCAGAACATCGCAACCTCTGTGCCCGCTTCTGCAAGGTTATTAGCCTCAACGTCATTCCGCTGGTTCCTTGCTATCATGAGATCATTTCCTGATGCATTAAATAAGATGCTGCCCAACATAGAGATAAGCAATAAAATGAATATGACGATAAAAAGCGAGCTCCCCTTGTCTTCTATCCAGGTTGATGTCCTCAATTTGTAGTGCATAATCCCTCCTTTTCATTTAAAGGTTTCTTAAGTATACGGATGATCTTATCTCTCTCTTCCGGTAACCATCATCGAATTTAAAGTCAGGATCAGCGCGTTCTGTCCTTGACCTTATGTAGATCTCTACCATTCTTATCACGCTGGTATCTGATACCGGTGATGGAATGATCTTACCTTCCTTGTCAAGATAGGTGATGTGAAGTGATTCGATGTTTTCCGAGAGCGGTTGCCCCCCTATGCGGGATTTCCTTCTAAGTGTAGTCTCCCCATCGCGAAGTTCATATGTGATATCCTCATTATCATCATCTTTGTCGTTAAAGTTGCCATCCCCATTTATATCTGCCAGGAAACGGATCTTTTTCTCTTTGGCCTCTACTATCTTCTTTACTTGCGTTCCATCTGATAAATATTTTTCACCATTAAATGCCTTGTCAGCTGGATCATATCCTGCCATCTTAATCTCCCTAACCATCATATCTATCCCCAGACTTGCATTCTGCTGGGCATCCAGGATTGCTGTCTGTGCCTGGTACCCCTTGTAGTGAGATATAAATATGTTCCATGAGGCTGTTCCCACAATAAGTGATATAAAGATGGTTATGACTATTTCGATTAGGGAGAATCCATTTTGACTTTCAATCTTCATCGGTTTCGCTCGTCTGTTTTTATTGTGGAGAGCGCTAAAGAACGCCCTATACCATTCTTATCAGTCCAGGAAGAGGCTACATCTATCCTTGCCATGCCGCCATTGAGGCTGATGGTCCATCTCCTCAATATACCCAAGCTGGTATCGCTGCCTGCATATATCCCATCGCCGGAGGACTTATCGTTCCCTGTTGAATCGCTAGTCATAGGTGTTTCCAACACCCCATCGCCATCTAGGTCGTCTAAAAGAAGGGATTCGAATTTCCCCCCTTTTTTTGATTCAAGCTTCTCCTGTGCCACCCTTAATGCCTTGGTCATCTGATAGCTGGTGCCTATGGCCCTATCTGAGGCAGAGAACATACCGATGGTTCCTAGTATCCCAAAGGCCAATATCACCAGTGAAATCATTATCTCGACCAGTGAGAATCCATTTTTATCTCTTAGGATCATCCCCCCTCCTTAGTTGATCTTTATTCTGCCTGTTACTATGACTGTTATCTTCCGCTCCTCGCCCGTGGAATTTCTTATTTTTATTGTTGTCCAGCTTGCTGTAGTACCACGCGGTTCGAAGGTTATCTGATTCCCGCCAGAGGAGCTAACAAGATCTACCCCTGTATAGGCTTTATTGTAGTCTCTTATCCCATTTATAGGAGTCCCGGGATCAGATATCTTTTCTAAGTGATATCTCTCATTTGAAGGATCAAGCAGGAGATTCACCTTTTCTCCTGATGTGATAGCAAGTGACCTTGCCCACCTGAGATCCGAGACAAGATCTCTAACAGCACCGTTTAATCTGTAATGTGGGAGCAGTTGATATAAAGAGGTAGATCCGATTCCTGCGATAATCCCTATGATGGCAACTACAACCATAAGCTCAATTATTGTGAATCCCTTATTATCCCTCATTCTAATCCCCTCCTCTTCCCATTGATATTCCAAGATTCATGCCAATATATTGGTAGACGATAACTAATTGATAATTAAAGGGAAATTATAAGTATTGAAGTTGATTAATTCTTTGATCTATGATCAATTGTTCATAGGGGGGTATGTCAATTTTGACCAAGAGGCCCTAATTTCAATGAAATTAATGGTATGAACAGGCGTTCATAGGGTAGGAACATATGTGCATAGAGGGCCTTAACGGGTTTTCAAGGAAGGGTTTTCGGGATCTATTGATGGGTGTGATTCATTTGCCTGCGTTGTGAAGTCTTATCCTCTCTTTTTTTACACTGCTTTTTACCTCCATAGTCTCCTTAACAATATAATAATAGCCTCCAAATGGTTCTTTAGGGATTATATTTATTATTCCCCCTTTTACAAGATCATCAAGGGTCTCAGGGTCTTTTTTGTACGTCCCGATATATCTTTTTACCCCCGACTCAAGAAACAAGATATCCCTTTCAACTATTACCTCCCTGGTCTTATTTTCTATCTCCTTTTTTATCCTCTCATCCTCTGTCTCCTTGTAGGCCCTTTCTAGGAATTCAAGGGCAACTTCAGGGTTACCCTGCTCAACATATAATGTTGCCGCTAGTTGCGGGATATAAAAGGGACGTCCGGGCAGCCTTGAGGTTATCGTCATAAATTCAGCCGCCTTCTTGTAGTCATCCATATAAAAAAAATGATTGAATCCAAGATAAAATGGTATCTGCCAGACATCTGGATTTTCCTTTAGCCCCTTTTCCAGGAGGGCATTACTCAGATCTATCTTCTTGCCAAGCGTTGCCAGCACGACACCACCAACCTGATAAGCATAGTGAAATTTCGGATCCAAGGTAGTGATCACATCAAGGGCATGATAGATCCAATTATAACCTTCTGCCGAAATCCTCTTCTCTCCTATGACCTGAATGGCCCTGAGCCAGATAATATCTGCTGCCAGATGATCATAGCCAAGCGCAGCGGCCTTAAGATATTCGCCTTTCGGAAGGAACATGAACCTCTCTACCTGTTGAAACCTCCCTCTTTTTATGTCTATTTTCTGTTGGATATAAAAAAGAGACGCCAGGATAAGTGGCAGCGAAAATAATAGCATAAAGGATAGCCTTGATCGAATAATAGCTCTAATCCCTTTGTTGATATCCATCGCCCCTTCCTGCGGTCTCATCTACGTGTTTCTCTCCATATGCGCAGGGCCTTAGTTGAATTCCACTTGCCGATCTTCTCCCGGATCTCATCTTGAATCTTGATAGCCCTCTCAACCCCTCTTTTTTTCTCTTCTTTCTCTTTTTCTTCTTCTAAGATATGGAGATAAGCCTCAGAGGCCTTGCGCAAAAATCCTGAACGGGTCAGGTGTCTCTCCCTCCTCTTTTTCTCTATTTCCTCCAGGATATCCTCTGATATTGAGATATTTATCTTAGCCATCTTTTATCCCCCTTGATAAATTCTCACAGGATAGAATAAGTTTGTCAATACTTTTTTCTACCCAAAAGGAGGTAACTATTGGATATAAAAGAAGGGTATCAGGATGAGGGGCAGGAAGAAAAGGAGGAGGGCATGCTTTAGCCAGATGAGAATTTGCACCTATTATGGTGTAGTTGCATCATTTACGCTATTTTGAAGATCCCTGATCTGATTGTATGTCCATTTGTCGCAGGTGGCATCTCTATCTATATCACCCAGCGCAATAGATGAAAAGGCCGTACTTGTTGCAGATGCGGCGGCATCAGTGGCAGGTACAGGGCACCCACCGGAAGGCGTGATGGATGGTGCGGAGTATAGCAAACCATTATAATAGTAGCCATATCTTGTATTACCCAGCGGGTTCCATCCGAGCCCGGTAAAATCTGTAATATATGTATTATTTTCAGCTTTATAAGCCAGAGCCAGGTTTCCTATAGCCTCAAGGTTTACCTTAGCTTCAGCCTGCTTAGATTTGGCTTGAAACGTAATAATGGCAGAGGTAGCAATAACTAGCAATATCCCTATAATAGCTACTGCAATCATAAGCTCAATAAGTGTAAAGCCATCTGAAGATTTTGTCATGGGTTCCTTCTTTAAATTATCTAAGATTGTTTTTTATTTCAAGGCTTAATAGAGAATCTATCTCCTCCCGGATCATCTTCTCATCGATCCTAAGGTATTGCTCCTCCAACGATCCAAGGCCAAAATTCTTATATCTCTCCTTTATTTCCAGGGTCTTTTTTAGCTCCATCAATGCATCCTGAAATCTACCGGTTTCTTTATAAAGCATGGCCAGGTTTTTTCTGGCCGGAAGAAAATTCGGTTCAATTCCTATCGCTTTTTCAAATTGCCTCGCCGCGATTTCATATTCCTTAATGGTTTGATAAATGTGCCCTAAATCATTATACCTTACGGGGTAGAAGGGTTGAAGCTGGATGGCCTCATGATGATATTGAATTGCCTTTTTCATGGAGTTATCTCGGAGGACTGGATCCTCCGTCTTTAAGGCAAGTTGATAATAGAGCGCCCCTAAAGCAGCAGGAAACCGCCCCTCAAGGGGATTAAGGGAGGCGGCATATTCAAGTTCAGATATGGCCTTATTAAGCCAGTCGTAATCATTAGTAAGTTTGAATTCCATGAAATAGGTATAGGCCAAATTATCATGATGGTAGGCATTCCCATTGTCAAAGATAACCGCCCGCTCAAATCTTTCAATCGCATGTGGAATATTCCCCTTTTCTAATGTCCTATTTCCCTTTTCAGATAGATACCAGGCATATGCTGGCCGGATAATGAGGAGGGCAAAAATGAGAGCCAATCCGACAATAAGCCCTGGATGGCGGAGAGGGAAAGGAGCGATGATAGTCTCATCCACCGTTTTCTCGCCTGGCTCCATTATTATATAGAGGGCTGCATATGAAGCGAGGAGAATCACCAGCGACGGCTCATGGAATATTGCATCAAAAATGGTGTGGGCAAGTATGGCCATAATCCCTCCGGTAATACCCAAGGTGATTTCCCTTTGATCAGACCGTTCTGCAGTTACTAAATATCTTCTAACCCTTATTCCTAATCGAAAAATACCCCAGAGAAAAACAGAAATACCTGCAATCCCCAGTTCAACGCCTATCTGCACATAATCATTGTGGGCGCTTCCCGCCTTCATACCGTACCGGGCAATGGCCCCTTCGATCGGAAGATCGTATTGGAAGGAGAGATAATTATATGTTCCTAACCCGGCGCCTAATGGGTATTCCAGCATCTTTTGCAACGATATCTTCCATATCTGAGGCCTTAGATTATCGCCTATATCACTATGGAGGAGACGCTGCTGGATGGGATTTGGGATTAGCATAATCAGGGCAACGAGGGGAAGAGATACCCAAAGATATCTTTTGCCATACCTCATATATAGGTGGAAAAAGAGGAGCAGAAAGAAGACTATAGATCCCCCCCTTGAGCCGGAAATTATGACTGCAAAAAAGATCAGAAGAAGTCCAGCTCCGATGAAACGACGGGAAACGTAGGGAAGATGGCTTTTCTTGCCAAGGATCATGCCAGACACTAAAGATGCCGTTGCGATGAGATATAGCGCAAAAAAATTGGGGTTTGAGAATGTCCCTTTGGCCCTGGGAATTCCAAGAATAAGATACTGCACCAGGCCTAATGCAGCCTCAATAATACCCATAAAGAACAAGAGAGATAAGATTAATGAAGCATCTTGCTTTGTTCTTATCAACCCCAAGATTAGATAAAAGTATATGATGGCAAAGAGGATAGTCAATAACCACTGGAGACTCATATTAAAGTATGGCGACCGGATCGTGGTCAACAGCGAGATACCTAGAAAGGCAAAGATGGGTGCCTCTAACCCGCTTTTATAAAATATGATCCGATTGTGTCTGACCCCCTCCAGGAAATAGATGGCCAAAAGGGAGATGATGATAAGCCGATAGATCATAAATGCTATATGTGTCTGTCCCCCCTTAAGAAGCGGGGCGAAGATAAGAAAGGATAATATTAGCGGGATGGAAATTTTTCTCATTATAAATAAATTTGGCGGGTGGGAAGGCCCACCCGCCATTTCAGCTGTCCTAAGCTATCCAGGGGTTTATCATGAACCTACATCATTAGTAGGGTTGCTAAGGGAACGGGCCTGATTATAGGTCCAATCATCACAGGTCGCATCCGTGTCTATCTGCCCTTTTGCACCAGCAGTAAATGTACCAGCAGCAGCTGATCCGGTAACACCGGCTGGTGTAGCGTTCCTGTCGCAACCATCCACTGTAGTCGTTGTGCTGCCAGGAAAAACAACGGCTGTACCAGCCACATCATACCAGTAGGAATATCTCGGTGTCCCTTGAGGACCCCATCCAAGTTCGGTAATAAAAGCAACAACATATGTATCTTTCTCTGTCCTCCAGGATTCGGCAGTTGTCCCTATGGCACCCAGGTTTGTCTTTGCCTCAGCCTGCTTTGATTTTGCCTGGAACCTCATGAAGTTTGGTATTGCTATGGCGGCAAGTATTCCGATGATAGCGACCACTATCATCAGCTCAATCAACGTAAAACCTTTTTTGTTATGCATCGATTTAAATATTTTAAACATCGATCTTACCTCCTTGTTTTGGTTATTTATATAAGCTACGTATCCTGCCTGCATGAAATATTGCAGTTTTTATGCCAGAAGGTGTAACTAGGCCTTAATTAGAAAAAGGTCTCTAATAGCAAGCAGTTATAAGCAACGCTCCCTTTCTTAGACATATAGAAACCTTCATATGTATTGGCGTTATTTGACAGGAATTGACAAAAAATGGCTAAGTGTTGCTAATGGATGGTCTTTCCATCTGATTCTTGGGATGTGGATTTATCAAAGACAGGCTGTTTATTAACTCTATTTATGGCATCCTTTATCCTTTCAAAAGATGCCGGTTCCCCAAGACCTGAATCCTTAAACCTCTTTAGTAATTTTTCGTTCTTTGGATCGAGTTCAAGGGATCTTATCCACTCCTCCCTGGCCTCCGGGATCTGATTTTTCTTTATATATATCTCGCCTAGATGTTCATGGATTACCGGGTCATCAGGGATAATTGAAGCCGCCCTCTTAATTTCTATCAATGCCTCATCTGTCTTTCCCATCTTAAAGAATGCCCAACCCAGGCTGTCCATAAAATAGCCATCATCAGGTGTTACTTCGAGCGCCCTCTTGATTAAGGAAACGGCCTCTTCCAGGTTTGTCTCCTTTTCTATGTAGCTGTAACCTAGATAATTTAAGGCATTGGCATGCCTTGGGTTCAATCTCAGGGTCTCCTCCATCTCCGATATGAGATCCTGGAACCTGTTCAGCTTATCGTATGCGGCCCCAAGATTAAAATGAAGTTCAGTATTCTTTGGATCAATATTGATACCTTCTGTGAGGGACTTTACGGATTCCTCGTATTGCTCTCCCTGGAAGTATATAAGACCTAGAAATAGATAAATATCAGGCCTCTTGGGGTCGATAGTCTTTGCCTCCTCCCAATGCTTTATTGCATTCTCCGACCTTTTTAGTTTATTGTTCAGGAAGCCCAGTCTTATGTGCCCCTCAATATATTTGCCATCTATGGCAAGGATTTCGCTATATTCCTTTATGGCCTTATCATATTCCTTGTTAGATTCATACAGTGATCCCAGATAACTCCTTATCTTGAGATCAGAGGGCCTGGCCAGGCTAATCAGCCTTATCTTATCAATCGCCTGCGGATAATCCTTCTTCTCGGCCAGGATCAGACCTATCTTGAGTTGCGCATCTAAATCTCTCGGGTTTTGTTCCAGGATCTCTCCAAGCAGGGCATGCGCCTGGTCATACATCTTCACTTTGAGATATAGATCCACGAGGTGCGACCTTACCGCCATGTTATTGGGGCTAATCTCCTTTATTATCTGTTCATATAAAGCCCTTGCATTATCAAATTCTTCCTTGACCTCATATATACTTGCCATACCTGTATAGGCAGGCTCAAAATCCCTGTTTGCCTCTATAGCCTTTTGGTAATATATTTGGGCCTGATCATACATCAATCTTTCAAAGGCTATCCTTCCGATAAAATAATATCCCAGTGGTGAGGAGGGTTCAGCCTTTATCCCCCTGTTTATCACCTCCTCGGCCTGGTCATACATCTTTAAATTTGCGTAAATTGTTCCCTGGTTAAGATAGGCATCAATAAGGCGTGGATCGATCCCGATAACACCTTCATAAGTCTGGATTGCCCGCTCCGGCTGGCCGGATCCTGTATACAGCCTGGCAAGGAGCATAAGGGTCGGGATGCGGCGCGGATCCGTTTTTAATGCTGTCTCCAGATAGGAGATGGCCTTCTTTAAATCCCCCTTCTTTGCCCAAAGAGTTGCCAGATTCACAAGGATAACGGATGAACCCTTATCGAAGGAAAGGGCGTTTGTATACTCTGTTATTGCATCATCATTTTCATTGCTTATCTCATGCTGGTAAGCCAGAATAAAGTGGTAATAAGCCATTGACTCAGCTTCCGGCTGGGGAGATCCGATGGATATCTCATCGTTTCCACTTAGAGGTAGGTTTCCTGCTTGAGTTAGACCTCCATTTCTTTGAAGTGATGAGCATGAGACGATGCTGACAACCAGAAAAATATAAAAAAGAGATCTCTTAATCTTTTCCATCCTTAACCTGATTGATTGTCTTAATTTAATTAGAACACAGCTTTAAAATCTGGTCAAGGTAAATCATTGAAATCCCTTCTCTTTAGTTTGATAGAGATAGTGCGGCGGTCTTCCTTAGACTAGGTGGATGATGTTGGGGCGTCTACCTTTTTCTTATCCTCCTCCTTAGTAACCTTCTCGTCTTTTGGAGTTATGTCGATAGCATCAGCCTCTGCCATCCCTTTCTTGAATCCCTTGATGGCCTTTCCAACGCCCTCGCCTATCTGGGGCAGTTTCCCGACACCAAATATGATGAGGATGATCACAAGGATTATTATAAGCTCCGGCATTCCAATTCCAAACATTGTTCTCTCCTTTTATAGCGATCTATAACGTCACTGTGACTTTAGGAAAATAACTATATCACTTACTCTTTTCTGTGTCAAATCTTATCCTCTATTTTAAGGGGCTTGCGTCGCCCCCTCCACCGGCAAAGCCGAAGCGAGCATCCGGCTTGGCCGGTGCAAGCGCGGGGTGTGGGGGCATCGGAGGAGCAACTGCACCGCACGGGCCCCCACAGATGATCGTCGCCTCCCCCTCAACGCTCGCCTTGCTCGCTGGGAAGATACCCACGCGCCTGCCCCTGAGTATCTACTAAAGTATTTACTTTCTAGGCATGGCGTTGTTCAAGATCCTCGAATCTTGTATATCGGTCCAGAAAGAGTAGCGGGACATCGCCTGTAGGGCCATTTCTATGTTTTCTGACCAGCACCTCGGCAATCCCCCTCCTACCGCATGCGCAATCAGTATCCCTGGGGCATTCACAGGGTTCATATACCTCCTTTCTGTATATAAAGATTACAAGGTCGGCATCCTGTTCTATTGCCCCTGATTCCCGTAAATCGGAAAGCATAGGTTTCTTGTCGCCTCCCCTGGATTCCACGGCCCTGCTTAACTGGGATATCGCAATTACAGGAACAGCCAATTCTTTTGCAAGGGCCTTCAGCGATCTTGATATCGCAGATATCTCCTGTTCCCTTGTATCCGCATCTCCTGTCCCCCTCATTAGCTGGAGATAGTCTACGATAATCAGATCAATTCCATGTTCTGCCTTGAGTCTCCTCGCCTTTGCCCTCATTTCAAGTATAGAGACGCTGGGGGTATCATCTATAAAGATCCTGGATTCAGTGAGCTTGCCGGCTGCATCAGTCAATTTTTTCCAGTCAGAAGGGGCAAGGTAACCGAGTCTCAGCTTGTGCGCATCTACCCTTGACTCAGAGCAGAGCATCCTCAGTACGAGTTGCTCCTTTGACATCTCAAGGCTGAATATAGCAACGGCACCCCCCTTTTTTATTCCTATATACTGGGAAATACAGAGGGCGAATGCAGTCTTGCCCATAGATGGCCTGCCGGCAACAATGATCAGGTCAGAGGGCTGAAGCCCTGAAACAAGGTTGTCAAGGCCACGGAATCCTGTATCGATCCCCCTTAGACCTCCTTCTGATATCCTCTCCAGTGTGAGAAAGCACTCCTTAACCCCATCCTTTATAGGTATGAAGGAAGGCCTTATCTTCCTTTCTGAGATGGAGAAGATAGATCTTTCTGCATAATCCAGAAGTTCCTCAACCCTTTCAGTCCCATCATACCCGAGGGAGGCTATCTCTGTAGCCACATTTATCAAGTTCCTAAGCAGCGCCTTTTCATGCAGTATCTTGGAGTGGTATCTGATATTTGCTGACGTGGGAACCATATTTACCAGGGAGGAGAGATAAGATGCGCCCCCAACAAATTCCAGCTTATTTTTCCCCCTAAGGCTGTCTGTAAGCGTGACAAGATCTACAGCTTCACCCCTTTCATTTAAGTCGAGCATACCAAGAAAAATCTTCCTGTGCGCCTCCTTGTAAAAATCATTGGGCGTAATGATCTCAAGGGCAGAATTTAATGCGTTGTTATCAAGCAGTATTGCACCCAGGATAGACTGTTCGGCCTCGATATTCTGAGGCGGAAGTTTATGGACGATGAGGTCTGTTGAAGCCACCTGATTATTCTCCTTTGGTGAGATAGATTATCATATCTCCTTTATGTTTATCCTTTTTCTTGTGCCCTTTTTACAATCTATCAGATAGATCTCATTATTACTGATAAGTTCCTTATCAACGATAACACCTTTGTCAATATTGTAGGATCTGGCATATTTGATCAGATCGTCATTGCTTAAGTCCGGTACCTGAATAACCCTGGAGCCGTTATCTCTGAGCCTTTGAGCGACCCTAAAAAGCTCACTGGATGTACACTCACCATTCGTTATTATAAGGTCTACGCTTTTATATTCAACCCCGATCCTTATCTTATCAAGCAGTATCTGGAGGCGCTCTAAGTTAAGCGCAAAGCCTGTTGATGGACAGTCAAAGCCAAACCCCCCAATAAGGTTATCATACCTGCCTCCGCCGCCAAGTTCATAGCCGATACCCTCAGAGATTATCTCAAAAACCATTCCGGTATAATAGCCCATACCTCTCACCTCGCCAAGATCTATGAGGATATAATCCTTAAAACCATGAGAAGTCAGGATGTCGAATATTTCTTTTATGTTCTTAAGGCCTTCCATATGACCTATGTCCTTAACGAGCCTTTCCGCCTTTTCTAATATATCGCTCCCCCCGAGCAGCCAGGGTATCTCACTGACAAGGCCTGTTCCCCTTAATCCAATCTTCTCTCTCCTTAATATCTCCTTGAGCCTTGATGTATCTTTCCTTAGGACTGCCTCGTGAATCTCAGGTCTGGCGCCTTCTTTTATACCTGCCCGGGACAATATCTCATCAAAGAAACCGATATGGCCAATGACGATCTTGAATTCTCTGATGCCAAGCCTCTTCAGGGATTCTATGGCAACAGATATAATCTCCGCATCTGCCTCCGGTCCTTCAATCCCTATCAGTTCCCCCCCAATCTGGGAAATCTCCCGTTCCCGTCCTGCATGTTCATCCTGATGGCGAAAGACATTTTCCGAGTAAGAGAGCCTGATGGGTTTTGGATGATCGCGCATCTGCATTGCTACCATCCTTGCTATCTGAGGGGTTACATCCGGTCTTAGGAGCATCAGCCTCCCGCTTGAACGGTCAACAAATTTGTATCCCCTCTCCAGGGATTCCTCGCCAAGACCTATTGATATGACATCAAGATACTCAAAGACAGGGGTAATTACCTCCTGATACCCCCAGCGTGAAAAGGTATCAAGGATAGACCCTTCTATAAGCCGTTTCCTGAAGGCTGCTTCTGGAAGAAGGGATGTAACTCCCCTCGGGGTTGATGACCGTTGATTTTTAAAAGGCTTCATAACTTCTGAAACCAAGGTTGTTACAGTTTAATCTGCTCTACTGAAAGGACGTTCGGTAGTCCCTTGATCCTGTTCAGGAGTTCAGTTGAAACAGGTGAATCAATTCCTATGACGGAAATAGCCTTCCCCCCGGCTACCTCTCTACCGAACTGCATCCTGGCTATATTGATATTGTTGTCTCCGAGCAGCGTCCCGACGGAGCCAATTACTCCGGGTTTGTCATTGTTGGAGAGTATCAACATGTAACCATCCGGTATTACTTCCACAGAGAAACCATTTATCTCTGTTATTCTTGCATCTTTGTTGCTGAATACTGCGCCTGAGGCACGCCCCTCTCTCCCTCCTGTCTTTACTTTTATCGAGATTTGATTAGAGAAGTCCCCTGCATCAACGTTCTTAACCTCCTCCACCTCTATGCCCCTTTCCTTGGCGATAATAGGGGCATTTACGTAATTTACTGTATCTTCCAGGATAGGGCTTAGCAGACCTTTTAAGAGGGCAATGGTAATGGGAGCAGTTGGAAAAGTTGCCGCCTCACCTTTATATTCAATGGTTACCTTCTCCAGTCCTCCTTTATAAATCTGGGACTGGCAGGAACCCAATTTCTCAGCAAGTGTCAGATACGGCTGTATCTTAGGCAATATCTCCTGGGGGACGGAAGGGATATTAACTGCATGCCGTATCACCCCTCTTACCAGGTAGTCTGCTATCTGCTCTGCGACTGCAAGGGCAACATTCTCCTGGGCCTCAGTGGTTGAGGCTCCGAGATGGGGGGTGCAGATAAAATTATCAAGGGTAAGGAGTGGATTTGCGGGGTCTGCAGGCTCCTTTTCAAAGACATCAAGCGCTGCGCCTGCTATCTTTCCGGACTTCAGGGCCTCATAGAGGTCATCTTCATTAATTATGCCACCCCTGGCACAATTTACTATTATCACACCATCCTTCAACTCCTTTATAGTTGACTTGTTGATAAGGTATTTTGTCTCATTGGTAAGAGGTGAATGAATGGTTATTATATCAGCCCTCCTGTAAAGCTCCTTCATGTCTACAAGCTCAATCCCCATATTCTTGGCATTTTCCTGTGACAGATAGGGATCAAATGCGACAATATTCATCATAAGTCCCCTGGCAAGCTTCGCAACATAGCTGCCTATCTGACCTATTCCGATAATGCCTAGGGTCTTGTTATAAAGCTCTACCCCCATATATTTGTTCTTCTCCCATTTTCCGGCCTTTGTAGAGGCTGTGGCCTGTGGGATCATCCTGGCCAGGGACAGGATCATTGCTATTGCATGTTCTGCGGTAGTTACCGTATTGCCGCCAGGGGTATTCATCACAACTATGCCCCTCTTTGTTGCAGCCTGCAGGTCAACGTTGTCTAATCCGGAGCCGGCCCTCCCGATTACCTTCAGGTTTTTGGCAGCATTGATTACCTCTGCTGTAACCTTTGTGGCACTCCTTATCACAAGTCCGTTATATTCGGCTATCTCTTTTAGTAGTTCTTCTTTGGTCAGTTTGGTCTTGACATCTACTGTAAGACCTGCAGATCTTAAAATCTCCACCCCTTTATCTGAAAGCTTATCGCTGACTAAGACCTTCAATCTATCCTCCCTTAACTTAGATGACCGGTTTTCGGTCGAATTCTTTTTATCGGGATATATCAGGACTTCATTAAGATTTCCTGGGCCATGCCGACACCTGAGCCGAGCTTGACCGGATACCCCATCCCCTTTAATACCATCTCCACTGCGGATGCAGCTATTATCACGTCGAATGTATCAGTATATCCCAAATGGGCAATCCTGAATATCTTCCCCTTCAGATGGTCCTGCCCGCCGGCAGCGGTGATTCCATATTTTTCTCTCAATGTCTTGTAAATGGCCTGGCCGTCAAAACCTTCCGGGGCATTGACAGCAGTCAGTGCATCGCTTGGGGACTCCTTAGGAAAAAGAGAGAGCCCCATGCCTAACATAGATTTTCTGGTTGCATCTGCAAGGAGTCTGTGCCTTGAAAAGACCTTTTCAAGACCCTCCTCCTTTAATATCCTCAAGACCTCCTTTAGACCAACGATTAATGATACCGCTGCAGTAAAGGCGGTCTGGTTCTTTTGCTGGTTTTCCCTCTCCTTTTTCAGGTTGAAATAAAACCTCTGGTTTTTCGCCTTATCCGCCATTCTCCATGCCTTCTCGCTGAGACTCATAAATGCAAGACCTGGAGGAAGCATGAGGGCCTTCTGGGAACCTGCAATAACTATATCGAGGCCCCACTCGTCAGTCCTGAGGTCAAAGACCCCGAGACCGGTTATTGCATCTACGACCAGTATCGTATCATCGTATCTCCTCACTATCTCTGCAATTGCCTTTGTATTATGGGCAACTCCTGTGGAGGTCTCACTGGCTTGGATATATACGGCCTTTATTGAGGGATCATTCTTTAAGGCTGCCTCTATCCTTGCCGGATCTACGGCATAGCCCCACTCTACCTTTACCTCTTCTACCTTTACACCATAGGCCTGACATATCTTCATCCACCTCTCGCCAAACTTACCTCCATTAACAACCAAGGCCTTGTCTCCGGGAGAGAGGATGTTGGTAACCGATGCCTCCATGGCACCTGTCCCGGTTGAGACCAGGACCAGGACATCGTTTTTTGTCTGGAATAGCCACTTCAACTCTTCCCTCACTGATCCAAAGAGCTTTGCAAATTCAGGTGCACGGTGATGAAGTATAGGCAACGCCATGGCACCTAGTACCTCTGGCGGAATAGGTGTGGGCCCTGGGGCTAAAAGATATCTCTTCTGCATAAACTACTCCTTTCGTATTAATAATCAATTATGACGTATGAAGCCTTTTTTATTATCACAATATCTTATCCTTGTCAAGGAGGGTCGGCTTCGTCCCTGTTGTCATCTAAACTGTCATTGACAAGGTGGCTACCTATTGATATTATAGTAGCTACTTAAGGAGGTATTTATGTCAATGGTTGGCGTAAAGGAGTTGAAAGACCATCTAAGCGGTTATATAAAAAAGGTAAAAAGCGGGGAAACCCTGATAGTTACAGAGCGAGGGAGACCGGTGGCGTATATGTCCAGGATAGGGCAGGAAGATATTATGGATGAGGTCCTTCCATTAATGAAAGAAGGTGTTGTGGAATGGAAAGGTGGAAAACCAAGGGGTAACCCAAAGGCACCTGCCATTAAGGGGAAGCCGACATCGGAGATCGTCCTGGAAGACCGCCGATAATGGTCTATCTTGATACAAGTAGTCTTGTTAAGCTCTACATAAAAGAGACCGGCTCATTAGAGGTTATTGACCTTGTCTCAAGTGCCTCTCTAGTTCTTACCTCCATAGTCGCCTATGCAGAAACCAGGGCAGCATTTGCCAAACAGCAAAAGAACAGGAACCTGACCCAGAAAGAACTATCCGGGATAAAGGTTGTCTTTGAGGATGATTGGAGACATTACCTGATAATAGGAATAAATGAGGAGATCTCACATCTTGCTGGAGATCTGGCAGAGAAACATGGACTGCGTGGCTTTGATGCTATCCATTTGGCATCTTATCTATTCTTTAAGGGTAAGGTTACAAAGGAGATAATATTTTCCTCGTCCGATAACAGATTGAATGATGCCGCCGGGAAAGAGAATCCTGGTAGATAAAGGAAATCACTGATCCATATTTATTTATCAGGAAAAAAGACTCAATCCATTAGGGAAATCTAAAAGAAAGACTACCATTGAGGGAGGTTACCTAATCTTGCAGATGACCTCATGGATCGCTCATCATGGAGTTGCAAGAGGTGTAAGAAAAATCAAGATTCATTGACAACAATAAATAAGGATTCTAGACTATAATTAGTTGAAGGGTAGTTGGTAGGTGAAGGTTACAGTGTAAATGGAGGTGTCAGATGGCAACTTATATCATTTTAAGCAGGTTTTCACCGGAGGCATTTCAGGATCCCAAGGACTTTAAGAAATTGGCTGCTGCCGTATCGTCAAAGATTAAGAGCGACTGTCCTGGTGTTGTCTGGAAGGCGAGCTATGCAACCATGGGCCGCTTTGATGTCATTGATATAGTTGAATCGAATGACCCCAAGCAGGTGGAGAAAGCGGCCATGATCATTCATGCATATGGACATTCAACTACAGAGACATTGCCTGCAACGCATTGGGATGAATTTATTGCAATGCTTTAGCCGGCACTGATCAATGGGACAGGCTTTTATTCTTTAGTTCCCAAAGAGTTAAGACAGATGTTGGAATTTGTAAAATTGGAAAAATGCCTGAAAGTATGCGTCCGCAGTGTTTGACATACTGTTTAACAAATAGTAAAATAAAAAAATGAAGATAGTTGCTGTCAGGGTGCCGGAAGATATTAAAAAGAAGATGAAGGAGGTCCCGGAAGACTGGAGCGGATATCTTAGGGCTATGATCGAAGCTCGTATTCTAAGAGAAGAGCAGAGAAAGCTCCTAAAACGCGTAGACAAGATCATGAGGAGGGTACCAAGACCTCCAAGAGGGACCGGGGCAAAAAGTATCAGGGAAGACAGGGATCGTGGCTGAGATAGTTGTAGACGCAAGTATACTTGGCGCCCTGTTCCTCAAAGAGGAGGCATCTGAAGAGATAAGGAGCGTGGTTGAATCCGAGGCAACCTTATATGCCCCATCATTCTGGAGGTTTGAGGTATCCAATGCCATATGGAAGACAAAGACAATACCCCTAAAAGAAGCCAAGGATCTTATAGAGATAATATGGAGCTTCTCTATACGCACCAAAGAGTCAGTAGAAATAGCTGAGGAAGGGCTGTTAATTTCCCGTAAATATGGGATTGCTTTTTATGATGCCTTCTACATCGCCATGGCAAGGTTTATCGGCGCCCACCTATGGACAATGGACAAGGTTCAGGCCAGATCAGCCATTAAGGCAGGCGTGGTTCTTTGGGAAGATCAATATATCAGATGATGAGGGATTAGATGGGCATGGATCAAAAATCGAGGAATAGTCTTTTTATGTTCTCTATCTCGGAGGTAAGGATATTACTATTAATCTCCACCCTTTTAGGAAGGATGTCTATATATCTTTTTGAACGAAAGGCATCTTTATTCTTCCTTATCGATATAGCCCCATCCATATCAGTTCTTAAGACTTCTGCCCCAATATCCTTATATGTCTTTATAGCCTCATCTGTGGGGTGGCCATAAGGATTATATCTTCCCACCGATATTACAGCAACCTTTGGGTTAATACGTTTGATGAAGCTATGGTCAAGCGATCCCCTGCTTCCATGATGGGGCACCTTTATTATGTCCCACTGAAAGATGTTTCCGGACTCAACAAGGTCCCTTTCTGTCTCTCCTTCAATATCGCCTGGAAACAGGAATGAGATACCTTTACAGAATATACTTAACACAATTGAGTTGTTGTTCAGCTTATCTGAAAACTCCGCTTCAGGCGGATTTAGGGTTAAGAGCCGGCAATCCTCAGTAATGGCCGTTTCAAGACCTCTTTTGGGGTGTCGGACAATCAGTCCTTTTGAGGCGATCAGATGCTGAAACCTTTTGTAAAAGTCTGTCTCCCTGGAGATCCCGTTAGTCCATATCTCGCCAATCCTGAATCTTTCAATAAGATAATTTAAGCCGCCCATATGATCTAATTGAGGGTGGGTTGAGACAAGATAGTCGATCCGCCTTATCCCATTTTCCCAGAGGTAAGGCGCTACTACCGCCCTCCCCAGATCAAGCTCCCCAAGAAGCCCCCCGCCGTCTATGACCATTACCCTCCCGTCGGGGAACTCGATTACTGCCGAGTCACCCTGGCCTACATCAAGGTATGCAGCCCTGATCCCGCCGCTTTTTTTGTGAATGATTCCGGACTCGAAGGTAAGAATAGGAATAAGTATGGCCGCGGTAAAGCAGACCCTCCATCCCTTTAGGGATTGGACCGACCGGATTAGAATAATAAAGAGCAATAAGAGGAATATGACATAGGGGAGACTCAAAGAGAGATGGATATCCGAGAGTGGGATCGATGCGAAGATATGGACTATCTTATAAAAGATCAGGAGGACGATATTGTTTATTCCTGAGAAGAATAGACCTGATGTGTTAAAAAGGTATGAGATGAAAGCCGATACCAATCCCACAGGCAAGACAAATACTCCTACAACAGGGGACACAACAAGATTTGCGGCTATCCCTACCCATGGAAGTTGGTGAAAATAGTATATAACTAATGGCGCAGTCCCTGTCATAGCCGCAACCGATATTATCAGGCCCAGGAGGAGGTTTGATCCTATTTTCTGCCATATGGAGAAGGCATCATTGATCCTATAATCCCCTTCATCTACCTTATCCTTATTCTTCCACTTCGACCAGTTTTCGAGGGCCAGTCCTATAAATAGCACCGAGATAAATGAGAGTTGAAACGATATGTCCCAGAGGGCATCAGGATCCCAGGCAAGTATTACCATTGCTGCGAAGGCCAGTGCATTTAAGATGTCATCCTCTCTTTCAATGAGGATTGCAGTAAGATAGATGCTTGCCATGATGAGTGATCTTATTGTAGCCACCTCGCTGCCCGTTATCAGGGTATAGAGTATGAGGGGCGGGATCGTAGCCGCGGCAGCCGCCCTTGAGGGGATAATATATTCCCCCATCCTCAACAGGAGCCTTGAAGGCATGTATAGCAGGATGATCCGTGCCAAATTGAATATGAGGAATGCGACCAACGCCAGGTGGGATCCGGAGATAGAAAGTATATGGGTGGTGCCCGAATACATGAAGTCGTCCCGTATACCATCTGTAATATATCCGGTTTCGCCAATGATCATTGCCATGAATATGGGGGATATGCCCTGATCCAGTGAATTAATTGCCTTGACCCTGATCCCTTCCCTGACTGAATAGATATATCTTAGGATCTTCCAACCTCCCACACCTATCTTTTTTATCTCCTGAGATCTTGCGCTTGTTGTTGATCTGATGCCCCTTCTCATAAGATAATTTTCATAGTCAAAGGAGCCGGGATTTTTAAATGATCCTGGTCTCCGCAGCTTAACATTAGTCGTTATGATATCCCCATACTGAATGTCCGGATTATCACCATATACGGCCATGCGGAGATAACCGCTCACCGGACGGGGGCCTCTGCTTTCGCCTATCTCCTTCGCCCTTATAACGACCACAATCCTGTCCTTATAATGTTTTACAGGCGCCGATACCTCTCCTGTAAGGGTTAGCTTGCCTTTGTCGTTGAGATATGAGATATCGTCTGCAGGGATCTTGTTTGAGGAGTATTGGTAATAGACCATGCCCAAGATCATGATAAGAAAGAGGAGACTGGATGAACGTATCGGGCAATATCTTGCTATGACCGGTTCAATAAATATGAGGAGCAGGATAATTAATGTCGTTGTAAGAGGGAAGAAATTAAAGATCTCGCCCAGGATTATGCCTGCAATAAAGGATAGCGATACCGGGACAAGCGGCCTTTCCATCAGCCACATCTATTCCCCTCTATGACCAATGTAATCTCACCCCTTATCTTTTTATTTTCAAGCCCCTTTTTCACCTCTGACAGTCTGCCGCGGATAACCTCTTCATAGACCTTTGTTGTCTCCCTTGCAAGCGCCACCCTCCTATCTCCCAGGATAGATTCAAGCTCCTCAAGGGTCTTTACAATCCTGTGAGGGGATTCAAAGAGGATTATTGTCCTCCTGTCATCCCTCAACGCCTCTATCTTCTTTGCCTTTTGTCCCTTCTTCTTAGGAAGGAAACCTTCAAATACAAAGGCGTCTGTTGGAAGGCCTGAGATTGATAGGGCCGCTATTGATGCAGTCGGGCCGGGTATCGGTACTATATTGATTCCTTCTTCAATTGATCTTTTGATCAAAAAAAAGCCAGGATCAGATATGCCCGGCGTGCCTGCATCAGAGACCAGGGCAACATCTGTTCCCTCCTTCATTCTGACAATAAGGATCTCTGCCTTTTCTTCCTTGTTAAAGTCATGGTAGCTTGTGAGAGCGGTAGATATCTGATAATGATTAAGGAGGTGCCTTGTGTGTCTTGTGTCCTCGGCAGCAACGATCCCCGCCTCCTTTAAGATCCTAAGCGCCCTGAGCGTAATATCCTCAAGGTTGCCGATAGGTGTGCTGACTATATAGAGCTTACCCTTTTTTGATTCCATATTAACCAGACCGGTTTTTTTGCTAATGATAGCAGAGAGGGTATATTGCTGCAATGAATTAAAAGAGCAGGTAATGTATCATTCTTGTGCCAGTATAGGAGTTACCCCATATTGCCGGCAACAATTGTAACCATAAAGAAGGCATTTAAAGAGATCAACGACTTTTGTGTAGATACCCACGGGCAATTTCGAACAGGACACGGAAAATAGGATCTGGGTTCACAGAGTTATGTCGAAGCAAGAACCCTGACGTGGAGAATCTCCCTGCTGCCCATGGGGCGTATATCGGCTTCAGTCAGCGTCAAGGCAGCTATTGTCTTTCCCTCGGCAGTGACAAACTCCACATAAGAGTATTCTCAGGAAGCTCAATTTTAATAACGCAGTAATGATTCTGTCAGTCAAAATTCAATCAATGCTGTAAAGGATGTAGACCCGACCCCGGTATGCTGTGCGACCCCGGTATGCTGTGCTATGCTACCAGCGTCCATTAATGTCCGTCTTCTTATCACACGCCAATACCATACAATACCACTGCCTTGTAATGCTTGACAGTACGTAATATGTTGTTTATTATTGTATTATTAAATGAAAGAAATTACTTTTGATTGGGACCAATGGAATATTCAGAAAAATGAGACTAAACATGGGATCTCATCTTTAGAAGCAGAATCAAGCTTTTATGACAACAATTTAGTAATTTTTAAAGACATAAAACATTCAACCACTGAAGATAGATTAATTGCTTATGGTAAAAGCGCATATAACAATATAATCATGATTGCCTTCACAGTTAGAAATGAAAAGATAAGAATAATATCTGCCCGGAAGGCGTCAAGAAAGGAGAAAGATATTTATGAAGAGAAAAAGAAATGAAGTTATTGTTTATGACAATAATGATACCACCAATTTTATTGATAAAAATAAGCCTTTATCATTAAATGATTTAGGGTTTAAATTGCCGAGTGAAGGTACTACTAAAATAATAAGCATTAGACTTCCAACTCAACTTTATAATAAATTAAAAGCCTTTTCAACCAAGTTAGATATACCGTATCAAGCGTATATTAAATACCTCTTGAATCAAGGTTTAGAGAAAGATCTCAAGAAAATGAAAAGTACTGATAGTGATAAATTAAAAAAGGCGTCCTGAACCGGAAATAGTGAATCTCCCAGGCCCATTGGGCAGCAAGGTGGCGCAGTTGAGTATTGATGTGCTACCTACTATCTTTCTTCCGTGCCATTAGAAATCAGAACCGTCAGGCTGTCCCAAAATAGTTTTAAAGTTAAGGATTCTATGCCATCTTTTTGATGTCTTCATCATAAATATCTCTATATTCTTTCCGTTAAATGGTTTCTATGGACCGATGCCACAAAGTTAAGGCCACTCTATGCCTGTAGCGGTTGAAGTCCTGGGTTACCACCTATTGGAGTCATCCATTTCGCTATCTTTTTCAGATTGTGTGCTATACACATTATCAGGAACTCCCCTTTAGCCTTCAGTTTGCCCCTTAATAAAAGCTGCCTCATGTTCCGATTGTGTTTCATATCTTTAAAATACCGGCTCTACCAGGTATTTCCTCCTGCTATATCTTTTCTTGCCTTCCTTTGTGTCCAATCGGACTCGCATCTTCTCAAATAAGTATTCTCTCGGATCTAAACTGATTGTCCTGTATTCTGCCTTCGTGCATTCTGCCCTTCTGTTTAAAGCAGGACATGCATCGCATCTGTACATCCTTATGTCAGGCTTCCCTTCTCTTTTCATTAATCCTTTATATGTAAGCGTCTTACCCATCGGACACGTATAAGTATCATCGGTTTTATTATAATTAAACCTGCTTTTATGAAACTCAGGGTGCATGCATGTCCCCTTACGGATGCTTTCCATCTTCTGATCCGGTATATAGCCTTCTATTCCTTTTTCTTCTAAATACTGTAAGTTCTCATATGATGAAAATCCCGAATCTGCCACCACCTCCAATGGACTATCACCTGTATTAGTTTCGGTCTCCTCTATTAATCCGGTTAATGCCTCATAGTCAGCAGGATTGTTGGTAAGTGTTGCAGCCACTATTACCCCGCTTTTTTCCTCTACTGCTATCTGTCCGTTGTATGAAGGCTCAGGACGGTATCCCTTGTGTAACATCGTTACTGCCTCTTCATCTGTAAGGTTTATCTCTTTTGACCCCTTTGCCAATAATCTCTCCTTTGCCTTCTTGATCTTTTCCTTTAACCCCTGTTTGTCCTTGGGTTCAGGGATGACTTCATAGGGGCTATCTTCACCCATCAACTCATCTTCCATTTTGTCAGCCTCTTCACATTCTCGAACAATAGTTTCTATCTGTTCTTCTATGGCAGCTATCTCTTCATCTAAATCTGATGCCTTCTTTGTCTTCCGATAGGATGCATTCGCTTTTAGTTTTGTCCCATCATCGCTATCGTTCCTACTGATACCATCCCCATCTCTACACAGAGTCTTACTATTTGAATAAATAATCCCTTAAGAATATCTATATTGTCATTACGGAACCTGTTTATCGTCCTGAAGTCAGGTTGTTGTAGGGCTGACAAATACATGTATGCAACATCGCTCTTTAACCTGTGTGCTAATACTCGAGAACTCCTCTCACCCATCGCATATCCATAAAAGAGCACCTTCAGCATCATCTGCGGATGAAAGGCAGAACAACCTAAATCTGAATACCGAGAATAAAGCAGCTTAAGGTCAAGGTCATTGACCAGATGGTTTATTATATGGGAAAGGTGTCCGTCAGGTAGAAAATCGTGTAATGACAATGGTAAGAGAAATGGCTGATCTTGGTTGTATTCTTTAAATGACATTAACCTGCTCCTTTCAAACATATTTTATGAAAGTATAGCAGATTCTATACCTTTATGCTATTCTTTTGGGACAGCCTGCCGTCTCTTTTAAAGTCTCAGGGCATCCACAGAGGGAGCAGGGCTTTCAGCCGCACCGACCAGGGGTAGCTGGCGGCCTCCCAGATCTGAGAGAGGATGCCGATCACTTGCGGACCATAGGTGCAGATCCGCCTCCTCTGCTTCTGCTGGGGCTTCTGGGGCGGGGGACCACCCAGCAGCCGGATGGCATACTTGCGATGATAGCCGCAGACCTGGCAGAACTCGTCGAGGATCTGTTGCCGCAGGGCCCTTTCGGCTTGGTGATATCGCTGATAGATCGCTTTGAGGTATTCCCATTTCGATTTTCGGCCCATATAGTAACCCTCCTCTCATCATTGTGGCGGGTTACATTATAATTTGCGTGACGATACCCTCTATGGTTACATTTTAGATTGCGCGATACGGGGCTTGACCATATCAAAACATTGTGCTATTTTTTCTAACTGTCTAATAACTGGTTCTCCCTTCGCTTCGCTCAGGGAGAACGCGAGGCTGAGCCGCAGTTTGTACACGCGACCGGCTCGTGGAGTCCCGCTATGAATGAGAATCTGGACGAGAACGAAACTGCTCATCCTCAGCATCGGCCCACACTTCAGTTTGGCGCCGCCGAGCGGGAAGCCTTGCAGCGATTGCTCTCGCTCTCACACCCGCGAAGTCCACACGACTATGGCACTCTCTCGCGCCTGTCACTCAATCTCGTTGAGCATGAGCGCGAGACTGGTAAGCAGTGGGATGACCAGGACACAGCGGAACTCACTGCCCTCCTCGCTGAGTATGAAAGCCTCAGGCAGGAGAGCATGAACACAATCAACAATCGCACTCAGATCTTGATCTTGGGGCTGGCAGCAATGGCGGCACTTGCCGGCGGCTCTATGACGATCGACGGCCTGGCACAGAATCGGATTCTTGTCACCGCAGTCTTCTCGGCCGCCATACCCTTGGTGTGCGTGTTCGTGCTCCTTGTCTGGCTGAGCGAAGCCATGCGGTCGCACCGGGTCGGCTACTTTCTCGCGTCGGCGGTGGAGGCTCGTATCAATGCCAAGCTCGGCCGTCTCGCTCTAACGTGGGAGGGTGCCCTATGGGCCGGCTTCCTCCCTCGTGACGAACTCTTCGGCCCGTCCATGATGTCGCTCGCGGTCGTTGGCGTCTTTGCGGCTGCTTCGCCCATCTTTGGTCTACTGTTAGCAGGGACACCAATCGTGCTTCAGGGTGATCCCCTGTGGGAACTGTGGGCGCCCTACGTCTTCCTTCTACTGGTGGCTCTCTATGCCCATCGCCAGATGCCACGGCTTCGGAACGTATCAACGCTGGTGTCACCGATGCATGGCCCGCCGGACGCGAGACAGGGCAGCCACCATAGCGGCGCTGGCTAACAAGCAAATGCTGCTGGCGGGCGCTTGCGTTCTAAAGGAACCCTAGGTTTGTGCGCTTGTATATATAAAGGGGACAGCCTGCCGTCCCATTTTTATTTTTTAACTGCGGGGAGCGAAAATGGCAGCAGATAATGACACATTGTCCATAAAAATAGCATTCGACGGCGACAAAGTTACACGAGAATTTATCTCGTCATATAAGAATACTCAGTTTGGACAAGCACTTAATAAGATCTCAAAAAAATCCAATTTTGCAACCTCGTTGGCTACTGCTCTTGGAAAGATTCACTCAATGGAACCTTCTTTGGTAGAAAAGATACTCCAAAAAAATGTATTCAGTTCTGATGATATTTTTAAAGCACAGCCAGTTCCATGGTATTTAAGTGAGTTCTTTACTAAACTCAAAAAATCACAGGGTAATTCTTCGAACTGCTCAATAACGGTAAAAGCTTGCCGAGAGCATTATTTCTATACACTAGCTGAAATAACAAATAACGAAGAATCACGACTTCTTCACGCCCCCTTTTTTCATAGAATGCCTCCACCTACGAATCCCAAAGAACAGATGGATAAAGTACGTGGACTTGCCGATACTATTCTTTTTCTGGCGCCTCATCTGCCAAATAATAATATAGATAATCTTATTGATTTCATTAGCTGGTTTAAAATCAAACTACAATGTGAAATTTTGCAGAATGGGGCCTCTGGAAATTCCTTTTTGCTCAAAATTAACCCTGATATAGACAATAATAAATATATCGAGTTACCTGGAAAGAAAAAAATTCTTGTTGCAAGTCCAAACATTCGAAATGCGATAGCAAATCTTTGTGAGGTCTGGCTTAATCCGACTGCAAAATCTGTACTACTTTCCGCCTCACCTGGCTCAGGCAAAGAGAGGCTTGTTCATTTACTAAAAGACGCAATGAGTGTTAATAAAGAAATAAATCATATAGACATCTCGGCATCTGCGATTGGGAAGTTCCAAAACCTAAGGGATATAATAATCCAAAAATGTTTTGAAGAAACGTTAGTAGAAGTAAGTCTTAATGATAATGTAAAAAGCGATAGTCTTAAAGAACTTCCTGACGAGGTCAGGAATAAACTGCGATACAATAAAACTAAAAAGGCTCTTGGTTTTAAAGGCCCCATGTCAAAAACAGAAAGAGACAAACTATTAAAGTTAAAGCTCTCATCAGATGTATCTTATCAAGAAGCCGTAAATAAACTCTTTCAGCAATCTCTCATACTTCAACAGCGCACTATTCTTTTTTTAGACGAGATACACCACGATGCTGCTCATGACATTAGATCGGGGCTTCTTAGGTTTATGGAAACCGGCGGCTTTGAGAAAGAGTCAGGGGAAAAATTTGACTGCAAACTTATCCTGTATGTGTTAGCTGCAAGTTTGCCGCCAGAAGATCTCAGGACTTTAGTAAAACCACAGGACTTGTGGACACGAATAGAATATACAGTAAAGTACCTCCATCCCTTGCGCATAGAGGATGCAAAAGAAAGAAAGATGATACTCAAAGAATACTTTCACCTATTTTGGAAAAATCAGGAAGATGAATGGAAAGCTCAGGAAACACTTGATATTTATAAAAAAATTAGGAACTTCACAGCAGAAAATGTATACAATGATTTGGCCAAGCTATTCGTCGACGAACTTGGCTCACCTCTTATTCCTTTGATCAGTATAAGAACAATTGGCTTCATCGTCAGAAGGCTTTTTAGCAGGACAATGAATTATTTTCGTGTGAATCCGAAATTGTTGGACACTAATAAGATCAACTCTAATAAAGAGCAAATTTCAAATGAGTTTGAGAAATGGATTGTGGAAATTGCAAATGAACTGATTCCTGAAATTGAAACAAAGGGGCTGTTTTAGGATGAATATAACTTTTATGCCTAATAGATCTGTATTAGGTTAAGAAGATTTTCAATGAAGGTAATTAAAGGGTCATATTGTTTTACATAACTTTTGAGTGGAGGGTAATATGTACATTTTGATGATCACACATATCGGCGAGACCTTGGGTCATTTGGTCCGAGGCCTATCTATTGCAGACGAGTTGACATCACATGGCATTCATGTTGAAATTGCTGCATCGAACGAGGCAGAGTGGCTACTTAAGACATGGAAGCATACATATACTCACCATCGGCTTCCGTGGAGATTTTCACACAACTGCTGTGATCCAGATAAACCGTCTTCCGCTTTCCTGAATCATGTATGTGAGTCTAATTGGGATGTTTTGAAATTGCTGAAGAAATTGCGTCCCGATCTTGTTATTGGATTACCAGGTATATTCACGACCCAAGCTGCCAGACATCTGGGAATTCCCCATGTATCAATCCTTCATGGACCTTACCTGAGCCCCATTGTGTGTCTTAAGGAAATGACAGCGACGGAATCGGCAGTTCTTGAATTCGCAAAAAAAATCTTTTTGGGGGGATGTGTCGATTCTATTTATTCCTATTTGAGCCAAATGCTTGGTATACCTGAACTAACATATGATGCCTATTTACGGACAGAGACAATCTTTGTTCCCCAGCCTGATCTTCCCTTGCCGAACCTCCCAAATATTCATTCAGTCAATTTCATACGCGCCTCTTTTGGGCCACAATTTTATTTTCATAAGAACGATCTAATGGAGGCTTGTTATATCACCTTTGGGTCTGGAAACCCATGCGATATCAACAAGATCGTCCAGTTGACCCAAACCGTTTTCCCTTTTGTAATTATAAGTACTGGTCATAACCAGTTACGAATCGCCCCGAAGGGAGTAATTACAAAACCGTTTATTGCAAGCTCCTCTTTGGCTGGGCGGGTAACAGCAGTAATTTCTCATGGAGGAATTGGAACCGTAGGCACATTTGCAGAGCATAAAACTCCACAGCTTATAATTCCCACCGAGCTCGATCAAGCTACAATGGCTATTCACGCAGCTCGTCTAGGAATTGCTCAACATTGCGGATTGGATTCCTGGGCAAAAAGACCGCGACTCGGAAGAAACCTGCCAGATTTCTCTGAAGAAGAGTTTATAAATTTACTCCGTGTTCTTCGCTCTAAATCAATGGATTCGAAAGAGGTTGCATGTTCAGGAGCATCAGATATTGCCTCTGCGCTAATGCATAATTTTACTATTGAAAGGGATTTGGTAATGCAATGTTAATAAAAACTAAAGGCAATCGATTAGGTGTAAAAAATTAAAAAAATAGGGCGGTTCTTTGCAAAAAACTGCCTGCAACAGACGGCTAACACATTGCATGTGTAAAATGGAAAAGTGCTTTGCACTTCACATGCAACGGAAACATTAATTGCCATGCTGCATGAAAGGACTAAACTGTGAGAATTATTTCCGTCGGTCAATATATTGAGCACAAGAATGTTGCTAACGAGCTATTTCGATCACCTCTTTCCTTCCTTGATTTCGACCTGCTAATTTGGAATCCGAGTCACCTTTTCAGTGAATACGATACTGATTATTTTACGCCAAAACATCAAGGATGTAGAAACATCAGTGATGATGACTCACCGAAGCTCTTGGATGACATTTCTCGAAGAAAAGGTGAAATAGCAGAAATGATAAATCTGGGCAGAATAGTTATCGTCACACTGCCGCCACCTGAGAAGTGTTATTATGCAACGGGGTCCAAAGAATTTTCAGGTACAGGGAAAAACAGGGTTACGACAAGACACATAAATGAGTTGAATCTATTGTCTTCAATTCCCATCAAAGAGCTGGCAACGGTAATCGCCGAAGGTCAAAATATTGAATTTAAAGGCTCTGAACCTTTTAAGACATATTGGTCTAAAATGAAAGAGTATCACTATTACGTGGCATATTCATCAAAAAATATCGGCAAGCCCTTTGTGTTTATAAAGGGAACACAAAAGCTCGTTGGTACTTGGATGTCTACCCAAAAAGGGGTTTTCTTGTTCATGCCTCCATTCTATGCCCGAGAGTATTTTAAGACAAACAAAGATTATCAGACCGTATGTAATATTTTTATAAAGTCCATTACTGATCTCACAAAAGAACTTCAAAAAACAACAGGTGACTTCTCATTACCAGAGTGGTCAAAACGTTTCCTTCTCCCTAGTGAAAATGAGCAACGCTCACTTCTTTTACAGAAAGAAGCAGACCTTCAAAAGTTACTTAGCAACATAAGTTCTTTGAAGGAGAAACTAGCTAACACAGCAAAATATAAGCTTCTTATATCGGGGTCAGGGCGCGCCCTTGAGGTGCAAGTCGAGGCTGTCTTAAAGGAGCTTGGTTTTGCCAGCAGCAAAGTAGAAGCTGGCAGAGATGATCTAATCATAACTTATAAAGACAAATTAGCCGTTGTTGAAATCAAAGGCGTTTCAAAGAGTGCTGCGGAGAAGCACGCGGCACAATTGGAAAAATGGGTTTCTGAGTATTTGACTGATAAAGGGATCAGGCCTAATGGGCTACTCATAGTAAATGCTTACTGCGATACCCCTTTGGATGACCGGAGTGAACCGGCTTTCCCTAGTCAAATGATTACTTACTCAGTAAACAGAGAACACTGTCTTCTTACAACTATTCAATTATTAGGTATTTATTATTATGTCAACGCTCATCCTGAAGAGAAAGACAAAATAATTTCCGAATTGTTCGACACGAAAGGGGTTTATGAACGTTTTGCCGATTATACATCTTTTTTGAGTATTGCTCAGGAAGTTGAGCAGAAACAGGCTCAAGAATGATAGAATGCAGCACGGCAACTAACACGTTGCAGGAAGTAAATGCGGAAGTAAATGAATGGGACGGCAGGCTGTCCCAAAATGTCATTCTGAGGCATCAGCCGAAGAATCTTAAACTTGCAACATATTGAAATTATTAGATTCTTCGCTTCGCTCAGAATGACAAAAAAGTGTATTTTCGTGATTATGGGACAGCCTGACGGTTCTATTAAAGAGCACTAAAAAGTTAATGGTGGAGATAGAAACTGTAAAAAAGAAAACAATTAAGCCTTTAAAGGAGGATTTAAAATGCGTTTGCAGGTTAAATATAAAGACGAAATAATTAAAGAGCTTCAGGATATGCCTGCGGAAGATATGCCGAAACTACTTGAGATTATCCATTATCTAAAAACAGGAATGAAGGAAAGCAAGAAAAAAGAAAAGGTTAAGAAGGGGAAAGACCCGCTTTTTGGTTTAAAGGATATTGCTGTGGAAACCGGCATTAAAGACCTTGCCGAGCATCACGACCATTATCTTTATGGTGTTCCTAAATGACAAGGGCCGTTTTTGTTGACAGCTTTGCGTGGATTGCAGCAATCAATAAAAGCGATAATTATCATGAAATTGCTTTAAGGGTATTTGAAGACCTTCTCGGCAAACAGGCTAAGCTGTTCACAACAAATTATGTAATTATCGAAACGATTAATGCATTAAGCAAAGTGGAATTTAGAAAAGCAGTCGTTGAATTCATAGATAAGCTCGAAAAATCCCCCAGTGTTGAGATAATCAAAATAACCGATGAAACATATAATAATGCGTGGAGGCTTTATCAGCAAAGGATGGATAAGGACTGGGGAATAACTGACTGCACAAGTTTTGAGGCTATGAAGATGCTTGACATTAAGAAGGCATTTACCAATGACAGACATTTTGAACAGGCAGGCTTTTCTCTGGTGGTGAAATAGATGTTTAACCAACTTCTCTTGAATGGTATCATCGCGGGCACTATCTATACCCTCATAGCCCTCGGCTTCACGATCAACTGCAAAACCGTCCGGTTCTTCCATTTCACTCATGGTGTTTCTGATAAGATATGGAGAGAGGAGAACGAATTATGCAGACAGTGGATGTTAGTCATGAGATTTTAGAAAAAGGCAAATAATGATTTACCGGAGGATGCTATGGATAAACTTTTAAAGATAGACAAAACTGGAGATTCAAGACTTCTTAAGGAGATAAAGAAATCATTGGGCTTGAAACTTGATGATGAGCTTTTCTTGTTCAGTGGAAAGGATTATCTGGTAATCAAAAAGGTTCAGAGACCTTCCCTTTCCGAGCGTTTTAAGAGCCTCTCTGAAAAGGTGGAGAAACGATTCAAAAAGGAAGGGTTAAAAGGGGATGTGGTGGATGAGGCTGTTAAATGGGCAAGAAGGTAGTGCTCGATACGAATGTGTTTGTTTCAGCGCTGGGATGGAAAGGGGCATCCCGAAATATTTTCAACAACTGCATTGACGGAGATTTAGAATTATTCATTTCTGCCGAGATATTTGATGAAATTAAAAGAGTCTTGAATTATTCTAAATTTAAGTTCAGTCAGGATGAAATTTCCGAGTTTCTGGATCAGATATTGGAAGTCGGCAATTTTGTAGAAACAAAGGTCAAGGTAGAAATAATTAAGGATGATCCAAGTGATAACAAATTTCTGGAATGCGCAGCAACTGTTAATGCAGACTGTGTTATAAGCAGAGATCCGCACATATTAAAAATCAAAACATTTGAGGGGATAAAGCTTGTGTCTCCAGAAAATTTTACAAAGGCGGATTATGGCGGGCGGTAGAGAGATGCAGGACTTGAAATCTTTATGAGGGGTCACTTGGCGTATTGGAACATAAGCTTACTTCTGTTACAGACTGCACATGGCAAAGCCATTGAGTATCGAATATGCGGGGGCAGGCTATCATGTGACCTCCGGGGGCAACGACCGCAAGAAGATTTTTGCCTATAACCAAGAAAGAGATCTTTATTGCCACTCTCAGCGCGGTTGTGACGCGCTATATCTGGATATGCCACGGAGAACCAATGGGGACGCTTTCCATATTTTTCCGCATCAGCCACGCTAACCTTCCAAAAGATCGACCTTCGGGATAGTGCATTATAACCTATGCCTGTCAGGACAAGGTTCGCTAAGGTCTTGATCGGGAAGAAAAGGCCTGGCCCATCACCTTGAATTTTTGCGGGATCTCATGTACGGCAAAGTCAAAGAGGTCTACACATTGCGCTATTTTAAGATTACGGGAATAAAGTGGGACATGGGAAAAATGGAATTACTGGGACAGGATATCTATGACATTCAGGCATGGCGTGATAAGATTGCAGGGACAGTGATTGTGCAGAGGCATTGATACCCTCGATTTAGGGTAATCATGTTGTTTGGAGACCCTTCAAGATTCTAAAGAAATTGGAGAGTGTCATTACCTGTACGCCGAGCTGTTTCATCTGGGTAATAAGTTCATGATCCCCTTTGAGGTCGTCATCTCGGGTGATAATGAAGTCAGCCCTGCCTTCGATAGCAGCATCCAGAAGGTAGTTGTCTTTGGGGTCGCGGCAGAGATTGATGGCGGTTGAGGGGGTTACGATTATGGCCCCCTCCTTGATGAAAGTAAGATACCGTTTGATCTCGGAGGAGAGGTATTCATAGCGGGATTGGAGACGCGGTTTTTGTAATACTCTGGCGATTTCTTCGAGTAAGGGGAGAGTTGCAACTACCTCAAACTGTTGGTCCAGCCAGAGATTAAGAAGATTTACAGAATAACCGGTCGGACTTATGAAGGCTGATACCCAAATGTTAGCATCAATTACAATGAGGGGAGATCTTTTACCCTTTTTTTCTGGAGGCAAGGGTGATATCCCGTTCGATCGTCTCTGGAGGAATATGCTTGGTCCGCTGATGAACCTTATTCAAAAAAAGTTTAAACTTTTCTGACCAATCTTTGGGGGGTGACAATGTCAGACGGATCTTGGTATGTTCGGGCAGAGGGACCTGATCCAGCGGCTTAAAAACACCGTCTTCATAGATGGCTTCAATAGTCTTAGGCATGGATATTACCTCCTCACAAAACCCAGTTCCTCACAGCAGGTGAGAAGAATCGTTTTTCGTCTTCAGATTAATTCTTAATATAAAGAATATCGGAAAGAGGCGAAGAAATCAACCAATTGTTAGGAAAGAGCAAGTCTAAATCGATGAATTGACTTTTATCCTACCATTCGATATGCTTTTATCATCGGGAGGCAATAGGAATGTCCAAGACTATCGAGGCTATCTTTGAGGATGGGGTGCTAAAGCCGCTCCAAAAATTGCCGTTGAAGGAACATGAAAAAGTAGAGATCCGGATTTTCTCCCCTCAAGAATGGCAGAGGCGATTCAAGAAAGTGATTGAAAAGATCCATCTAAAGACCGCTCAATTTCAGCTGGATGAGATAGAATCGGATATCGCAGATGCCCTGAAAGAGGTTCGAGACAAAAAGCGTGACCATTAGGGTCGTCATTGACACCAACATATGGATCTCTTCAGTTCTCGTTCCTACAGGCTATCCTGCCCAACTCAGAGGAAAATGGGAAGAAGACAAATTCAAGCTCGTTATTTCTGATCCGCTTCTGGAAGAATTTATAGACGTCCTGAATCGTCCCCGGATAAAAAATAAATATGGGATAAAAGAGGAAGCGATCCTCGAGCTTTTCCTGCTGATCGATCAGCGTGCAGATCATGTTTCTGTTTCCGGCGAGGTCTCATTATGCCGTGATAAGGATGATGACCTCATAATCGAAACAGCCGTTAAAGGCAATGCGACTCATCTAGTCACAAGGGATGATGATGTAAAAAGGGACATGAAGGTAGTCTCTTTTCTGAAAGAGCGAGGCATCACAGTTTTAAGCGTGGCCGAATTTCTGAAACTTCTTTCTCAATAGCAGGGGCTATCCCCTGATGGGAGCCATCCCGGAGGGGAGTCCAGGGACACTTCCCATATTTTTCCCGATCTTCCACGCTTACCTTCCAAAAGATTGACCATCGGGATAGTGCATTATAACCTATGACTGTCAGGACAAGGGTTGGTAAGATCTTAATCGAGAAGAGATAAGGAACCAAGACAAGTTTTTCGGCCTATTCCCAGATCTCGAATCGAATAGGCTTGACAGAAGAGATAACCTGAAAATCTTTAATGTTTCTTGTAATTAATGTTGCCCCGATCCTTCGACAGCAGAGGGCAATCAGGATATCATTGATGAGGGCGAACCGCTTGGTTTTGAAAGAGGGGTATCTTTTGACAATCTTTCGTCCAATAATGCCCGCCTCTTCCCAGTCATGAAAGATAGGGCTTATCGTCCGGCTGACCCGTTCAAAGGGTTTGTAGAAGGCCTCTACTTTTTTTACAGCCAGATCATGGATACAACCTAAGAGAAGTTCCTGGACGACGACGCTACAGAAATAGGTGAATGGGATTTTACGTCTATATTCGTCTTCATTACGGGTTGAAAACTCACGGTCCAGCATACATTGGATATAAATGTTGGTATCAAATAAATATCTATTGTACATATATATCCTCTATGCCACCTTGCCCTGCATTTTCCTTCCATGCCCTGGCTGCCTCTTCTTGAAATATAGCCAATTCTAAGGCCTTTTGTATCGCTTCGGTCTCTGATTTTGCCCGAAAAAGTTTTTGTGCTTTTTTGATTGTGGTTTCGTCCAACCAGTAATTTTTACGTTTTAGTTGTCTCATAATATCCTCCTCCATAATATGCGTATAACCTACTATATCTATACGTATATGTCAAGCAGGATGTATAATTAAAGGGGGCCTATAATTAAAGAGAACCGTTCTCTTTATTGCTCCTCCAGCCCTTTTGTCTTCCTATCCGCTTTATCTTTTCAGTAATATTATAGGTCTTAGCCATATCTTTCACGAAATCCTCACCGCCATCATAATGGTCATGGGGAATGGTTATGCAAGGTTATGGGGTCTTGCACTATAAGATTAGTTCTGTTACAGACTACACATGGCAAAGCCAATGAGGATCAAATATGCGGGGGCGGTCTATCATGTGACCTCCGGGGGCAACGACCGCAAGAAGATTCTTGCCTATAACCAAGAAAGAGATCTTTATTGCCACTCTTACTCATTTTCAACAGTTAAATTTTAAAAAGTTTTATTTTACAACATGTTACAAG